>CALXCT010000044.1 GCA_944386865.1 uncultured Oscillospiraceae bacterium | reverse complement strand
CAGCGCGGACTTCGCGGCCTTGTTCTGCGCGGCCTTGGTCTGGGACACCAGTACGCGCTTCTTGGCAGACTTGATATTCGGCAAACCAAACACCTCCTCCGATCTTCATCGTTAAATTAGGCACAGTTCACCTGTGCAGATATGTATTCTACCATTGCTTCCAAGAAAAATCAACTGTTTTTTTAATTTTTTTCCCGAGATTTGGATAGTTTTTTTTGCAGCGCTAAAACTAGGAAAAAAGGACGGAGGTCCTACAAGATATGGGGGAGCGCCATGAAGCAGAGACGGACCGACCTGGCCATGGAGAGCCGGGAGCTGTGGCAGGAGGGGGCGGGAGAGACCGACCGCCTGCCCGGCGTGGAGGCCAGCGAGGGGGAGCGGGAGGGCTTCCCGGTGACCACCATCCGGGTGCTGGACGGGGAGGGAGAGCGCACCTTGGGCAAGCCCGTGGGCTGCTATGTGACCCTGACCCTGGACGGGCTGGCAGGCCGGGCGGAGGGAGTGTTCGACCGGGCGGTCCGGGCGGTGGCGGGGGAGCTGAGCAGCCTGCTGCGGCAGGTGCCCCAGGAGGGGCTGGTGCTGGTGGCGGGGCTGGGCAACCGGGCCATCACCCCAGACGCCGTGGGGCCCAAGGTCCATGAAAAGGTCCTGGTCACCCGTCATCTGGTGGCCCAGATGCCCGAGCACTTCGTCCACCTGCGCCCGGTGGCCTCCCTGGCCGCCGAGGTACTGGGAAATACCGGGGTGGAGAGCGGGGAGGTGGTGCGGGCGGTGTGCCAGAAGATCCATCCCGCCTGCGTTATTGCCGTGGACGCCCTGGCCTCTCGTTCCCTGGAGCGGCTGTGCCGCACTGTGCAGCTGGCGGACACGGGGATCAGTCCCGGCTCAGGGGTGGGCAACCACCGCTTCCGCCTGGACCGGGAGAGCCTGGGCGTGCCAGTCATCGCCCTGGGTGTGCCCACGGTGGTGGAGGGGGGGACCCTGGCCGCCGACCTGCTGGGCAGCGACCGGGTGCCCGACCTGGGCGCGGGGCGGGAGCTGCTGGTCACCCCCAAGGATATCGACAGCCAGGTGGCCGATCTGTCCAAGGTCATCGGCTACGGCATCAGCATGGCCCTCCAGCCGGGCATGACGGTGGAGGAGCTGGACTTATTATTGAGTTAGAAGCGCCGCCGACCCAAGCAGGCGAGCCAAGGCCGGAGCGGATGCCGGCAAACCAGAGAGGGCCGAAGGGCCGAGCGTTTGCCGGCGGAGACGGGGGACTTAGAGAGCCGGGTGCCAGGGGAGGAAGGCGTGACAACTAGAAGCGCCGCCGACCCGAGGGAAATGGAAAAAAGTCCCTTATCCCGGTCTTTCGTCAAAAAGTTTCCGGCGGAAGGTGGTTGACAGAATGCCGGAATAGGAGTATGCTAAGCCCATGCATAGAACATTTGTTCTATGCATGGGCTTTTCGACTCTTTGCCCAGGTGCTGCTGTCCGCGCCGCCCGGCCGTTCCTCCCAGCGGCTGGGCTGTCCTGTCTGGAATATGCTCCATTCCAGACGGGCGGAGCGGACGGGACACAGGGGGGAAGAAAAACGGGACGCCCCCGGCAGGCAGGAAATCGAAAAACGGCAACCCCTGACGGAGTCACCGCGCTTTGGAGGCCGGAAAAGAGTTCGGTGGCAGATCCGCGCCTAAACCAAACCGCAACCCAGCGCAAGCGGTTGCGGTTTGGAAAGGAGCCGCAGCAGAACGAGCGCGCGGTGACTTTTAAAAAAAGTCGCCGCAAGCGATGTGACGCTTGCGGCGACTTGGGGGAGGAGGGTGGATTCGAACCACCGAAGCGAAACGCAACAGATTTACAGTCTGCCCCCTTTGGCCACTCGGGAACTCCTCCATATGAAGTTGTGGAGCTGGTGGACGGACTCGAACCCCCGACCTGCTGATTACAAATCAGCTGCTCTACCAACTGAGCTACACCAGCACGTATCGCTCGTCCACAGCAGATGCTATTTTAGCAGAATCCGACCCCTCTGTCAAGCAATTTCTTCCCCACTTCCGCAATTTTTTTAAGAAGGTGACGCCGCTGTATCCTCTCATCGCCATCCCCCTGCGGGACGTGCAGTGCACCGACCCTGTCGGGCGCTGCCGGTTCTGCGGCGGGGAGCTGTACCCCTTCGATCCCATCCTGCGCCGGGCCGGCGGGCTGTGCTGTCCCGCCTGCGCCGCCGCCGGAGCACTTGCCCAGGAGGTTAAGACCGATCCATGACACTCAAGCAGCTTTCCGTACAATACCGTCTTCAGGCCGACGTCCTCCACGAGCGCATCGGCCAGCTGTCCCGCCTGCGCCGGGAGGCCCCGGAGGGCACCGACCGCGCCCTGCTGGACGACCGCATCCGCATCCTTTCCGCCATGTGGCGGGAGGCCAGAGACCTGGCCATCCTCACCGACCGCTACTACGAAAGGGGGTACCGCCGCAATGCCCGGTACACACTGTAAACGGGGACAGGCCCGCTCGGCCGACCTGGCGGCCTACGCCCGGGCCATGGCCGCCGACAACTCCGCCCAGCTCAGCCGTCTCAAGCGCAACCTGCTGCGCGCCCTGGAGGAGGACATCACCCCCAAGCAGCGCCGCGCCCTGCAGATGTATTACAGCCAGGGTCTCAACATGCGCCAGATCAGTGAACAGCTGGGGGTGAACAAATCCACCGTCTGCCGCACCCTCCGCCGGGGGGAGGACCGGCTGCGCCGCTGCCTGCGCTATGGAGCGGCCAACCTGCTGGACGAGGTTGAATAATCCCTCCGGCTGTGGTATGCTGAATCACACCACATCGGGACGGAGGACACCTATCATGAACTATCAGGCGGTCATTTTTGACTTTGACTATACCCTCGGCGACGCCACCGAGTCCATCGTGGCGGGCTATGAGGCCGGACTGGCCGGGCTGGGCTGGCCCGCTCCGGAGCGGGAGGCGGTGCGCCGTACCGTGGGCTACACCCTGGAGGACGGCTACACCATGCTCACCGGCGACCGTGACCCGGACCGTCGTGCCCGCTTCCGCGCCCTGTTCATCGACCGGGCCCACGAGCTCCAGCCCGCCACCACCCGCTTCTTCCCCGGCGCGGCCCCCCTGCTGGACGCTCTGGAGGCCCGGAGCATCCCCGCCGCCATCGTCACCACCAAGCGCTCGGATATGCTCCGCCGCATCCTGGAGCGGCAGAATGCCGCCCACTGGTTCCGGCTGGTCATCGGCGGGGAGGAGGTCACCGCCCCCAAGCCCGACCCCCAGGGGCTGCTGCGCGCCCTGGACCGGCTGGATGTGGCCCCGGAGCACGCCCTCTACTGCGGCGACACGGTGATGGACGCCGGCGCCGCCCAGCGCGCCGGGGTACCCTTCGCCGCCGTGCTCAACGGCACCACCCCCGCCGCCGACTTCGCCCCCTTCCCCCACGTATGCGTGGCCGACGACCTGTGGGCCCTGAAGGAGTTTCTGGGCCTCTGAGCCGCCGCCCTCTCCCGGGCACCGGCTCCCCGGCTGCTCCCCCGCGCACGACCCCCCGCTGCCAATAGGCTCACATCGACGATCTGCCAGGGCCCGCCGCCCCCGCCGGGGCGGCGGGCCCCATTGTCTCCCCTGCGCCTGAGCTTTCGACCAACTTTTTCCAGCTCCCATCTTATAATGGGCGTGAGAATCCGCCGGAGGACAAGCGTCCCCGGCATGGGAGGCTGGAGCGATGTCGGCAAAGGAATTGTTGCGCAACCGGGTGAAGCGGGCCAGGCGGGAGCTGCGGGACAGCGGGCGGCTGGTGCTGCGGGCCCCGGCCCTGGTGCGGGCGGCGGAGTGTCTGATCTACTTTCTGCTCTCCGCGGTACTGGCGGGGGCGGAGATCTTCGGCGGCCGGGCGCCCTTCGCCCTGTCCATGGTGGGGACGGCGGGGGCGGGGCCCAACGGCTTTGCCGCCCTGCTGGGGGCCTGCTGGGGCTACTTCACCTTCCTGGGCTTCGTGGACGGGCTGCGCTACGGGGCGGCGGCGGTGCTCATCTTTGCCGTGGCCTTCGCCTTCTATGACGCCCGCTTCTACGCCCGGAGCTGGTTCATGCCTCTGGTGTCCGCCGCCCTGAACGGCTGCACCGGCTTTGTCTATCTCTCCCAGGCGGGATGGCTACCTGAGGACGTGGTCCTCTTTTTCACCGAGCTGGTGCTCACCGGAGCCGCAGCCTGGTTCTACCGGCTGGGCCTGCCCGCCCTGCTGCAGCGGGGGGAGGACGGGGAGCTGAGCGTGCGGCAGCTGACCGGAGTGATGGTGCTGGGGGTGACCCTGCTGATCTCCCTGGGGCAGCTGACGGTGGGCCCCCTCTCCCTGGGGCGGCTGCTGGCCGTGCTCGCCGTGCTCGCCTGTGCCTGGAAGGGAGGCGTGGGGGCGGGGGCGGCCGCCGGTGTGGCTGCGGGGCTGGCCATGGATCTGGCCCTGGGCGGCCCGCCCTTCTACTCCATGGCCTACGGCTTCTCCGGCCTGGTGACCGGGGTGTTCCGGGGCCAGCCCCGGGCGGCCGCTGCCCTGGTCTTTGCCCTGGCTGACGGGCTGGGTGTGCTGTGGACCTGGGAGAACGGACTTCAAATGTCCGTTTTCTACGAGGTGCTGGCCGCCTGTGTGATCTTCCTGGCGCTGCCCGACGCGCCCCTGCGCCGTCTGGGGCTGCTCCTCTCCCCTCCCGCCGCCCCCGCCGCCTCGGAAAAGCTCCGCCAGCACGCCCGGCAGCGGCTGGAGCACACGGCGGAGGCCTTCCGCTCCCTCAGCGAGACCATGCGCGCGGGCTTCCGCCGCCAGGCCCCCAACGACGGGGACACCGCAGTCATCTTTGACCGGGCTGCGGAGCGGGTGTGCCGGAAATGCACTCTGCGGGGGGTGTGCTGGGAGCGGGACTACGTCACCACCTTCAACGCCCTGAACGACGCGGTGCTGCTCATGCAGGACCGGGGACGGGCGGAGAACACCGACTTCCCAGGCTATTTCTCCAGCCGGTGCGTCCACTTTTCTGACTTCCTCGCCGCCGTCAATCAGGAGCTGACCGCCCTGCTCGCCCGGCGGCAGTACGCCGCCCGGCTGCGGGAGAACCGGGAGGCCGTCTGCCGGCAGTACGGCCAGCTGTCCGCCCTGCTGTCCTCGGCGGCGGTGGAGCTGGGCCGGGAGCTGACCCCCGACCCGGTGCGGGAGAAGCGCCTGCGCCGCCGGATGGCTGAGCTGGGGGTGGAGGGGGAGGCCGCCGTCTACTATGACGAGACGGGCCACCTCCGGGCAGAGGTGGAGTCCTCCGGCTGCGGCAGGCTGGCCGCGCCCGGACAGCTGTCGGAGCTGGCCACCCTGCTGGGCTTTCCCCTCCGGCTGGAGCGGCAGAGTGCCCGGCACCTGGTGCTGGCCCAGGCCGAGCCCCTCATGGTCACCGCCGGCATCGCCGCCCGGCAGAAGGACGGCCAGCCGGTGAGCGGGGACGCGGGCACCTGGTTCAAAGGCCTCGACGGGGCGGTCTACCTGCTGCTGTGCGACGGGATGGGCTCCGGCCCCGAGGCCCGGCAGGAGAGCACCCTGGCGGTGCGCCTGCTGGAGCAGTTCCTCCAGGCGGGGGTGGAACCGGAGCACGCGCTCAAGACCCTCAACTCCGCCCTGGCCCTCCGGGGGGACGGGGCGTACGGCTTCACCACCATCGACCTTCTTCGGCTGGACCTGTTCACCGGCGCGGGCACGGTGTACAAGCTGGGGGCCGCCCCCACCTACCTGAAAAAGGGCACGGTGGTCAGCCGGATCACCGGCAGCTCCCTGCCCGCCGGGCTGGCTGACGGCGACCGGATCGCCCCCGACGTCACCCCCTTCCGGCTGGAGGTGGGCGACTGCGTACTGCTGGCCAGCGACGGCATCGCCGGCGGCGGCTCCGACCAGTGGGTGAGGGACCTGCTGGCCGGCTTCCAGGGGGGCAGTCCCCGGGAGCTGGCCCTGCAGCTGGTCTCCTCCGTCCCGGAGGACGCCGCCCCCGACGACCGCACCGCCCTGGTCATCCGGCTGGACCGGCGTCAGCCCGGCCAGCCGGACCAGCCCCCGGCGTGAGTCCCCTCTCCCATGGAAATCCATCCAATTTTTACAAATCCCCGTTTTTTTGGATTTCCAATTGCAAAACGGTCCAAGCTGTGATATCCTACTGCCATTCTAAGAAATGTGCAGGAGGAAACAGACTATGAAACTCAGCGCGAGAAATCAGTTCAAGGGCACCGTGGTGGAGATCCAGGAGGGCGCCGTGAACGGCATCGTCAAGATCGACATCGGCGGCGGCAACGTGGTCAGCGCCACCATCTCCATGACCTCCATCAAGGAGCTGGGCCTGAAGGTGGGCGGCGAGGCTTACGCCGTGGTGAAGGCCACCTCCGTCATGGTGGGCGTGGACTGATCCCCCTTCCCGGCAGAACGCAGCGGCGGGACCCCATGAGGTCCCGCCGCTGTTTTTTGTTCTCCGGCCGCGTCCTTTTATCCTGTTTTTTCTCCCCCATGCAGCGTTTTGCCCCCGAAAAGCGTATGATAGGTGGAAGGGAGGGATGTCCATGAGCGTTTCGCTGATCCAGGCGGAGGACTGGGAGCGGCTGGTCCGCGGCAATGAAGACCGGATGTACCGGGCGGCCCTGGCCATCCTGGGCGATCCCGGGGAGGCGGAAGACGCGGTGCAGGACGCCTTCCTGAAGTATCTGGAGAAGCGCCCGGCCCCCGGCACCAGGCCAACTGGCTGCTGAAGGTGACGGTGAACGGCTGCAAAAGCCGCCTGCGCTCCCCCTGGCGGCGACGCAGGACGGCGCTGCCCGACACACTGCCCGCCCCCGGCCCGGAGGAGCGGCAGGAGGTGGAGGAGCTGATGCTCCTCCCGGCCGGGGACCGGCTCGTCCTCCATCTGTTTTACTATGAGGGACTGTCCGCGGCCGAGATCGCCTCCCTCACCGGCCTGACCCAGGGAAGCGTGCGCTCCCGTCTGTGCCGGGCCAGGGAGAAGCTGCGCACGCTGATGACGGAAAAGGAGGAACCATGAACCACTACCGCACCTATATGGACCGCCAGCAGGTCAGCCCCGGCCTGCACGCACGGCTGCTGGCGCTGAACAGGGCCCCCGCCCGCCGTCCGGGCTGGGCCCGGCCTGCCGCCCTGGCGGCCTGCTGCGCCCTGATCCTGGGCGCCGCTCTGTGGCAGCCGGCATCCCCCGGCGAGGCTCCCGGCCCCCTCCAGACGGTCCCGGCAGACCCCTCCCCCTCCGGCGGCGGTCAGGCCGGGCCCGACTTCCACGGCTTTCTGGTAGAGGGGGACAGCCCGGAGGGGGCGCAGATGTTCTTCGCCGTCCCGGCCATCGGCTATCCCCTGCTGTCCGGTGTGGAAGCGGACAGCGCGCTCTGCTTCCCCGCGGGCGCCTTCTCGCTGGACCTGACCGAGGAGCAGATCAGCCTGCTGCTGTGGGGAGGGGAGGTGCCCGAGGGGGCGGACAGCGTGCCCTGGTCCCTCTTTTGGAACGGGTTCACCCTGGCGGGCCGGGCCTGGTACGACGGGGAGGGCCGGCTCCAGCTGGCCCTGCTGTGGGGGGAACACCCCGACGGGCGCCGGTTCTCCATCGACCTGGCCCCGGACCAGCTGCCCCCCGCCTGTGAGATCCCCCAGGGGGCAGAGACCAGCCAGGTGCTGTCCTCCCGGTGGGAGGTGGCGGGCTGGCGCACCGTCCGGCAAGGCGAGATCGTCTATGAAAGCGCCTTCGTGGCCCACGGGGTGGGCGTGCGTGCCCGCTTCGCCGTCCCTGAGGGGGGAGACAGCCTGCTCAGCGACCTGTTTCTGGGCTGGGCTTGCGGCGAAACCAAAGGGCTGAGCCTTGCTCATCTGCTGGAGAGCGGCGAGGTGCCCGGCTGGCGGGAGGAGAACTTCGGCAGCCTGGATGACGCTCTCCGGGAGGCCACCTTCGCCCCCTACCTTCCCCAGTCGGCCCCGGCGGGCTACGGGGACTTCCACGGCGGGCTGACCTGGCGGGAGGGGACGGAGCACCGGCTCTGGGTCCACTGGAGCCGGGGGCTGGACGACGTGCTCCTCTCCGTCAGTCTGCCAGAGGGCGGGTCCGCCTTGTCCGGCGGGGAACAGCCGGTGGATCCGGACCGCCCTGAAAGCTACGACCTGAGGCTATATTCCATCCCCTGGTGCGACAGCGTGCCGGAGGAATATCAAAGCACCATCTCCTGTCCCACCTTCCGGGCCGCCGATATGGGGCTTCCGGTGGTGCAGGCCCGGGCCCTGCTCCGGGACGACCGGGGGGACAGCGGCAGCCTGTCCTTCTCCTTCCAGGTGCTCCACGAAAACGGCGCGCTGGTGCGCTACGACTGCCAGGGGCTGACAGCGGAGCAGGTGTGGGCCATGGTGGCCGCCACCCTGTGACCCCGGGATGCATGCAAAAAGGACGGACGGGAGCATTCCCGTCCGTCCTTGTCTGTCTCAGACCCAGGTGATGTCCGCCGGCTTGCGCCAGGGGACGTTGACATACCGCTCCCGGTCCGCCCAGCCCACCAGCAGCACTCCGGTCACCACATTGCCCTCTGGGATATCCAGCAGCTGCCGCAGCTCCGGGGCAGCCTGGATGGCCCGTCTGAGGTATCCGCCCCAGCAGGCGGACAGCCCCGCCCGGCACAGCAGCAGCTCCGCTGTGGCCATGGCGATGGCCACATCCAGCTCCGGGTTGCTGGCCCCGGCGGGGATATGGCCCACGATGGCGCAGGGGGCGTTGCAGGTGATCATGTTCTGCCCCCGCCCCAGCTGGATCTTCAGCTCCGGGCGTCCGTTGGCCTCCCCCCAGGCCAGCACATGGGGGATGAGGGCGTCCGTCTTCTCCTTCCCCAGCACCACCGTCCAGCGGTTGAGGTGCTCATTCTTGCCGCTGGGGGCATATTCCGCGCCGTCCAGCACCCGGCGCAGCAGCGCCCGGTCCGGGCAGTCGGGCCGGAAATGCCGGGTGGAGCGGCGGGTGCGCACCAGGCGCTCCACCTCGTCCTCCGGCATGGGGGCATAGAGCTCACCCTCTGTCAGCCCCTCCCAGGTGATGGCCCGGGCGGGACAGGCGGCGGCGCAGTGCAGGCACTCCAGGCAGTGCCGCCGGGGGTTCACGGCGGCCTTCCCCTCCTCCAGGCTCAGCACGCCCAGAGGACAGGCGGCGACGCAGGCTCCGCAGCCCACGCACCGGGCAAGGTCCACCCCCACTTTCTTGCTCATGCCTGCTCCTTCAGAGCGACGGCGGTGCGGGCAGCCAGCCGGGCGTTGTTGAACACCAGCTGGATATTGCTGTCCAGACTGTCGCCCCCGGTCAGCTCCTTCACCTTGGCCAGCAGGAAGGGGGTGGTGGCCTTGCCGTGGATGCCCTGGGCCTCCGCCTGGGCGACGGCCTCGTCAATGGCCTTGTTGATGACGGCGGGGTCCATGGAGTACTCCTCCGGGATGGGATTGGTCACCAGCATGCCGCCCCGCAGGTTCAGCTCCCGGGCGGTGCGGAAGGCCGCCGCCAGCTCCTCGGGGCTGTCCATGCGGTAGTCCACCTTGAAGCCGCTGGTGCGGGTGTAGAAGGCGGGCAGCTCGTCGGTGCCGTAGCCGATGACGGGCACGCCGTGGGTCTCCAGATACTCCAGGGTCAGCCCCAGGTCCAGGATGGACTTGGCGCCCGCGCACACCACCATCACCGGGGTGTGGGCCAGCTCCTCCAGGTCGGCGGAGATGTCCATGGTGGTCTGGGCCCCCCGGTGCACCCCGCCGATGCCGCCGGTGGCAAACACCTGGATGCCCGCCATGTTGGCGATGATCATGGTGGTGGTGACGGTGGTGGCCCCGTCGGCCCCCCGGGCCGCCAGCACCGCCAGGTCCCGGCGGCTGGCCTTGGCCACTGCGCTGCCCTGCTTGCCCAGGTACTCGATCTCCTCCGGCGTCAGGCCCGCCTTCAGCCGTCCGCCGATGATGGCGATGGTGGCGGGCACCGCGCCGTTGTCCCGGATGATCTGCTCCACCTTCAGCGCCGTCTCCACGTTCTGGGGATAGGGCATGCCGTGGGAGATGATGGTGGACTCCAGCGCCACCACCGGCCGGTCGTCCCGCAGGGCACAGGCCACCTCAGGGGAAATGTCCAGGTACTTGTTGAGATTCATGATCGTTCCTCCAACTCCATTATGATGTATTGTATCCTCAACCGCTTCTCCGTTCCTCTTCAGCGGCTCCCCATCCGGTCCCGGAGCGTCCGGGCGTTCAGGCCGGGGTTGATGGTCTCGGGGTGCTCCATGGCAATGGCCCCGGCGGCCAGGGCCGCCCGGGCGGTGTCCTCCAGGACGGTGCCCTCCAGGTAGGCCCAGGCGATGGCCGCCATGGCCGCGTCGCCGCAGCCGGTGGTGTTCACCATCTCCCCGGGCAGGCAGGCAAGCCGCACCCGCCCGCTGTGGTCGGCGGCCAGCATGCCGTCTCCCCCCAGGCTGAGGAAGACCCGGCGCAGGCCGGTGGAGAGCAGCGCGTCCGCTGCGGCGTTCAGGCTCGCCTCGTCGGTGATGGCCACTCCGGACAGCAGCTCCGCCTCCAGCCGGTTGGGCTTGAGGGTGTGCAGTCTGCCCAGCACGGGGCGCAGCTGCTCCGCCTTGGCGGTGGACACCGGGTCGGCGAAGACGGGCACCCCCGCGTTCTCGCACAGCCAGCGGATGGATTCCGCAGGGATGTTGGTGTCCACCACGATCAGCTGTGCGCTGCGCAGCAGGGCGGCCCGGCTCTGGAGAAAGGCGGGGGTCACATGCTCATAGATCTCCATGTCGGACACCGCCGCCGCCATGTCCCCCCGCCCGTCGGTGAGAAAGAGATAGGTGGAGGTCACGCCGCCGGGCACCGTCAGGCTCCCGCTGATGTCGATGCCCAGCTCGCCGCAGCTGGCGGCGATGCGCTGGGCGTTCAGGTCGTCCCCGAAGGCGGTGAGCAGCCGCACGTCCACCCCCAGCAGGCTCAGATTGTGGGCAATGTTCCGCCCCACGCCTCCCAGGCTCATCCGCACCCGGCCGGGGTTGGAGTCGGCCATCACCAGCTCCCCTGCGGGCCTGCCCCCGATATCCAGGTTCACGCCCCCCACCACCACGGCATAGGGCGCGGTGCGCACGATATAGCCCTTTCCGGCGATGTGCCCCTTCTTCATCAGGTTGGAGATATGCACTCCCACCGACGAGCGGGTGATTCCCGCCCGGTCGGCCAGCTCCTGCTGGGAGATCATGGGGTTTTCCTCGATCCACCGCAGGATCTGCCGCTCCCGCTGGGTCATCCTCTCACCTTCTAAACAAATTTTTATCTTTCTAATCGCATCTTTATTTTAGTCTGTGCCGCCCGCCCTGTCAAGAGGGAGTCTGCCCTTTTCACAGGCCGAGCAGCAGGGTTGCCGTCCGGAAATAGATCAGCAGGGCGGCGGCGTCCACCACGGTGGTGATGAGAGGCCCTGCCATCACGGCGGGGTCCAGCCCCGCACGGCGTGCGGCCAGCGGGAGCAGGCAGCCCATCAGCTTGGAGATGAGTACGGTGAGCACCAGGGTGAGGGCCACCGTGGCAGCCACCGCCAGGCTCAGATGGTTGAGCAGCAGGATGCGCAGCAGGGTCACCGCCCCCAGCACCCCGCCGCACAGCAGGGCCACCGCCCCCTCCTTGGCGCACACCCGCGCCCAGTCGGACAGATGGATCTCCCCCAGGGACAGCCCCCGGATGACGGTGACGGAGGACTGGCTGCCGCAGTTGCCGCCGGTGTCCATGAGCATGGGGATGAAGGCGGTGAGGGCCACCTGGGCGGCCAGGGCGTCCTCGTAGCCGCTGATGATGGCGCCGGTGAAGGTGGCGGACAGCATGAGCAGCAGCAGCCACAGGATGCGGCTGCGGAAGATGGTGACCACCCGGGTCTGGAGATAGGGGGTCTCCGAGGGGGCCATGGCGGCCATGCGCTCCATGTCCTCGGTGGCCTCGTCCTGGAGCACCGCCATGGCGTCGTCCGCCGTCACCAGCCCCACCAGCCGGTTGCGCCCGTCCACCACGGGAAGCTCCAGCAGGTCGAACTGCTCCATCATCTGGGCGGCGGTCTCCCGGTCGTCCTCCGGGCAGACGGTGAGGAAGGGGGGCTTCATCACCGTCCCCATGGGAGCTTCGCCCGCCGCCAGCACCAGCCGGCGGAAGGACGCCTGGCCCAGCAGGCGGCCCTTGTCATCGGTCACATAGCAGCGCTCTACCCGTCGCTCCCCCTCCCCCATCTCCCGCAGCCGGGCGATCACCTGGTCCACCGTCCGGTCCGGGGCAAAGGTCTCCGGCCGGGGGAGCATCAGCGCCCCCACCCGGTCGGGGGCGAAAACAGTATGGTTCTTCTCCTGGAAAATCGTATTGTTCCTCATGGTCAGTACCCTCCTTTGTCTGATCTGGAGGCCCTGACCGGCCGGCCTGGTTCAGCCGGGACGGGAAGGATGCCCGCCGGTCCCTGCCGGCCCGCCGGGGCCGCGTCTTCTTCGTTCACAGCCAGTCTCCATTCCCGTCACCTGCCTTTCCGTAAACGCAAAAAAGCCGTACGCCCGGCGGCGCACGACTTTTCTCTGTCTGCTTCGCGTCACCGTCCGAGCTTTAACTCCGCAGGGCGGTGAAATCGCGTTATGTCCTGCCTTGGATTCGACAGGACCTGTTCACACCAGCGAAGGATGTCTCCATCCTTTTGCGGCAGCGATCCATATCCCTGCGGTAGCCTTACCTACCGGTACGGCCACATCATAGCCCCTTCCCTCCCTCCTGTCAACCCCCTTTACGACGATTTCGGGAACTTTTTTCCTCCCCTTCCCGTCTAATCCGGCAGAAGTACTTCCCGCGCTTTTGGGGTAAAGGAGGTTTGGAAATGAAACACATTCAAATCCCTCTGGCCGGACTGCTGGTGAGTTTGGCCCTGCTGACAGGATGCGGCCCGGCATCCGACCCTGCTCAGAGTTCCGGCGCGCCGGAGGCCCAACTGGTAGACGGCCCCCCGTGGTTTGCCACTTTCCGGGTGGTTGCCGGAGCGGAAACCGGACAGCTGGTGCTGGCCACCAATGAGGGGCAAGCCGGTGAGGTCTATGTGCTGAATACCCAGGAGCTGACCCTGGACGCGCCGGTGGAAAATGGGGAACTGATCAATGTGTACTACGACACAGTGCTGGAAACCTATCCCGCCCGGTTCGGCGGCGTCACCAGGGTGGAGCACACCGAGACCCAGCGGGACGACCGCTGCGGGCTGTATCTCCAGGTGCTGGAGGACCTGTGGGATCAAAATGAGGGCCTGCGCAGCGGCACCGAGCAGATCGGCCTGGACCTGTCCGGGCTGACCGATCTGAGCGAGAGCGAAAAGTCCGCCCTCATCTGGGCCTTCGGCAGCGCCCACGGCAGCTTCCCGGTCTCCGGCACCTGGGAGGAACTGGTGGAGGAGGGCTACATCGACGGCGAGGCGCTGTACTGGGAGGACGGGGTGTTCTTCTCCCTCACCGGCAGCGCGGAAGACACCTTTGACGCCCAGATCTGGCGCTCCGGCCTGGGGGCTTACTTCTACTCGGACTGCACCGCGCAGCTGCAGGAGGATGGCAGCTGGAGCTATGAGGTAGGCGCCGAGGCGATCTCCTGACAGGACGACACTAATGTGATATTTTTCTCACATTTCTCTTGACGCCTGTCTTCTTATGTGATATATTTCTCACGCAAGATACAAATACATCACATAGGAGGTCCACCATGAAACGCGCAAAGTGTCTTTCCCTTACCCGCAGCCGCCAGCTGGGCGCCCTTTGCTGGGCCGTGATTCTGGCTGCCGGCCTGTGTGCCCGGCAGTTTCCGGTGAAGCAGCTGCTTCCTCTCCCTCTCCGGCTGGGGCTGGCGGCGGTGCTGGCAGTGATGGGGGTGACGGTCATCATCACCAGCCTGGGGCTGTTCACCGAGAAAGGAGACGAGCGTTCCGCCCGGAATGAGCGCAGGACGGACGCCGCCCTGTTTACCCTGTTTTTCCTGGTGCTGGGAGCAGCGCTCTTCTTCTCCAAAGACGGGTGGAGCGTCACTCTGGACCGGGGAGATATCTTGGCCCTGTTTGCCGGGGTCTGTCTGGCACGGGATCTTCTGTTTCTGGGTTATGAGAGGTTTTCCGCATGAAGCTGGTCACCAAGCTGCGAGAATACCGCCAGGCCAGGGGGCTGGATCAGGCGGGTCTGGCCGCCCTGGTGGGGGTGCGGCGAGAGACCATCGGGCGGCTGGAGAAGGGACAGTACAATCCCTCTCTCAAGCTGGCTATGGACCTGGCTCGGGTCTTTGAAGTGACGGTGGAGGAGCTGTTCTTCTTTTCCGACGAGCAGTGATCTGACCAAAGATCTGCCCCACAGGGCCGCCTGTCCGAAAAGCATGGACAGGCGGCCCTTTTTCCGTTATAGTGGGGCTGAAAGGAGGGATGGGAGATGAAGGTGACCGTGCGCATCGACCCCAACTGCGGGGAGCCGGAGGTGGCCCTCACCGCCCCCGCCCTCACCGACGAGATCCGCGCCCTGGCCGCCCGGCTGGAGGGGGACGCCCCCCTGATCGGCTGGCGGGAGGGCTCCGCCTTCCCCATCCGGGAGGAGGCGCTGCTGCGCTGCTACGGCGAGGACAAAGGCGTGCGGGCACAGACCGAGGACGGGGTATACGACCTGCGGGAGCGGCTCTACGAGCTGGAGGCCCGGCTGGACCGGCACGCTTTCGTGCGCATCTCCCAGTCGGAGATCGTCAACCTGCGCAGGGTGACCGCCCTGGACCTGACCCTGGCGGGCACCATCCGGATCACTCTGGCCGGGGGCACGGTGTGCTATGTCTCCCGGCGGTATGTGAAGAAGATCAAGGAGGCCATCGGCCTATGAAGGAGGGAGTTTTATGACCCGCAGACAGAAGCAGTGGCTGGCCCGCATCCTGGCGGGCGGACTCGTGGGGCTTGCCGTCCTCATCCCGTTGGGAGGGCTGTTCAACGATCTGGTCAACGGCGGGCTGATCGCCATGGGTTTCCACACCCCCTTCCAGCTGGTCAGCTATGATCTGGAGCGGCTGACAGGCTCCCACACCCTGGCCCTCGCAGTCCAGCTGCTGCTGTACTTCGCCCTGGGGGCCGCGGCGGGGGTGGCCACCCTGCCCTTCGCCGACAGCGGCCCCTCCCTGGTCCGGCGTTCCCTGTGCCACTTCGCCGCCACCGCCGCCCTGCTCACCCTGACCTGCACCCTGCTGGGCTGGGCCTGGTCCTGGGGGGCCATGGCTGTCTACCTGGTGCTGCTGGCGGCGGTCTACGCGCTGATCTGGCTGGGCCGCTGGGTGGGCTGGTACGCCGAGGCGGAGGTCATCCGGGAAAAGCTGGGCCTCGCCCCCGCCCCCTCCCCCCTGAAATGGCGGGAGACCCTGCCCTACCTCCCCTTCGCCGCTCTGCTGTGCCTGATCCTGCCCCTGGCGCTGCGGCTGCTGGACCCGGCGGACGTCCCCCTTCTGTCCGGGATGCTCTACCCCTGGCTGCTGCTGCCCGTGGGCACCCTCTGCTCCGCCTTCTCCCTGGCCCGGCGGCACGGCTTCTGCCCCCTGTATCCCCCGGCCTGCGCACTGCTCCTGCTGGTCTTTCTCCCCCTGGCCCGTCTGTGCTCCAACATGAGCGATTGGCCCCTGCTCCCCATCGGCTTCTGCTTCTCCCTGCTGGGCGCCGTCCTGGGGGCCACCGTGAGACGGGAACGGAGCGGGTACTGAGCGCTCCCCGGCACCACACGGCAGACTTCTTTCCGGAAAATCCGCACGACAAAAGGCCCGTGTCCTTTGGACACGGGCCTTTTCTGATCCGGGAGGGTCACTCCGCGGAGATCATATAATAGTAGACGGGCTGACCGCCGGGCAGGAGGGAGACCTCCGCGTTGGGACAGGCGGCGGTGAACAGCTCCAGGGCCTGGGCAGCCTGCTCCTCGGTGACGTCTGCGCCGTAGTAGATGGTGACGAACTCGGCCCGCTGCTGGGGTTCGTCCTTGGCCAGCTGGGTGAGCAGGGCGGAGAGGTCTGCGTCGGTGCCGAACAGCTGCCCCTCGCTCAGGGCCAGGTAGTCCCCCTCCTTGATGGCAAAGCCGCCGAAGTCGGAGTTGCGGGCGGCGTAGGTCACCTCGGAGGTGTGCACCCCCGCCAGCGCCTGGGTCATGGCCTGGGTGTTGTCCTCCGTCTCAGCGTCGGGGTCGAAGCTGAGCATGGCAGAGATGCCCTGTGGCACGGTGCGGGAGGGCAGGACGATGACCTGCTTGCCCTCCGCCAGGGGGATGCACTGCTCGGCGGCCATGATGATATTCTTGTTGTTGGGCAGCACGTAGACCACCTCGGCGGGGGTGCGGTCGATCTCCCGGAGGATGTCCTCGGTGGAGGGGTTCATGGTCTGGCCGCCGCCCACCACGCCGTCCACCCCCAGGTCGCGGAACAGAGCGGCCAGCCCGTCGCCGGCGCACACGGCCACGAACCCGTACTTCTTCTCGGGAACGGCGGGACCTGCCTGAGTCTGCCCGGCGGACTCCAGCTCGGCCTCCGCCATGTCCAGGTCGTCGGTGGACTGGGGGGCGCGGCCGGCGGCCATGTCCTCGTACTGGGTGCGCATGTTCTCGATCTTGGCCAGCTCCAGGGTGCCGTACTTCTGAGCCTCGGTGAGGGCGGCGCCGGGGATGTCGGTGTGGACGTGGACCTTGAAGGCCTCGTCGTCCTCGCCGATGACCAGGCTGTCGCCGATGCTGTTGAGATAGGCGCGGAAGGCGTCCAGATCGGTGCTGGCCGTCTTGCGCACGATGAACACGGTGTCGAAGGTGAAGGTGATCTCCTCGTCGGTGAGGGCGGCGAAGTCAGCCTTTTCCTGGGCCTGGCTCTCCTCCTCCACCTGGGGCGCGGGGATGCCCCGCAGCTCGTCCAGCATGCCCTGGAGGATGATGAGGAAGCCCTTGCCCCCCGCGTCCACGACCCCGGCCTTTTTCAGCACCGGGTTTTGATTGATGGTATCGTCCAAAGCGATATGTCCCTCCCGGATGGCGGCTTCCAGCACGTATTCGATCCCCGCATTCTCCCGGGCGGCGGCGGCCGCTGCGGCGGCGGCCAGGCGGGAGACGGTGAGGATGGTGCCCTCGGCGGGTTTCATCACCGCCTTGTAGGCGGCGGCCACGCCGTAGTCCAGGGCGATGGCGAAGTCGCGCCCGTCGATGCTGTCCTTCTCCTTCACCGCCTTGCCGAAGCCCCGGAAAAGGAGGGAGAGGATCACCCCCGAGTTGCCACGGGCGCCCCGGAGCAGGGCGCTGGCGGTGACCGAGGCGGCGTCGCCCACGGTGGCGGGGGCCTTCCGGTTCAGCTCGGACACGGCGGTGCCGATGGTCAGGCTCATATTGGTGCCGGTGTCCCCGTCGGGCACCGGGAAGACGTTCAGGTCGTTGATGTGCTGCTTTTCAGCATTGATGGAAGCGGCGCCGTGAATGACCATCTGCCGGAACCGCACCCCGTCGATCATAACGTTCATAAAGTCAGGATCCTTTCTGTTTTGGAGTGTCGGGACCGGCTCAGATCACCATGGAGTCCACAAAGACGTCCACCGCGCTGACCTGGGCGCCGGTGTTCTTGGTGACCACATAGCGCACCTCGCTCATGATGGAGCGGCACACGGCCACCAGGTTGACCCCGTTCTCCACGATAATGTGCAGTTCGATGGAGACGGTGCCGTCCTCGTTCTGGTAGACCTTCACGCCCTTGCCCATGGACTCCCGCCGCAGCAGGTGGACCAGACCGTCGGTCTTGGAGCGCATGGCCATGCCCTTGACGCCGTAGCAGTTGGTGGCGGCCACGCCGGCGATATTGGTAAACACTTCGGAGGTGATGTTGATCTCGCCCTTCTCGGAGTTGAGCTTCATGTGAGATACCTTCCTTTCCGCTGGGCGGGCGGGAGCCCGGCCCAGAAAGAGTTGCAGGCGCAATACTTCATTGTCCACCTATTGTATACTGTTTCCGCGAAAAATACAAGAGAGAAAACAGAGCTGACGGCGGGAAATGCCGGGCGTCCGCCGCGAAGGCAAAAACGGAGCGGGGCGCATACGCGCCCCGCTCCGCAGGAAGGGTGCCGGTGGTCAGTTAGAGCCGGATCTCAGCCTGGTCAGCTGGGCCAGCAGCTGGGCGCAGCCCTCCTCCCCCAGCGGGCTGCACCGGAGGATCAGGTCATAGTTTTCCCGGTCGCCCCATCGCTTGCCGGTGAAGAAGGCGTAGTAGTCCGCCCTGCGCCGGTCGGCCTTGCGGATGGTGCGCCGGGCGCTCTCCTCGTCGATACCGAAAGCATCCATGATCCGCTGTACCCTCTGGGGCATCTCGTCGATGATGAACACCCGCACCGTGTCCGTCCGGCCCCGGAGATAGTAGTCCGCGCACCGGCCCATCAGGATGCAGTTGCCCTGCTGGGCGAAGCGCTGCACCACCTTCTCCTGGACCATGCTCATCCGCCGGTCCAGGGGCAGCACATCCAGAGACAGGGAGTGCAGCAGGCCGTGATAGTTCTGGTTCTGAACTCCGCTCAGGCGGGTGATCTCCTGGAGTGAGGCGGTGCCCTGGCTCTCGTCGAAATAGCGGAAGGTCTCCTCCGTCATGTCCACGCCGGAGTCCTTCACCGCCTGGAGCACCAGCTCGTCATCGCAGAACTGGTATCCCAGCAGCTCTGCCGCCTTCTCGGCGATGGGCTTTCCGCCGCAGCCGTATTCTCCTCCGATGGTGATGATCATACGAGTTCCTCCTTTTTCTGTCCGTCTGGCGCGCCGCGCCGCCATGCCGGGCGGACCGGCGGCCGGGCGCCGCGCCGGATGGGCGCACCGCCCTTGGTTTCAGCATAGCAGCAAACGAAAAAAGAGTCTATTGGATGGCCAACAGTACCTGGTTTTTCCCCGGAGGCGGGGCCGGGCAGCAAAAAAGAGGGGGCGCGCGCCGCGCCCCCTCTCCGGGGATGAAAGTTACAGATGCTTGGCCTTGTCCAGGATGAACCGGCGCAGCCAGTCGCCGGTCTGGGGGTGGCCCAGGGCAAAGTCGATGGTGGCCTCCAGGAAGCCGTTGAGGTTGCCCGTGTCGTACCGGCGGCCCTCAAAGTCCACCGCCACCATGGGATTGGTGCGGCACAGCTGCTTGAGCCCGTCGGTGAGCTGGATCTCGCCGCCGTAGCCCGGGGAGAGGTTCTCCAGGATGTCGAAGATCTCCGGGGTGAGCACGTAGCGGCCCAGGATGGCATAGTTGGACAGCATCTGCTCGGGGGTGGGCTTCTCGTTCATGTCGGACACCTGGAACACCCGGCCCTCCAGCGGGCTGACCTTCACCGAGGAGTACTTGGAGATGGCCTCGGTGGCCACGTACTGCACCCCCACGGCGGAGGCGCTGTACTTCTCCGCCGCGTCGATGAGCTGGCGGGTGACGGGGACGCTGGCCTTCATGATGTCGTCCCCCAGCAGCACGGCGAAGGGCTCGTCGCCCACGAAGCGCTTGGCCCGCCAGATGGCGTGGCCCAGGCCCCGGGTCTCCTTCTGCCGGACATAGAAGATGTTGGCCAGGTCGGCCGCCCGGCGCACCTCGCACAGCTCCTTCTCCTTGCCCGCCTGGTTCAGACGGGTCTCCAGCTCGGGGTAGTAGTCGAAGTAGTCGTCCATGGCGGACTTGGCCCGGTTGGTGACGATGAGGATGTCCTCGATACCGGCGGCCACCGCCTCCTCGATGATATACTGGATCACCGGCTTGTCCACCAGGGGGAGCATCTCCTTGGGGACGGTCTTGGTGGCGGGGAGCATCCGGGTGCCCAGCCCGGCGGCGGGGATGACTGCCTTGCGTACCTTCATAACAGAAACCTCCAACAGAATTGGTCCGGACACCCGTTCCGGCTGCCCCTCAGGACAGCCGCGCGGCGGGGATCATGGGACGGAAATAGCCGATCCTGGGCAGCGCCTTGAGCAGCACGGTGCCCAGCACATAGCAGGCCACGGCCTCCCCGGCCACAAAGGTCCACAGGTTCAGGCTGTAGGCCGCCCAGAAGGCGCTGTTGAGCGCGCCCGCCTCCGCCCAGGCCCACATAGGGGGCAGCAGCAGGGCGTTCATCACGATGGGGGGCAGGCCGGCCAGCTGCCAGCGGGGCATCTTCATGGTCCAGAAGGCGGCGATGGCGGTGGCCAGGGTGCCCACCACCATGTCGATGGGGCCGTAGGGGGAGAGCACGTTGGTGATCAGGCACCCCAGGGCCAGCCCCGGCGCGGTGGCAGGGAACAGGAAGGGCAGCACGGTGAGCGCCTCTCCCATCCGGACCTGAACGGGCCCGAAGGTGAGCTGAAAGATGTTGCCGAAGTAGCACAGGACGAAGTAGACGGCGGCCACCATGGCGGCCAGGGTGAGTTCGCGGGTGGTGAATCTGCGCATGACGAATAACCTCCATTTTGGTATTTAGAGTGCGGGCGCCGCCGCACAGCGCCGGAAGTTCCTTCCCCGGGGACTGGCGCGTTCGTCCCCGGACGGCATGCGTTCCGGCGTTTGGACCGGGTGTGGAAACCGGTCGGAGGTATTGTACCACGGGCAGCGGCGTCTGTAAAGCGGGGGTTTGGGCAAAAAAAGCCCCTCCGTCCCGCGGGATGGAGGGGCTTGGGCCGGGTGCTGCCGGTCACCAGATGCCCAGCAGGTGCTGCACCGCCAGGCTGACCACCGCGATGCCCACCCAGCAGAAGAAGCCCATGACGATGGGCTTGCCGCCGGTGCGCACCAGCTTGACGATGTCGGTGTTCAGGCCGATGGCCGCCATGGCCATGACGATGAAGAACTTGCTCAGCTGCTTCAGGGGGGCGAACACGTCCGCCGGAGCGCCCAGGCCGGTGGCCACGGTGGTGATCAGCGAGGCCAGCACGAAGAACAGGATGAAGAAGGGGAACACCTTCTTCAGGCTCACCCCGGGGCCCGCGCTGCGCTCCCGGCGGGCACGGTACAGGGCCAGCACCAGGGTGATGGGGATGATGGCCAGGGTGCGGGTGAGCTTGACCACGGTGGCCCCGTCCAGAGTGCTGCTGCCGTGGATGCCGTCCCAGGCGGTGGCCGCCGCCGTCACCGAGGAGGTGTCGTTCACCGCGGTGCCCGCGAAGATGGCAAAGCCCTCGTTGGACAGGCCCAGCACGCCGCCCAGGGTGGGGAAGATCAGCGCCGCGATCACGTTGAACAGGAAGATCACCGAGATGGACTGGGCGATCTCCTCGTCGTCTGCGCCGATCACCGGCGCGGTGGCCGCGATGGCCGACCCGCCGCAGATGCAGGAGCCCACCCCCACCAGGGTGGAGATCCGGGAGGGCATCTTCATCAGCCGGAACATCACATAGGCGATGACCAGCGACGCGGTGATGGTGGACAGGATGACGGGCAGCGACTGCCGCCCGGTGGCCAGCACGGTGGACAGGTTCATGCCGAAGCCCAGCAGGATCACCGCGTACTGCAGGATCTTCTTGGAGGTGTAGTTGACCCCCTCCTGCACGGCGGCCTTGTCCCTCCACAGCTGGGTGAGCACCATGCCCAGCAGGATGGCGAACACCGGCCCGCCCACCACGGGCAGCAGCTGTCCCAGCCACCAGGCCGCCAGGGCGATGACCAGGCACACCGCCACGCCGGGCGCCTTTTTTTTGATGGTTTCCATATCCTCTCTCCTTCTCTCTCCGCTCGGGGCGGAAGATGTGTCATTATACTCCATTTTTCCCAGCCGTACAACGGCTAACTCTACAAAATGAGGGCCGCCCCTTTGTGGGGGCGGCCCTCAGGCCTTCTTGCGGGACTGATCTCAGGCGCCGGTCACGCCGCCCTGCCCACGGTCAGCGCCCGGCCGTGGGCGATCTCCCGCCAGCTGGTGGTGCGCCGGAACAGGCACAGCACCTGCAGGGGCAGCCAGGAGGCCATGAACAGCCCGTAGGCGGCGATGCCGGGATACATCTCCGGCCGGAGCAGCCCGGTGCGCCAGCTCACCGCAAGGGCCAGCAGGGTCACCGCCCCGTAGGAGAGCGCCAGCCACGCCCCGGCGGAGGCCAGCAGGAAGCCCAGCCCCGGCCCGCCGGGCAGCAGCGCCCACGCCACGGTCAGCCCCAGGGGCAGCACGGTGAGGGCCTGGACGAAGGGGGCGGCGAAAAAGAGGATCACGTCCAGCTCCCGCAGCCGCTGCCGTCGGCTCAGCCCGGCCCACAGGGCGGGCAGATAGCGCCCCGCCACCTCCATGCTGCCGCTGCACCAGCGCCGGCGCTGGGTCAGGGAGAGTCGGAAGGAATTGGGCTCCTCGTCATAGGTCACCGCCCGGGGCACCCACCACACCCGCTCGCCGGCGGCCACGCACTGGGCGAAAAACTCCACGTCCTCGGTGATGGTGCCGGTGCGGAAGCCCCCCAGCTCCCGGAGGAAGGAGGTACGCACCCCGAAGCCGGTGCCGATGATGTTGGCCGACAGGCCGCAGTTCTCCCGGGCCCGGGCGAAGAACAGGTTGAACATCTCAAAATAGAGGGCGTAGCAGGCGGACACCCAGCTCTCGGCGGGGTTTTTGGCCCGGTTGCGCCCCCGGGCCACCACCGCGCCCGAGCAGAAGGCGTTGTTCATTTCGGCCAGGAACCGGGGGTCGGCGATATTGTCCGCATCGAAGACGCAGAAGGCGTCATAACCCCCCTGGCCCAGCAGCCGGTCCCCCGCCTGGCGCAGGGCGTCCCCCTTGTAGCGCACGGGATAGGCCGGCTCGATGAGCTTCGCGCCCGCCAGGAAGGCCTCCCGGGCGGTGTGGTCGGTGCAGTTGTTGGGGATGACGTACACGTCGAACAGCTCCCGGGGGTAGTCCTGAGCCAGCAGGCTGCGCACCAGGCCGCCGATCACCCGCTCCTCGTTCCGGGCGGCAATGAGCACGGCGAAACGGTAGCGGGGGGCGAAGCGGCCCAGAGGCTTCTCCTTCTTCAGCGCCCACAGGGCAGTGACGGCGAAATAGAGCCCCACCCCGCCCAGCAGCAGGTTCAGTGCGATCACCCAATGCATCAGGTTCATATGCCGCGCCATCCTTTCTTGTTTGGATGGTTCCATGATACCGCGGCTCATTTAAGATGCACCGGTGGGAATCCTTAAAATGGGCTTAAGATATCCGAAAAATCCGGCTCGCTTTTTCATTTAAGGATATCTTAATCCCGTCCCCCCTTTTCTCTTAAGGCGCAAACTGGTACAATAAGGACCGGAGAATGGGCCGGAGGCGGCCCGGAGGGAAAGGATGAGAGAGCATGGCCAACATTCTGGTCTGTGATGACGACCGCGACATCGTGGCGGCGCTGAAGATCTACCTCAGTTCGGAGGGCTACACCATCTACGAGGCCTACAACGGCAAGCAGGCCCTGGAGCTGATGCGCCGGCATGAGATCCACCTGGTGCTCATGGACATCATGATGCCCGAGCTGGACGGCATCGCCGCCACCGCCGCCCTGCGCCGGGAATACAACGTGCCCATCATCCTGCTCACTGCCAAGAGCGAGGGCAGCGACAAGGTGCTGGGGCTGAACATGGGGGCGGACGACTATGTCACCAAGCCCTTCGACCCCATGGAGGTCATCGCCCGGGTCAAGAGCCAGCTGCGCCGGTTCACCACTCTGGGCGGCCAGCAGAAGACGGGGGAGCTGCTCACCGTGGGCGGCATCTCCATGGACGACGCCGCCAAGTCGGTGACGGTGGACGGGGAGAGCGTGTCCCTCACCCCCATCGAGTACAACATCCTCAAGCTGCTCCTGTCCCGGCCGGGCCAGGTGTTCTCCTCCTCTCAGATCTACGAGCTGGTGTGGAACGACCCCTCCCTGGGCTCGGAGAACACGGTGGCCGTCCACATCCGCCACCTGCGGGAGAAGATCGAGATCAACCCGTCCGACCCCCGCTACCTGAAGGTGGTGTGGGGGCTGGGCTACAAGCTGGAGCCCCAGAAGTAAGGAGGGAGCCCTATGCCTGATTTACGGGAGAGCCTGCCTGTCAAGGCGGCCGCCCTGTTCCTGGCGGGCATCCTGGCGGTGCTGTGCGCCCTGTCCGCCCTGGGCATCACCTGCTGCTACGAGATGAACTACTACGAGAAGGACGGCCTGACTTACACCCAGAGCGAGGGCTTCCTTCAGACCTCCTATGTCCAGGCGTACAACGCCCTGTACTCCTGCTACCTCTACGGCGGAGATCCCGCCCAGTTCACCCGGGACGGGACCTATTTCACCGTCGCCTATGCCCAGGACCCGGAGAACATCCTCTATGCCACCGAGCTGCCCGACTCCTTCGTCCACACCGACAGCTTCTATCTCCACGCCGACGAGGTCTTTCAGGACAGCGGCACCGACCCGGAGCTGGCCGGCCGGTTCGGACTGGACTACCTGGTCACCGTGTACTACACCACCCTGCCCGGCTCGGAGGGGCTGCTGACCCAGCAGGCGCTGTTCGACCTTCTGTACCCTCTGCGGTACACCCTGCTGGTGCTGGCCCCCCTGTGCCTGCTGCTGACCCTGGCGGTGCTGGTCTTCCTCTGCTGCGCCGCGGGGCACCGGAAGGGCTGCCCCGGCCTGACCCCCAACTGGCAGGACCGCATCCCCCTGGACCTGTACCTGGCGGGCGATGCGGTGATCCTGCTGGCGGCGTTCCGTCTGGTGTGGCAGTTCGGCTACTACCTGTACCTGCCCCTGATCGCCGCCGCCTGCGTGGTCTCCGCCATCCTGGCCCTGGCCCTGCTGATGACCCTGGCCACCCGGCTGAAGCTGGGGGGCTGGTGGCGCAACACCGTGGTGTATCGGGTGCTCAGAGGGATCATCCGGCTGGTAAGCCGGATGGCGCGGGCGGTGCGGGACGCCGCCCGCCTGCTGCCCTATACCTGGCGCACCGTCCTGTTCGTGGGCGGGATGCTCCTGCTCCAGTTCCTGCTGGGGCTGCTGATGTGGAACGACTACCAGCTCAACAGCCTGTGGTTCCTGCTGTGGCTGGTGCTGGATCTGGTCCTGCTGCTGGCCGCCGTGTTCTACGCCTGGCAGATGAAGCTGCTGTTCCGGGAGGGGCGGTCGCTGGCCTCCGGCGACCTGGAATCCAAGGTGGACACCAGCCGGATGTTCTTCTCTCTCAAGCGCCACGGGGACGACCTCAATGCCATCGGCGAGGGGATGACCGCCGCCGTGGAGCAGCGCATGCGCAGCGAGCACTTCAAGACGGAGCTCATCACCAACGTCTCCCACGATCTGAAGACCCCCCTCACCTCCATCATCAACTATGTGGACCTTCTGAAGAAGGAGCAGATCGACAGCGAGACCGCCCGGCAGTACCTGGACGTGCTGGACCGCAAGAGCCAGCGGCTGAAAAAGCTGACCGAGGACCTGGTGGAGGCCAGCAAGGCGTCCACCGGCGTGCTGACCGTGCACCTGGAGCGGCTGGACCTGAACCAGCTGCTGGAGCAGGCCCTGGGGGAGTACCAGGACCGGTTCCTGGCCCTGGACCTGCACCCCATGCTCCTGCTGCCCACCCCGCCCGTCCACGTGACCGCCGACGGACGGCACCTGTGGCGGGTGATCGACAACCTGCTGTCCAACTGCTGCAAGTACACCCTGCCGGGCACCCGGGTATACGCCGAGGTGGCCCCGGCGGGGGACCGGGCGGTGCTCACCGTCAAGAACATCTCCCGGGACCCGCTGAACATCTCCGCCGAGGAGCTGATGGAGCGCTTCGTCCGGGGGGACGCCTCCCGCACCACCGAGGGCAGCGGCCTGGGCCTGTCCATCGCCCGCAGCCTCACCGAGCTGCAGGGCGGCCAGTTCCACCTGTCGGTGGACGGCGACCTGTTCAAGGCCATGGTGACCCTGCCCATGGTGACCTGACTCCGCTTTTCTCTTTCCCCTCAACGCGGCGCGGGCCGGTCCCCCTTGGGGGCCGGCCCGCGCCGCATCCTGTTCCGCGCTCTCCCGCTCAGAGCAGCAGGCGGCGCAGCTGCTCCACCGCCCGGCGCTCGATGCGGGACACCTGCACCTGGGACACTCCCACGATCCGGGCGGTGCGCTCCTGGGTCAGGTTCTTGTAATAGCGCAGGAAGATCACCTGCCGCTCCCGCTGGGGAAGCTGGTCGATGGCACGGCGGAGGGTGAGCCGCTCCACGATCTGCTCCTCCATACCGTCGTTGCCCAGCACATCCTCCAGCGTGCCGCCGTTCTCCCCCGCCTCCGCCTGGAGGGAGAGCACGCCTCCCCACGCAGTCTCCGCCGCGGCGATGTCCTCCGGGCTAAGCCCGGTACGTTCCGACAGCTCGGACAGGGTGGGCTCCCGGCCCAGGCGGCCCGCCAGCTCCGCGCGGGCGGTGCGCACCTCCCCGGAGCGCTCCTTCACGCTCCGGCTGACCTTCACCGGGCCGTCGTCCCGGAGAAAGCGGCGGATCTCCCCGGCGATCTTAGGCACGGCGTAGGTGGAAAACTGGGTGCCGAAGGCGGGGTCGAAGCCCCGCACCGCCTTGAGAAAGCCCAGGCAGCCCAGCTGATAGAGGTCCTCCCCCTCCACCCCCCGGCCGTAGTACCGGCGCACCACGCTCCAGATCAGGCCGCTGTTCTCCTCCAGCACCCGCCTGCAGGCCTCGTTGTCCCCCCGGCGGGCCGCCTCCAGCAGCTCGGCGGCGGGGGCGGCGCTCACCGGCCCGTCCCCAGCCGGAGGGAGATCCGCTTGAGCATGGTCACCGTGGTCCCCTTCCCCGGCGCGGAGAGCACCTTCACCCCGTCCATGAAGCTGTCCATGATGACAAAGCCCATGCCGGAGCGCTCCTCCCCGCCGGTGGTGTACAGGGGCTCCCGGGCCCGGGTGATGTCCTCGATGCCCACCCCCCAGTCCCGTACCCGGATCTCCATCACGTTGTCCTCCAGCAGCCGCAGCCGGAGGGACACCGGCCCGATGCTGTCCGGGTAGGCGTGGACGATGGCGTTGGTCACCGCCTCGCTCACCGCCGTCTTGATGTCGTTGACCTCCTCCAGGGTGGGGTCCAGCTGGGCGGAGAAGCAGGCCGCCGCCGTGCGGGCGAAGCCCTCGTTGGCCGACCGGCTCATAAACTTGATCTGCGCCTCGTTGTTCACTTTCATATGTATCGCTCCCTCTCCTCATTCAAAGCGGATCAGCCGCTGCAGGCCCGCCGTGCGCAGCACCCGCCCCGCCTGGTCGGGCACGTTCACCACCCGCACGTCGCCCCCCTGCCGCCCGGCGCACTTGTACGCCCGCAGCAGCACCGCGATGCCCGAGCTGTCCATGAAGGACACGCCCCCCAGGTCCACCGTCACGTGCCGGGGCAGCACCACCTCCATCTGCCGGTCCAGCTCCTCCATGATCTTCCGGGCCGCGTGGTGGTCCACCTCCCCCGAGATGCTCACCGTCATGTTCCGGTCGTGGCCGGTACAGGTCACCGCCATCGTCGTTCCTCCCCTCGCCGCCGGTCCCCGGCGGACAAAAAAATTGCCGTGTATCCTGAGATACACGGCAATTATAGCCTGTCCAGTCTGTAAATTTTAGGAAATCCCGTCGCGTTCCGGCTTTTTCAGCTGACGGTATAGCCGCCCCGGACCAGCACCTTCACGGTGGCGCTGCCCGCCAGCACGCCCCGGTCCTCGATGGTGGCCAGGTAGAGGTGGTTGGTCTTGAGGGCGCCGCCGTCATTGAGGGTGGTACCGTCGGTGCTGTCGATCAGCCCGGGGGAGGAGGAGGCCACGCAGCTGGCGCTGCCCACCCGGAGCATCACCTCGCAGCCGATCTGGGTGTGGAGGGTCTGGCCCTTGGAGAGGGTGACCACCTGGAAGTTGGCCCCGCCGCTCTCCGCGCCCGCCAGGGCCTGCTCCATCCGCCCGCTGTAATCGGCGATGGCCTGGTCCAGGGCGGTCTTGAGCTGCTGGGCCCTGGCCTCCACCTTCTCGTCCACCTGCTCCAGCACGCCGGGGGTCACCGTCTGCTGCAGATAGCTCAGGGTGACCAGGGGGTCGGAGGCGGTGCCCTCGTTGGCGGCGAAGGCCATGCCCGTCACGCACAGGATGCCTGCCAGCAGGGCGGCCAGGATGCGTCTGTTCTTCTTGTCCATTTCTTATGTACCGTTCCTTTCCGGGCTGGGCCCGTGTTGGGGCTCCGGCGGGGTCGCCCCCGCCGGAGCCGCCGTGTCCTCCGGGTTCAGACCATGCTCTCCGGGTGCAGGCCGAAGCTCACCGCGATGGCGTTGTCCACCTGGTGCATCAGCGGCTCGTCCAGCCGCCCCATGTGCTCCCTGAGCCGCTTTTTGTCCAATGTACGGATCTGCTCCAGCAGGATGACTGAGTCCTTGGGCAGGCCGTACCGCATGGCCGACAGGGAGATGTGGGTCGGCAGGCGGGCCTTCCCGGTCTGAGAGGTGATGGCGGCGGCGATGACGGTGGGGCTGTGCCGGTTGCCGGTGTCGTTCTGCACGATCAGCACCGGCCGCACCCCGCCCTGCTCGCTGCCCACCACGGGGCTCAGATCCGCATAGAAAATATCCCCTCGTTTTACGCTGTTGTCCACAAGCTTCACACTCCGCCGGAATAATAGTCAGTCTGGGGACGGGCGGGCCCGCCAGCAGGCTCACTATAATCTTCCCACGGGGCGGCGGATTTTATACCCGCGTGGGACATCTCCTCCGCCGCCCTTCCGGCCGGACGCAGAGCGTCCCGCTCTCATGACATCCTATGCGCGGCCGGAGGCGGGCGTGTCACGCCAGCACGACCCGGGGCACCCGCACGCCCACATCGCACAACAGCTCGTACTGGATGGTGCCCACCAGCCCGGCGGCCTGCTCCACCGGCAGGTCCTCGCCGTAGATGGTGGCCACGTCCCCGGCATTCACACCGGGGATGTCGGTCACGTCCACCATGCACATATCCATGCACACCCGGCCCAGGATGGGGGCGGGGCGGCCGTGGAGCAGCACCTGCCCCCGGTCAGACAGCTGGCGGAAGAGTCCGTCCCCGTAGCCCACCGGCAGGGTGGCCACCAGGCTGTCCCGCTCCAGCACCCGGGTGCAGCCGTAGCTGACGGCGGTGCCGGCGGGCAGGGGTTTGACGAAGGCCACCCGGGTGTAGAGGCTCATCACCGGCCGCAGTCCGTCGGGCACCATGCCCTCGCAGCCGGGGTCGGGATAGTGGCCGTACAGGGCGATGCCCGGCCGGACCATGTCCAGGTGGGTACAGGGATAGTTTAACACAGCCGCGCTGGCCGCGCAATGGCGGATGGGAAAACGCACGCCCTTTTCCTCCAGCAGGGACAAAAGGTCCAGGAAACGGGTGAACTGGAGCATGGTGTACTCCTCGTCCCCGTCGGCGTTGGCGAAGTGGGTGAAGATGCCCTCCGCCTCCAGCCCGGGCAGGGAGCACAGCCGGGCGATCTCCTCCGCGCTGCGCTCCAGCTCCCCCTCCCGGGCGGCAAAGCCCAGCCGGCTCATGCCGGTGTCCGCCTTGATGTGCATCTTCGCCCGGCGGCCCAGCTTCCCGGCCGCCTGGGACAGGGCCAGCGCGCCGCTCTCCTCAAAGACGGTCACGGTGACGCCCAGCTCCGCCGCCAGCTCCATCTCCCCCGGCGGAGTGGCCCCCAGGATCAGGATGGGGGCGCGGATGCCCTCCGAGCGCAGCCGGGCCGCCTCGTCCACGCAGGCCACCGCCAGATAGTCCGCCCCCAGCTGCTCCAGCTTCCGGGCAACGGCCACGGCGCCGTGGCCGTAGCCGTCCGCCTTCACCAGGCCCATGAACTTGCAGCCGTAGGGGATGCAGGCGCGCAGCGCCCGGTAGTTGTGCTCTAAATTGGGCAGGGAGATCTCCGCCCAGGTCCTCATCCGTGTGGTATCCATCTGTCTTGCTTCCCTCTTTCTATGTCTGTCCGTCCTCCCCCCGCGTCAGGGAGAAGGCGGTAAATTCGCACAGGATCACTCGATAGCCGTCCACCGACACCTCGCCCCGCAGCAGGTCGCCGGTGTCCCCGGCGAACCACAGGTCCACCTCCGTCCCCTCCCCGGGAGAGCGCTCCGGGTCCCGGTAGGTGACGTGGAATTCCGGGGCGTCCTTCTCCCCCTCCCAGACGCACCGGTCGCTGAACCCCTCCGCCGCGCTGCGCAGCAGGAGCGGGACGGCGCTGACGGGGGACAGCCCGTCGGGGGAGAGGGCCCCCGTGTCCAGGATGGCGCCGTCGTACTCCAGGCTGGTCTGCTCCCCGGACACCCGGGCGGTGATGCCCGCCACCTCCTCCGGGGCGGTGAGGGTCAGCGTCAGCTCCTCCCCCTGGGCGGCAAAGTCCAGGGTGAATTCATACACTCTCTGTCCGTAGTCGGCGGTCACCTCCGCCGTGCCCGCGCAGCCCGCCGCGGCGGCATACCGCTCCCGCAGCAGCTGCACCTGCTGCAATTCCTCCGCGCCGCCGCCGCAGGAGCACAGCAGCAGCAGGCAGAGGGCTGTCATTGGTGCGCACAGCCGCAGCACGCGCACGCCTCTCTCCTCCTATTCCAGCACTTGTCTCAGTGCCCGGGGCAGCGCCCCGGGCAGGTCGGTGGGCAGCATGCCCCACTCCCCCAGCTCCCCGGCGCACAGGTCTCCCGCCAGCCCGTGGAGGTACACCCCGGCGGCGGCCGCCTCGAAGGGGGCCATCCCCATGCCCAGCAGGGCCAGGATCACTCCGGAGAGCACATCGCCGCTGCCCCCCTTGGCCATACCGGAGTTGCCCGTGGTGTTCACCGCCGCCCTTCCGTCGGGATGGGCGGTGATGGTCCGGTGCCCCTTGAGCACCACCACGCACCCGTGCTCCCGGGCGAAGGCCCGGGCCGCCTCCAGCCGGTCCTCCCCCGACAGGTCTCCTCCCAGCCGGGCAAACTCCCCGTCGTGGGGGGTGAGGACCAGCGGGGCCCGGCAGGCGTCCAGCCTATCTATATGCGCCGCGGCGGCGTTTAGACCGTCCGCGTCCAGCACCACGGGGCACTGCGCCCCCTCCAGCACCGCCAGCACGAACCGCTCCACCGCGCCGCTCCGGCCCAGGCCGGGACCCAGCAGGGCCGCGTCGCAGCCCGCCAGCCGCGCCAGTGACTTCTCCAGCCCGTCCCCGGAGAGCATCCCGTCCTCCGAGGGCAGCGGCCGGGGCATGGCCTCGTCGCACTTGACGGCCACGATGGGGTAGACCTCCCCGGGCACATCCAGAAACACCAGCCCCGCCCCCGTGCGGCACGCCGCCCGGGCCGCCAGCACCGGCGCGCCGGTGTAGCCCACGCTGCCCGCCAGGATATAGTCCTTGCCGAAGGTGCCCTTGTGCCCGTCCGCCGGCCGCCGGGGCAGCCAGCCCCGGACCGTCCCGGCGGTCACCGCCAGGGTGGGGATGTCCTCCCCCTCCAGCAGATCCCGGGGGATGCCGATGTCATGCACCGTCAGCCTGCCGGTGTGCAGTCCGCCCTTGCCCACGAAATGGCCCGGCTTGGCCAGGGTGAAGGTGACGGTCGCGTCCGCCCGGACCGCAGCGCCCAGCACCCGTCCGGTGTCCGCCTCCACGCCGGAGGCGATGTCGGCCGCCACCACCCGGGCGGGGGAGTCGTTGATGAGGTCGACGGCGGCCACCCCGTCCCCCCGGATGGCGCTGTTCAGCCCGATGCCGAACAGGGCGTCCACGATCACGTCGGCGGACATGGCCCAGGCCCTCTGCTCCCCGTCATCGGGCCGGAAGTCCTCCAGCCGTCCGCCCAGCTCGGCCAGGCGGCGCTCCATCTCCCGGCAGTCGGGGGTCATTTTGGCCCGGCTGCCCACCAGAAAGGCCCGGACGGCCCAGCCCTCCTTCACCAGCAGGCCGGCCACGGCCACCCCGTCCCCCCCGTTGTTGCCCGGGCCGGAAAAGACGGCGCACCTGGGCCGGTGAGGGCCGCCGGTTCGGCGGTGCTCTGCCGTCTCCCCTCCGGAGATCACCCGCCCGGCGGCGTCGGGGACATAGCGGGGCGACGTCCAGGGGGGCGCGGACCCGTCCGCATCCCGGAAGCCGCGCACCGCCTCCAGGATCCCCCGGGCGGCCCGCTCCATCAGCAGGGTGGAGGGGATGCCCCGCCCCGCGATGGCCCCCTCGTCCAGCCGCTTCATCTGTTCCGCCGTGGCCAGAAGCATACCCGTCGCCCCTTTCCGTTCATTCCTCCCCATTATAGCGGCTCCGGCCGGGAAAGTAAACAGGGTCCCGGCCAGAGCCGCCTCTTTCCTCCGGGGAAACTGGCTCTTGCAATCGGGTGGGAAGTGTGATATAAAAAAGGTTAGTTCAAATTTGCGTGGAACGGGAAAATAGCGTCAACGCGTGCCCAAGAGAGGGCGGGTCCCCGGCTGAAAGCCCGCCCGGTTCGCGCCGCTTGGTTCGCCCGGGAGCAGCCTGTGAGAGCAGGACGGTCCGCCCTCCGTTACCGGGGCCTTGAGTGCGTGAATTTCACGAATGCGGGTGGTACCGCGGAAGGGTTGCCTTTCGTCCCAGTTTTCTGGGGGGAAAGGCTTTTTTGCTGCCCGGACCTCCCGGATCGTCTCATTTTACCGAGAGAAGGAGAAGCGATCATGAAAGAACAGTTAGCAAGCATCCGCGCCCAGGCCCTGGCCGCCTTCGAGCAGGCCGCGGACTCCGCCGCCCTGGACGCCCTGCGGGTCCAGTACCTGGGCAAGAAGGGAGAGCTGACCGCCGTTTTGAAGCAGATGGGCAAGCTCTCCGCCGAGGAGCGCCCCGTCATGGGCCAGCTGGCCAATGAGGTGCGCGCCGCCCTGGAGCAGGCTCTGGAGGTCCGGGGCAGGCAGCTGGAGGCCCAGGCGCTGGAGCAGAAGCTCCGGGACGAGGCGCTGGACGTCACCGTGCCCGGCAGGAGCATCAAGCAGGGCCACCGCCACCCCATGTACCTCGCCCTGGACGAGATCAAGGAGATCTTCGTGGGCATGGGCTTCACCGTGCTGGACGGGCCGGAGATCGAGCTGGCCTCCTACAACTTCGACAAGCTCAACGCCGACGAGGGCCACCCCTCCCGGGACTGGAGCGACACCTTCTATTTCGACGAGGACAGCCGGGTGATGCTCCGCTCCCAGACCTCCCCCATGCAGGTGCGGGCCATGGAGACCATGCCCCTGCCCATCCGCATCATCGCCCCCGGCCGGGTGTACCGCAAGGACGAGGTGGACGCCACCCACTCCCCCATGTTCCATCAGGTGGAGGGCATGGTGATCGACAAGGGGGTCACCATGGCCGACCTGAAGGGCACGCTGAACACCGTGGTGGAGCAGATGTACGGCAAGGGCACCAAGACCCGCTTCCGCCCCCACCACTTCCCCTTCACCGAACCCTCCTGCGAGATGGACGTGCAGTGCCACAAGTGCGGCGGCGTGGGCTGCCCCACCTGCAAGGGCGAGGGCTGGAT
>CALXCT010000043.1 GCA_944386865.1 uncultured Oscillospiraceae bacterium | reverse complement strand
ATTCCCACTCGATGGTGGCGGGAGGCTTACTGGTGATGTCGTAGCAGATGCGGTTGATGCCGGGCACCTCATTGACGATGCGCACCGAGATGCGGTCCAGCACCTCGTAAGGGATGCGGGCCCAGTCGGCGGTCATGAAGTCGCTGGTGGTCACCGCCCGGAGGGCCAGGGTGTAGTCGTAGGTGCGGCCGTCCCCCATCACGCCCACGGAGCGGGTGTTGGTGAGCACCGCGAAGTACTGGCTGAGGTTCTGGTCCTCCCCCGCCCTGGCGATCTCATCCCGGAAGATGAAGTCGGCCTGGCGCAGGATATCCGCCTTCTCCTTGGTGATGTCCCCGATGATCCGGATGGCCAGGCCGGGGCCCGGGAAGGGCTGGCGGCTGACCAGGTACTCGGGCAGGCCCAGCTCCCGGCCCAGCTGACGCACCTCGTCCTTGAACAGCATCCGCAGGGGCTCGATGATCTCCTTGAAGTCCACGAAGTCAGGCAGGCCGCCCACATTGTGGTGGCTCTTGATGACGGCGGCCTCCCCCGCCCCCGACTCGATCACGTCGGGGTAGATGGTGCCCTGGGCCAGGAAGTCCACGGCGCCGATCTCCTTGGCCTCCTCCTCAAAGACCCGGATGAATTCCTCGCCGATGATCTTCCGCTTGTGCTCCGGGTCGGACTCCCCCGCCAGCTTCAGCAGAAAGCGGCTCTCGGCGTCCACCCGGACGAAGTTGATGTCCCACTTGGAGAAGGCGGCCTCCACCTCGTCCCCTTCGTTGAGGCGCATGAGGCCGTGGTCCACGAACACGCAGGTGAGCTGGCTGCCCACCGCCTCGGCCAGCAGGGCGGCCACCACGGAGGAGTCCACTCCGCCGCTGAGAGCCAGCAGCACCCGGCCCGAGCCCACCTTCTCCCGGATCTGGGCGATGGCGGCGCTTTTGTAGCCCTCCATGGTCCAGTCGCCCGAGGCATGGCACACCTCATAGAGGAAGTTGCGGATCATGTCCACCCCGTGCTCGGTATGGTTGACCTCCGGGTGGAACTGCACACCGTAAAAGCCCCGCGCCTCGTCGGCGATGGCCACGTTGGGGCAGGCGGCGGAGTGGGCCGCCAGGGCGAAGCCCTCCGGCACCCGGGCCATATAGTCCCCGTGGCTCATCCAGCTCACCCCCCGCTCCGGCAGGCCCTTGAACAGCCGGCAGGCGGTGTCGTAATAGGTCTCGGTCTTCCCGTACTCCCGGGCGGAGTCGTCCTGGGCCTCGGTCACCTGCCCGCCCAGGGTGTGGGCGATGAGCTGGCAGCCATAGCAGATGCCCAGGATGGGCACCCCCCAGGTGAAGATCTCGGGGTCGATGTGGGGCGCGCTGTCCAGATAGACGCTGTTGGGCCCGCCGGTGAAGATGATGCCGATGGGGTCCATGGCCTTGAGCTGGGCCAGCGGGGTGGTGTACGGCTTGACCTCGCAGTACACGTTGCACTCCCGGACCCGGCGGGCGATCAGCTGGTTATACTGCCCGCCGAAGTCCAGCACGATGACAGTCTGATGCGGCATGGCGCTCACCCCCCGTCAGATGGTGGTGATGTCCACCGGCACCAGGTCCGCGCTGCAGCTCTGCTGGCGCACGGTGAGCAGGGCGCGGGCGGTGTCGATGGCGGTGACGCAGGCCACCGAGTGCTCCACCGCCGCCCGGCGGATGTGGAAGCCGTCGGAGTCCTGCTTGTGGCCCCGGGTGGGGGTGTTGATGATCAGGTCGATGGTGCCGCTCTGGATCATGTCCAGGATGTTGGGATGGGCCTCCGAGATGCGGTTGACCTTGGTGGCCTCCACCCCCGCGTCCCGCAGCACCTGGCAGGTGCCCTCAGTGGCCAGGATCTCGATATCCATCTCGGCAAAGCCCCGGGCGATGCCGATGATCTCCTGCTTGTCCTCGTCCTTCACGGTGATGATGATCCTTCCGCCCTTCTCCGGCGCCTTCAGCCCCGCGCCCTTGATGGCCTTCAGCAGCGCCTGGGGATAGGAGTCGGCCAGGCCCAGGCACTCGCCGGTGGACTTCATCTCGGGGCCCAGCCCGATGTCCACGTCGGTGAGCTTCTCGAAGGAGAACACCGGGGCCTTCACGGCGAAGTAGTCCGCCTCGGGGTAGATGCCCGTGCCGTACTCCATGTCCTTCAGCTTCTCCCCCAGCATGACCCGGGTGGCCAGGTCGATGATGGGCACGCCGGTCACCTTGGAGATATAGGGGATGGTACGGGAGGAGCGGGGGTTGACCTCGATGACATAGATCTCGTCGTTATAAAGGATGAACTGGATGTTGATCAGGCCGATGACGCCGATGGCCCGGGCCAGGTCCTCCGTATAGCGCAGGATGGTCTGCTTGTGCCGGTCCTCCACGTGGAGGGTGGGATAGACGGAGATGGAGTCGCCCGAGTGCACGCCGGCCCGCTCCACGTGCTCCATGATGCCGGGGATGAGGATATCCTCCCCGTCGAACACGCCGTCCACCTCCAGCTCCCGGCCCATGAGGTACTTGTCCACCAGGATGGGGTGCTCCTGGACGGTCATGTTGATGATCTTCATGTACTCCACGATGTTGCGGTCGGAGTAGGCGATCTCCATGCCCTGGCCGCCCAGCACGTAGGAGGGGCGCACCAGCACGGGGTAACCCAGCTCATGGGCGGCCTCCAGCGCCTGCTCGGTGGTGAACACGGTGCGGCCCTTGGCCCGGGGGATCCGGCAGTTCTGCAGGATCTCGTCGAACCGCTCCCGGTCCTCGGCGGCGTCCACGCCGTCGGAGGAGGTGCCCAGGATGCGCACCCCCATGTCGGTCAGCGCCTTGGCCAGCTTGATGGCCGTCTGGCCGCCGAACTGCACCACCGCGCCCCAGGGCTTCTCCTGCTCCACGATGCTCTGCACGTCCTCCGCGGTCAGCGGCTCGAAGTACAGCTTGTCGGCCACGTCGAAGTCGGTGGACACCGTCTCCGGGTTGTTGTTGACGATGATGGTCTCAAAGCCCAGGCGCTTGAAGGCCCAGACGGAGTGGACCGAGCAGTAGTCGAACTCGATGCCCTGGCCGATGCGGATGGGGCCGGAGCCCAGCACCAGCACCTTCTTCTTCCCGGTGCCGCTGTCCACCGCCTCGTTCTCCTTGTCGAAGCTGGAGTAGTAGTAGGGGGTCTCCGCGTCGAACTCGGCCGCGCAGGTGTCCACCATCTTGAAGACGGGGGTGATGCCGTAGCGCTCCCGCAGGGCCTTCACCTCGGCCTGCTTCATGCCGCACAGGGCGCCGATATAGCTGTCGGCAAAGCACATGTCCTTGGCCCGCTTGAGAAGGTCGGCGTCCGGCTCGCCCTTGCAGCGCTCCAGCTCCTCCTCCATGTCGATGATCCGCTTGAAGCCGTCCAGGAACCAGATGTCCATCTTGGTGATGGAGTTGATCTTCTGGGGGGAGAAGCCACGGCGCAGGGCCTCGGCCACCACGAACAGCCGCTCGTCGGTCACCTGGACCAGCAGTTCCTCGATCTCGTCGGTGTAGAGGTCCTTCAGCTTGTCCAGCTTCAGGGCCCGGACGTGCAGCTCCAGGGAGCGGATGGCCTTCATCAGCGCGCCCTCGAAGGAGTTGGCGATGGCCATCACCTCGCCGGTGGCCTTCATCTGGGTGCCCAGGGTGCGGCTGGCGGTGGTGAACTTGTCGAAGGGCAGGCGGGGGATCTTCAGCACGCAGTAGTCGA
>CALXCT010000042.1 GCA_944386865.1 uncultured Oscillospiraceae bacterium | reverse complement strand
TCGTCGCTGGTGTCCACCAGCCGGGCCAGGTCGTGGTTGGTGACCGTCTCCGACGGCACGCGCCGGCCCGTTCCGATGATCCTGATGCCCTTCATGGCCCCTCCTCTCCGGGGGCGGCGGCCCCCATGGCCCGGAATTTCCGCTGCCGGTCGGCAGCCAGGGTGCCGCCGCTGAGCTTGGTCAGTTCCCCCAGATGCCGGGAGATGGCCAGATCCGCCTGGTGGATGGCGATGGCCCTGGCCAGGTGGGCCCCGCCGTCGGGCTCGGGCACGATCTCGTCGATCACCCCCAGGCGCATCAGGTCCGGGGCGGTGAGCTTCATCAGCTCGCAGGCCTCCCCGTGCCGGGCCGCGTCCTTCCACAGGATGGAGGCGAAGCCCTCGGGGGAGAGGATGGCGTACACGGCGTTTTCCAGCATCAGCACCCGGTTAGCCACCGCCAGCGCCAGCGCGCCGCCGCTGTTGGCCTCGCCGGTGACCAGTGCGATGACGGGCACCGTCAGCCGGCTCAGCTCCAGCAGGCACCGGGCGATGGCCTCCCCCTGGCCCCGGGCCTCGGCCTCCAGGCCGGGGTAGGCACCGGCAGTGTCGATGAAGGTGAGCACAGGACGGCGGAATTTCTCCGCCTGGGCCATGAGCCGCAGGGCCTTGCGGTAGCCCTCCGGGTTGGGCATGCCGAAGCGGCGCTCCAGGTTTTCCTCCAGGGTGCGCCCCTTCCGGGTTCCGATGACGGTTACCGGCCGCCCGTGGTAGAGGGCCACGCCTCCCAAAATGGCGGCGTCCTCTCCGCACAGCCGGTCGCCTCGCTGCTGGAAGAAGCCGGTGAACAGGCCATTGATGTAGTCGTCCAGGTTGGGCCGCTGGGGATGGCGGGCGATCAACACCCGCTGCTGGGCGGTCAGCTCAGTCATGGCGGCCTCCTTTCTCGTGCAGGCGGAGCAGCAGGGCCAGGGTGTCCCGCAGCTGTCCCCGGGGGACCACCGCGTCCACAAAGCCGTGCTCCTGCTGGTACTCGGCCCGCTGGAAGCCCTCGGGCAGGGTCTCGCCGATGGTCTGCTGGATCACCCGCGGTCCGGCAAAGCCGATCAGCGCGCCGGGCTCAGCCAGGATGATGTCCCCCAGGGAGGCGAAGCTGGCCGTCACCCCGCCGGTGGTGGGGTGGGTGAGCACAGAGATGTACAAAAGTCCCCGCCGGTCCAGCCTGGCCAGGGCGCCGGCGGTCTTGGCCATCTGCATCAGGGAGAGGATGCCCTCCTGCATCCGGGCGCCCCCGCTGGCCGAGACCAGGATCAGTGGCAGGCGGCGGCGGCAGGCGGTCTCGATGGCCTGGGTGAGCTTCTCGCCCACGGCGGCGCTCATGCTGCCCATGAGGAACCGCCCGTCCAGCACACCGATGACGCAGCGGTGTCCGCCGATGGTGCCCAGAGCGGTGACCGCCGCCTCGTCCAGGCCGGTCTTGCGCCGGGCCTCGGCCAGCTTGGCCGGGTAGCCGGGGAACTGGAGAGGGTCGGCGGGGGGGAGCTTCCCGTTCAGCTCCCGGAAGGAGCCGGAGTCCAGCAGGGTGCTCAGCCGGTAGTAGGCCCCCACCGGCCAGTGGTGTCCGCAGCCCGGGCAGACCCACAGGGCCTGGGAGACCTCCCTCCGGACGAACTGCCCCCCGCACGCCGGGCAGGTCACCCGCTGCTCCCGGGGGATATAGCTGTCCCGGGCGGCCTTCATGGCCAGCAGCCGGTCCCTGCGTTTGGCGAAGATGTTGTTCATGTGGCCTCCTCATCCCCGCCCACCTGCCGGGTGAAGTCCAGCAGGCGGGACAGGTTCTCCTCCAGAAAAGCGGTGGTGCAGCAGCCCCGGACGAAGTCGGGGCGGTACAGGATCTGATAGGACAGCTCCGCGTTGGTGGGGAAGCCCTCCAGGGCGAACTCCTCCAGACAGCGGCGCATCTTCCGGATGGCCTGCAGCCGGGTGGGGGCGTGGACCATCAGCTTGGCGGCCAGGGAGTCGTAGTAGGGGGGCATGGCGCAGCCGTTGTAGAGCGCCGAGTCCACCCGCACCCCCGGCCCGCCGGGGAAGTGGAGAAACTCCACCGTGCCCGGGCAGGGCAGGAAGTCCCGCTCCGGGTCCTCCGCGTTGATGCGGCACTCGATGGCGTGGCCGGCGACGGCCACCTCCTGCTGACTGAGGCTCAGGGGCAGGCCGGAAGCGATGCGCAGCTGATCCCGGACCAGGTCCACCCCGGTGACCAGCTCGGTGATGCCGTGCTCCACCTGGATGCGGGTGTTCATCTCCATGAAGTAGAAGGTTCCGCTCTCCGGGTCCAGCAGGAACTCCACTGTCCCCGCCCCCTCGTAGCCCACGGCGGCGGCGGCCCGGACGGCCGCTCGGCCCATCTCGGCGCGCACTTCGGGGGACAGGCCGGGGGCGGGGGCCTCCTCCAGCAGCTTCTGGTTGCGCCGCTGCACGGAGCAGTCCCGGTCCCCCAGGTGGATGATGTGCCCCTGGCGGTCGGCCAGGATCTGCACCTCGATATGCCGGGGGCGGAGGATCAGCTTCTCTAAGTAGAGCACGCCGCTTCCAAAGCAGCTCACCGCCTCCGCCCGGGCTGCCTCAAAGGCGGCGGGCAGCTGGTCGGCGCGGTCCACCCGGCGGATGCCCCGGCCTCCGCCCCCGGCGGCGGCCTTGATGAGCACGGGATAGCCCACCGACTCCGCCGCCGCCAGAGCGGCCTGGACGCTGTCCACCGGCCCGTCGGAGCCGGGGGTGACAGGCACCCCCGCCGCCCGCATCAGCGACCGGGCGGCGGATTTCTCCCCCGCTCTGCGGATGGCGTCGCCGCTGGGGCCCACAAAGGTCAGACCCGCGTCCCGGCAGGCGTCGGCGAAATCGGCGTTTTCGGACAGCAGGCCGTAGCCCGGGTGGACCCCGTCGCACCCGGTGGCCAGGGCGGCGGTGAGCAGGGCGGTCTGGTTGAGGTAGCTCTCCCCCACCGGGGCGGGGCCGATGCACACCGAGCGGGTGGCCAGCTGGACGTGCAGCGCCTCCCGGTCGGCGTCGGAGCAGACGGCCACCGTCTCCATCTCCAGCTCCCGGCAGGCCCGGAGGACGCGCAGGGCGATCTCCCCCCGGTTGGCGATCAAAATCCGCTTCAGCATGGCCGGTACCGCAGCAGCGGCTCCCCGAAGCCGGCCAGCTGGCCGTTTTCCTTCAGCACCGCCTCGATGACGCAGTCGCAGGGTGCGCTCACCTCGCTCATCATCTTCATGGCCTCCATCAGGCACACCGTCTGCCCCTTCTCCACCCGGTCGCCCGGGCGGACGAAGGGGGGCTGGTCGGGGCCGGGGGCGGCGTAGAAGGTGCCCACCAGGGGGGCGGTGATCACCGGCTCCTCCGGCGCGGCGGGCGCGGGGGCGGGAGCGGACGCCGCCGGGGCGGCCCCGGGCACACAGGCGGGGCCCTCCGCCCGGACCAGCTCCACCGAGCAGTCGGGCACGGTCAGCTTCAGACTGTGCAGCCCGCTGCGCTCAAAGCGGGCCATCAGCTCATACAGTTCCGGTTGCGTCATGTGCGCTCCCTCCTTACTTTCGGGATGGGCTCAGCCCTGATGGGCGGCCAGATAGTCCAGGATGTCGCCCACGGTCTGGAACTTCTCGGCCTCGCCGTCGCCGATGGTCAGGCCGGTGGCCTCCTCCAGCGCCATCACCAGCTCCACCGCGGTCAGAGAGTCGGCGCCCAGGCCGCCCTCGCCCAGCTTCACGTCCCGGGTCACCTGCTCGGCGTCGCAGCCCACCGTCTCCACGATCAGATCACGCAGCGCTTCGAATTCCATAAGTCATGCTCTCCTTTTTCAACGATTGATTTCAATTATTTTAGCGAAAATAATTTACCTAAAATAATTTAGGCTTATTGTAGGCAGAGGAGGGGCGTTTGTCAAGAGAAAATTTTCACAAAGTCCCGGCGGGAGGGGGCAAAGCCTTGGGTCCCAAGGGACAGGGAATGAGAAAATGGCTGCTGGAAGGAGAAGTTTTCCTGCCGGGGCGGGGCGGGAGCGCGGTGACAGGATGAAAAAAGAGAGGGCACCGGAACCTCCGGCGCCCTCTCGGCGCTTGGTTTATGGATGGCGGCAGCCGGTGCAGGAGGGGCAGCCCTCCCCGCCGCCGCAGTGGCCGCAGCCGTTTGGGGCGTGTCCGCGGTCCGGGGCGTGGCTGTGGGGGCAGCGGGCGCCGTCAGGGCAGCCGATGCAGGCCACTCCCCGCCGCCTGGCCCGCACCAGGTAGGCGCACGCGCCCCCCACCAGCAGGGCCACCACGGCCAGCGCGATGAGATCGGTCAGCATTGGGCCCTCCTCTCTCAGGCCTTGGCGGCGGAGGCGCCCTTCAGGGCGTAGTCCGCCTCCAGCCTCTTGTCCGCCCGGCGAATGAGGACGGCCAGAATGCCGGCGAAGGCCAGTACGGCGATCAGGCCGGGGACGAAGCCCGCGCCCAGCGCGCCGGTGGTGGCCAGGGTGCCGATCTGATAGACCAGATAGCCCACGGTGTAGCCGGTGCCCAGCTGCAGGCCGATGCCGGCCCAGAGCCACTTGGCGCTCTTCATCTCCGAATTCATGGCGCCGATGGCGGCAAAGCAGGGCGGCGTGTACAGGTTGAACATCAGGTAGGCCAGAGCAGCCACCTTGGTGATGGCGATGATGCCCGCCACCTCTGCTCCGGAGCCTTCGATCATGGCCAGCTCGTCGGTGTCGATGAAGTTCTCCAGACCCACGAAGCACACTGCCAGGGTGCCCACCACATTCTCCTTGGCGATGAAGCCGGTGACGGCGGCGGCGGCCAGCTGCCAGCTGAGCACGCCCACGATAGGCACCAGCAGCCAGGCGAAGGGCCCGGCGATGGAGGCCAAGATGGAGCTATCGGAGGTCTCGGCCACCTGGAAGCTCCAGTCGAAGGTCTGCATCACCTGCACCACAGTGTTGCACACCAGGATGATGGTGGCGGCCTTGACGATGTAGGCCCAGCCCCGGCTGCACATGGCCTTGAATGCAAACCAAAGGGAGGGCACCTTGTATTCGGGCAGCTCCATGATGAAGAAGGACTTGCGGGCCTTGTACCCGGCGATCTTGTTCACCAGCAGGGCACCCAGGAAAATGAGCACGATGCCGGTGAAGTACATGGTGAAGCTCACCCAGCCCGCGTCGTCAAAGAAGGCGCCTGCAAACAGAGCGATGACGGGGATCTTGGCACCGCATGGCATGAAGGGGGTGAGCATGGCGGTAGCCCGGCGCTCCCGTTCATTGCGGATGGTGCGGCTGGCCATGACGCCGGGGATGGCGCAGCCGGTGCCGATGACGAAGGGGATGACCGACTTGCCGGACAGGCCAACCTTTTTGAAGATGGGGTCCAGCACCACGGCCACCCGGGACATATAGCCGCAGTCCTCCAGCAGGGCGATGAGGAAGTACATCACCATCACCAGCGGCAAAAAGCCAACTACGGCGCCGACTCCGCCGATGATGCCGTCAGCCAGCAGCGCGGTGAGCAGAGGATTGGCGTCGGCCAGGGCATCGGACACGGAGCCCTGGAGACCTTCGATCAACGTTACCAGGCCGGGGATCACGGTGCCGTTGGAGAATTCATATCCCTCCGCGATCCAGGGCCCCACCCATACCTGGGAGATCTGGAACACCAGGAACATCACCGCCGCGAAGATGGGAATGCCCAGGATCTTGTTGGTCAGCACCGCGTCAATGGAGTCCCCCGAGTTCTTCTCTCGGGTAAGGACCTTGCGCAGCTCCACCTGAGAGACGATGCCGTTGACAAACTCAAACCGCCTTCGGTCGGCGGCCTCCACCTGGGCCTTGCTGTGCAGGTCGATCTCTCCCTGGACATAGGGGGCGGCTTGTCCCCGGCCCCGGAGAGAGACAGCGGCCTCCACCACCTTGGCCAGACCATTGTCTCCAGCGGCGGTGGATACCGTTTCGATCACAGGGCAGCCCAGTTTCTCGGCCAGAGCCTCCACCCGGATGGTGGTGCCTTTTTTGGAGGTCAGGTCGCTTTTGTTCAGCGCCACCACCACGGGAACGCCAAGCTCCAGCAGCTGGGTGGTGAAGAACAGGCTGCGGCTGAGGTTTGTGGCATCCACGATGTTGAGGATCACATCGGGGCGCTCATTTCTCACATAGGCGCTGGTGATGCTTTCCTCCGAGGTGAAGGGGGACATGGAGTAGGCGCCGGGCAGATCCACGGCGATCAGTTCCTCGCTGCCGGAGTAAAAGATCTTCTTGATGGGACTCTCCTTTCGGGCCACCGTCACCCCCGCCCAGTTTCCCACCTTCTCACCGCGCCCCGTCAGGGCGTTGTACATGGTGGTTTTTCCACTATTGGGATTTCCTGTAAGCGCAATTCTCATTTTCGTTCTCCTTCCTGCAGTTGATTAGCATATGCTAACCACCGGCGTCAAAAAAAGCCATTTTGAGAATGGCTTTTTTCGCATTATTCCATGACCCGGATAGCTTGGGCCAGATTCCGGTCGATGCTGTACCGTCCGTCTTTTACGGAGATCACGTAGGTCTCCCTTTGCTGAGAGACTACGGTCACCGGCTCGCCGCTGTAGCAGCCTAAGGTGAACAGGAAGGAGTCCAACTCCTCGTCATCGGTGCAGATTTCTCCGATGATGTACTCCTGCCCCAGCTGTACCTGCGTCAGATCCATGGCGGCGCCTCCTTTCACGACGGGGTAGTTATCAAATGCTAACCGGATATAGGATAGCATATGCTAACTGACTTGTCAAGCGAATTATTGCCAGCCCCATCCGTTTTTTTGCAGCGAGATCAGACTGTGGAGCGAGGGGCAACTTTCCGTTCGCCGGATTGACAACGGCCCGGACGGTGGGGTAAGATGAAGAAAAAAGGAGGGAAGGTCCATGACGGCTCAGGAGAAGCTTCAGCAGTGGATCGACGAGAGCGGCAGCATCGTCTTTTTCGGGGGCGCGGGGGTGTCCACCGAGAGCGGCATCCCCGATTTCCGCAGTGTGGATGGGCTGTACCATCAGCAGTATGACTACCCGCCGGAGACCATCCTCAGCCACAGCTTTTTTGAGCGCAACCCGGAGGAGTTCTTCCGGTTCTACCGGGCCAAGATGCTCTGCCTGGACGCCAAGCCCAACCCGGCCCACCGGGTGCTGGCCGAGCTGGAGCGGCTGGGCAAGCTCAAGGCGGTGATCACCCAGAACATCGACGGGCTGCACCAGGCGGCGGGCAGCCGCAACGTGCTGGAGCTGCACGGCACCGTCCACCGCAACCGCTGCGTGCGCTGCGGGCGGCAGTACCCGGTGGAGTATGTGCGGGACAGCGAGGGGGTGCCCCGGTGTGAGTGCGGCGGCGTGGTGAAGCCGGAGGTGGTGCTCTACGAGGAGGCGCTGGACCAGGAGGTGCTGGCCCTGTCGGTGGACGCCATCCACCGGGCGGATATGCTCATCGTGGGGGGGACCTCCCTGGCGGTCTATCCGGCGGCGGGGCTGATCGACTACTACCACGGCAACCGGCTGGTGCTCATCAACAAGACCCGCACCCCCTATGATGACCAGGCCAACCTGGTCATCCAGCAGCCCATCGGCCAGGTGCTGGGGGCGCTGCGGCTGTAAAAAAGATGGATCTGGAACGCGGCGCGGGGCAGCCTTGCCCCGCGCCGCGCTGTTTCCGGGCGGACAGAACAAAAAAGCGGGGCGCGGCAGTCTGCCGCGCCCCGCCCCCGTTCCGGAAAGCAGAGGGATGCCCGGCTCACCAGAGGGACCAGCCGGAGTCCTCCCGGGCCTCCAGCAGGTCCAGCGCCCCGGCCAGCATCCGGACGGCGTCCCCCCGGGTGACGGCAGCGTCCAGCGCCAGAGCGCCCACCGCGTCGGTGTCCAGCAGGCCCGCCGTCTCCAGGTTGACCGCCGCCTGGGCTGCCCAGGCGGGTACCGAGTCGCCGTCGGCGTAGGCAGCGGTGGGCACCGCCACATCGTCCAGGGCCAGGGCCTGGTTCAGGATGACGGCGGCCTCCGCCCGGGTGATGGGCTCGCCGGCGCTGAAGACCACGTCCCCCTCCTGGTTGAGCTGGCCCCGGATGAGGCCCGCCTGCAGGGCGGCGGCGGCGCAGCCCTTGGCCCAGGTGGGGATGGCCCCGTCGTCGGAGAAGCCGGTCACCGTCACCCCCTCCAGGGCGTCCACTCCGGCGGCCCCCATGGCCAGGGCGAGGAACTCGCTCCGGCTGACCTGCTGGTCGGGATAGAGAAAATACTGCCCGTTGACCTGCTGGCCGATGAGCAGCCCCTCCTCCGCCAGGCGGATGGCGGCGCTGTGGGCGGGGTGGCCGTCCAGGTCGGCGTAGGTGACCGAGGTGGAGGGCTTTTCGATGCGCAGGGAGACGGTGGCGGGCTGGGAGACGTTGCCCACCGGGTCACAGGCCACGAAGGTGAAGGAGTCCTTGCCCGTCTTGCCCTCGTAGGGGGTGTAGACGAAGGTGCCCGAGCCGTCCTCGCTGAGCAGGACCGAGCCCCGGGCGGGCTTCTCCACCAGGCGGAAGGTGAGCAGGTCCCCCTCCGGGTCCACCGCGTCCAGGGTGCCGGTATAGGCCACGTCACGGTAGGTGGTGAACTCCAGGTTCTTGGCCACCGGGGCGCTGTTGGCCTCGGAGAGCAGATACAGATCCACCGACACGCTCTCCCCGGTCTCCCCGGTGGAGAACTGGGGGGTGAAGGTGAACACGGTGTGCTGGCCGCCCTCGCTGGCGGCGGGGAGGAAGCGCAGGCCGGACACGGCGCTCATGGCGATGGAGTCGCCCACGCTCAGGGGGGTGTTGCCCATGGCCAGGATGCCAGCCCCCTCGTCAGGCAGGCCGGAGATGACGATGGAGTCCAGGGTGACCTTGCCGGCGGAGGTGAGCACGAAGTCCTCCGGGGTGAAGGAGATGGGCTGGGTGGCCAGCCCGTTTTTGGAGAAGGCGCTGACCGAGGGGCTCTCCTGGTCCTCCGAGCCGCCCCAGCCGAACAGAGCGGCGGCGGGGAGGGCGAGGGAGGCGGTCAGGGCCAGGGCCAGACAGGCGGAAAGCAGGGCGCGGTGCTGTTTCAAGGCGGATACCTCCTTAAACTCTTATGGTAAGGGTAGTATCTGTCCCGGCGGAAAAAATATGCGCCGCGGCAAACGCCGCGGCGCAGGGCGCGAAAGGGAGCGGGGCGCTACCAGGCCCGGTCCTGGAGCCAGCTGGGCAGCGTCCGGCTGTTGACGCTGGAGACCAGCCCCGCGGCCAGATACATGGTCAGGATGGAGGAGCCGCCGTAGCTGAAGAAGGGCAGGGTGATGCCGATGACGGGAGCCACGTACAGGCACATGCCCACGTTCAGCGCCGTCTGGGCCAGCAGCATGCCCCCTACGCCCATGGCCACCAGGGCGGAGAAGCCGTTCTCGGCCCGCAGGCCCACATAGAAGCAGCGCAGGATGATGGCGGCCAGCAGCAGCAGCACGGCGCAGCAGCCGATCAGGCCCAGCTCCTCCCCGCAGGCGGAGAAGATGAAGTCGGTGTGCCGGGCTGGCAGAGCGCTGCTGTTGGTGCTCTGGGTCTGGGTGCCGTTGAGATAGCCCTGGCCGGTGATCTGGCCCGAGCCGATGGCCAGCAGGGAGCGGGTCTGGTGCCAGCCCTTGTCCAGCGGGTCCAGGTCGTGGTCGAAGAGCACCCGGAAGCGCATGATCCGGTAGTCGTCCCACAGCCCGGTGTTGGGCAGCACGAAGTTCCACAGCACCACCGCCCCGGCGATGAGCCCGCCGCCCACCGTGATGAACCACCACTTGTTCACCCCGCCCGCCCAGGTCATCACCAGGAAGATCAGGCAGTAGACGGTCACCATGCCCAGGTCGCCGGACACCGCGAAGATCAGCGCCCCCATCAGCATCAGGTGTCCGCCCAGGAAGGCCACCGAGGGCAGGGAGCTGACCCCGTGGCGCTCCTCCCGGAGCCACACCAGCTGCCGGGCCAGCAGCAGGATGAACACCAGCTTGACGAATTCGGCGGGCTGGAGGTTGAAGGGGATGCCGGGGATGTGCAGCCAGCTGCGGTTGCCCGTGTCGTCGGCCACACCCAGGGGGGTGCGCAGCAGCAGGATGAACAGGATAGACAGGCCCAGCAGCCACTTCCACTTGGTGAGGATCAGGTTCAGGTCCAGCTGGGTGACGATGAAATAGCACACCAGCCCCAGGGCCATGGCGGCCAGCTGCTTGAGGAAATCGTTGTGCAGGCCGTTGTCGTACCGGGTGGCGGAGAAGATCAGGGCGACGCCGTAGAGGGAGGCGGCCACGCACAGTCCCAGCAGCACCAGATCCGCTTTTTTCATCAGGCCCCACAGGGTGGAGATCATGGGCACGCCCCCTTTCCGTTCAGACGGCCCGCCGGAGCACGGCGGGCGCGGCACTGCCGGTATTGTACCACAAAGACAGACAAAGAAAAACAAATTTTCCGTGAATGTTAGAATTCTCTGGCCTTTCCCCCGGCGGGGTGGTACAATGTAAGCTGCAAATCGCGCCCCGGCGGGGCGGAAGGGGAGGGAAGGCCATGGAAGTGGTCACCAACAGCGAACAGGAGACCGAGGCGCTGGGCGCGCGGCTGGCAGAGAAGCTGGAGCCGGGCGCGGTGCTGGCCTTCACCGGCGACCTGGGGGCGGGCAAGACCGCCTTCACCCGCGGGCTGGCCCGGGGGCTGGGAATCACCGAGCGGGTCACCTCCCCCACCTTCACCATCGTCAACGAGTATCTGGGGGGGCGGCTGCCCCTGTTCCATTTCGATATGTACCGGCTGGGCGGACCGGAGGAGCTGTACGACATCGGGTGGGAGGACTACCTGGCCCGGGGCGGCGTGTGCGCCGTGGAGTGGAGCGAGATCGTCTCCGACGCGCTGGAGCCGGGCACCGTCCGGGTGGACCTGCGCCGGGGCGCCCACGACGGACAGCGGATCGTGACCATCGAGGGGGTGGAACTGTGAAGATCCTGGCATTGGAGTCCTCGGCCACGGCGGCCTCGGCGGCCCTGTGCGAGGACGAGGAGCTCATCGCCCAGTCCTTCCAGCACAGCGGCCTGACCCACAGCCGCACCCTCATGCCCATGGTGGAGGACCTGCTGGCCAACTGCGGCGTGACGCTGGAGCAGGTGGACGTGATCGCGGCGGCGGCGGGGCCCGGCTCCTTCACCGGGCTGCGCATCGGGGTGTCCGCCGCCAAAGGGCTGGCCTGGGCGTCCGGGAAGCCCTGCGCCGGGGTGTCCACCCTGGAGGCCATGGCCTGGTCCCTGGCCCACACGGGGGCGGTGCTCGTCCCGGTGATGGACGCCCGGCGCAGCCAGGTGTACAACGCCCTGTTCCGGGGCGTGGCCGGGCGGCCGGAGCGGCTGTGCCCCGACCGGGCCGTGAGCCTGGAGCAGCTGGCGGCGGAGCTGGAAAATATCGAAAATCCCAAGATTCTGGTTGGAGACGGCGCGCTGCTGTGCTATAATGACCTCACCAAGCGGGGGCTGGCGGCGGAGCTCGCCCCGCCCCATCTGAGGATGCAGAGCGCCTGGGGCGTGGCCCGGGGCGCGCTGGAGCTGGCCCGCCGGGGCGAACTGACCGACGCCAACGGCCTGGTCCCCGTCTACCACCGCCTGTCCCAGGCGGAGCGGGAGCGGCTGGCACGAGAACAAAACGGAAGAGAGGAAGCGCAACATGGATAGTAAGGTACACATTCTGGACCACCCTCTGCTGCAGCACAAGCTGACCATCCTCCGGGACGAGCGCACCGGCGTGAAGGAGTTCCGGGAGATCGTGGCCGAGATCGCCACCCTGGAGTGCTATGAGGCCACCCGCGACCTGCCCCTGGAGGACATCGAGGTGAAGACCCCCGTGGCATCGGGCACCTTCAAGACCCTGGCGGGCAAGAAGCTGGCCATCGTCCCCATCCTGCGGGCGGGCCTGGGCATGGTGGACGGCATCCTGTCCCTCATCCCCTCGGCCAAGGTGGGCCACATCGGCCTGTACCGCGACCCGGAGACGCTGGAGCCGGTGGAGTACTACTGCAAGATGCCCGGCGACATCGCCGAGCGGGACGTGATCGTGCTGGACCCCATGCTGGCCACCGGCGGGTCCGCCGTGGCGGCCATCCAGTTCCTGAAGAACTACGAGTGCAAGAACATCAAGCTGATGAACATCCTGGCCGCCCCCGAGGGCATCGAGGCGGTGCACAAGGCCCATCCCGACGTGGATATCTATGTGGCCGGCGTGGACGAGAAGCTCAACGACCACGGTTACATCGTTCCCGGCCTGGGCGACGCGGGCGACCGCATCTTCGGCACGAAATAAGGGGCCGTTCCAAGTTCAAATGCCATCCGCGGGCGGCGGCCGGGACCAGACGGGTCACCGGCCGCCGCCCGCGCGCCTGTCCCCGCCGACTCTGGTGAAAACTGGTTGACAGGGCGGGCGGATTTGGATAACATAAACTTATGGCAATATAAAGTGAAAACGGGGACGGCCCGGAGAAGATAGAGAAAGGAACGTGAACAGTTATGTGGGCGCTGAAAAAAGGTTATTACCGGACATTTCAGGCGGTGTTCAACGTGGGCGCGCGCTGTCTGCCCTGGCGCAAGGCCGAGGTGGTGGACGGCGCGGGCAGCATCGCCAAGATCCCGGAGCTTCTCAACCGGGAGGGGAAGAAGAAGCCCATGGTGGTCACCGACCCCGGCCTGATGGCCTGCGGGGTGGCGCCCAGCATCCTGAAGGTGCTGGAGGACGCCAAGGTGCCCTACTCCCTCTATGACAAGGTGGAGCCCAACCCCACCGTCAACACGGTCAACGCCATCCAAGCCCAGTACCTGAAGGAGGGGTGTGACAGCTTCGTGGCCATCGGGGGCGGCTCCTCCATGGACGCGGCCAAGGGGGCGGCGGCCCGGGTGGTCAAGCCCCGCAAGGGGGTCAACCAGCTGGGCGGCCTGCTGAAGGTCCGTCGCCGCATCCCCACCTTCATCGCGGTGCCCACCACGGCGGGCACCGGCTCGGAGACCACCATCGCCGCCCTGATCACCGACCAGGACACCCACCACAAGTACGCCATCATGGACCTGATGCTCATCCCCCGTTACGCGGTGCTGGACGCGGAGCTGACGGTGGGCCTGCCCCCCCACATCACCGCGGCCACCGGCATGGACGCCCTCACCCACGCGGTGGAGGCCTATCTGTGCTGGACCTACAACACCAAGGAGAGCATCCGGTTTGCCGAGGAGGCGTCGGTGCTGATCTTCCACAATCTGGAGAAGGCCTATCAGAACGGCAAGGACATCGCTGCCCGGGAGGCCATGATGGTGGCCTCCTTCAAGGCGGGCTTCGCCTTCACCCGGGCGGGCGTGGGCAACGTCCACGCCATTGCCCACACCCTGGGCGGACTGTACAACACCGCCCACGGCCTGGCCAACGCGGTGATCCTGCCCATCGTGCTGGAGGACTACGGCAGCGCGGTCTATCCCAAGCTGGCCCACCTGGCGGAGCTGACCGGGGTGGCCCGGGCGGGCAGCCAGGAGGAGCGGGCCAAGGCCTTCATCGCCGAGATCCGGGCCATGAACCGCCGCATGGGCATCCCCGAGGGCTTTGACTTCATCAAGGAGGAGGACATCCCCCGCATGATCGCCTGGGCGGGCAAGGAGGCCAACCCCATCTATCCCGTGCCCGTGGTGTACAGTCCGGAGCGCTACCGCGCGGTGATCGAGAAGATCCGCATCCCCGTGGGCTGCAAGGAGGAAGTCTGAATGTCCTTTTCCATCGGCGAGGCGTGCATCGGCTGCACCGCCTGCGCCAGAGCCTGCCCTGTGATGGCCATTTCCGGCCAGCGGGGGCAGCGCCATGAGATCAATCCCCGCCGCTGCGTGGAGTGCGGGGTGTGCGGCCGGATCTGCCCCAAGGGGGCGGTGTCCGACGCCGCGGGCGTGCCGGCGGCCCAGGTGCCCCGGGCCCAGTGGGTCAAGCCCAGGGTGGACCGGACCCTGTGCACCGCCTGCTCCCTGTGTGTGGAGCGGTGCACCGCCGGGGCGCTGGAGATCTCCCGGCCCCAGTTCCGGGGGGATATCCACGTGTTCGTCCAGCTGGCCCAGCCGGCCAAATGCGTGGGCTGCGGCCTGTGCCGGGCGGCCTGCCCCATGGGTGCCATCACCATGGTGAAGGGGGGCGGAGCGGAATGAAGCTGCCGGTCTATCTCAAGGTGGACCTGACCACCCAGGCGGTGGAGCAGATGCCCATCTCGGAGGAATATTTCCGCCTGTACGTGGGGGGCAAGAGCCTGGCGGCCCGGCTGCTGCTGGACCTGACGGAGGAGGGACTGGATCCGCTGTGCCCCGAGGCGGTGTGCATCATCAACACCGGCCCGCTCACCGGCACGGGGGCGCCCTCCACCAGCCGGTTCAACATGACTTTCAAAAATGTGATGACAGGGGGCATCGGCACCTCCAACTGCGGCGGGCAGCTGGGTGTCATGCTCCGCCGCTGCGGCTACGACGGGCTGATCCTCACCGGCAGGGCGGAGGGGCCCACCGTGCTGGAGATCACCGACGGGGAGGTCTCCTTCCGGGACGGCAGCGAGCTGTGGGGCCTGGATATGGAGCAGACCCAGCAGGCCCTGCCTGAGCACTACGGCAAGCTGGTCATCGGTCCCGCGGGGGAACATCTGGTGCGCTATGCCAGCGCAGGCTCCGGGGAGCGGATGGCGGGCCGGTGCGGCGGCGGCGCGGTGCTGGGCTCCAAGAACCTCAAGGCGGTCATCGCCTACGGCACCGGCGAGATCCCGGTGGCGCGGCCGGAGAAGTTCCGCCGCTATGTGAAGCGGTGGATCAACTTCACCCGCAAGCACCCCATGACGGGGGACGCCCTGCCCCGGTACGGGAGCGCGGGCCTGGTGAACAAGGCCAACGCCACCCACTCCCTGCCCACCCACAACTTCAAGTACGGCCACTTTGACAAGGCGGACGCGGTCAGCGGCGAGACCATGGCCGAGACCGCCCTCACCCGAAACGCCGGCTGTGTCAGCTGCCCCATCCGCTGCGAGCGGCGGGTGAAGGTGGAGAACAAGGAGGTCAAGGGACCCGAGTATGAGACCCTGGGCCTGTTCGGGCCCAATATGGATTCGGACGACCTGCAGGCGGTGCTGAAGCTGAACTACACCTGCGACCTGCTGGGGCTGGACACCATCTCCTGTGCGGCCACCATCGCCTTCGCCATGGAGCTGAAGGAGCGGGGGATGGCCGACTTCGGGGTGGAGTTCGGCAAGGTGAGCGAGCTGCCCCGGGTGGTGGAACAGATCGCCCACCGGGAGGGGATCTACAGCGAGCTGGCCAACGGCTCCAAGTGGATGTCGGAGAAGTACGGCGGCGGAGAGTTCGCCATCCACTCCAAGGGGCTGGAGCTGGCCTCCTACGAGCCCCGGCGCTCAGTGGGCATGGGCCTGGGCTACGCCACCTCCAACCGGGGCGGGTGCCACCTCAACGGCGGCTATGTGGCCCTGCTGGAGTCCATCGGCGTGCTCATGACCGACGCCCAGACCACCAGGAGCAAGGCGGAGTTGACCGTCTTCCTCCAGAACTCGCTGGAGTCGGTCTCCTCGGCGGGCTGCTGCCTGTTCTCCGCCCAGACCTTCGTGCCCGCCATCTTCTTCAAGCTGGGCCCCACCCATCCCGTCACCCGGATGGTGGGGGGCGCGCTGGCCCATATGGGCCCCGGGGTGCGGCTGCTGCTGGCCGCCTCCCGGCTGCTGCGGATCAATACGTTTTACTATGTGCCCCACGTGGAGGGGCTGCGGCTGGCGTCCGGACTGCCCATGTACATGGGACCCTTTATGGAGTGGGGGGACCGCACCTTCAACCTGGAGCGGCTTTACAACCTGCGGGAGGGCCTGGGGGGCGAGTCGGACTCCCTGCCCGGCCGCCTGACCCGGGAGCCCCAGGACCCCAAGCGGCCCGACACGGTGGTGCGGCTGGATGAGATGCTGCCCAAATACTACGCCGTGCGCGGCTGGAGCGACAAGGGCGTGCCCACCGAAAAACGGCTGAGGAGGCTGAAGATCCGATGAAGGTTCTGGTGAAATACCGGGGCGAGCTGGCCCGGCTTGCCGGGCGGGAGAGCGAGGAGATGGAGGCCTCCCGGGTGGACGAGGTGCTGCGCCAGATCAAGGCGCGTTACGGCGCCCAGGCGTTCAAAGAGGCGGGACGGATGCTCATCACGGTGGACCGGCAGAGCGTCACCCTGCTGCAGAACCGGCGCACGCCCCTCAAGGAGGGGTGCACCGTGGCCTTCCTGCCCGTCTGCGGCGGGGGCTGAGAGAGAACGCGGCCCCGTCCCGGCTGCCTGAGGCAGGGGACGGCGGCCTGACGCACCCCCGCGCCGACGGCGCGGGGGTGTACTCACTGCGAAGGAGAGAGGGGAGAGAGCGCGGATGACCAAGGATCTGACCCAGGGACCGCCCTGGCGGCTGCTGGTGTCCTTCGGACTGCCCCTGTTCGTGGGCAACGTGTTCCAGCAGGCCTACAACCTGGTGGACACCATGATCGTGGGAAAATTCGTGGGGCCGGTGGCTCTGGCGGGGGTGGGCGTGGCCTCCCCGGTGTTCAACCTGATCAACGCCCTGCTCATCGGCCTGTCGGTGGGTTCGTCCATCATGGTCTCCCAGCTCTACGGAGCGCGGCGGGAGAAGGAGCTGCCGGTGGCCATGTCCACCATTCTGGCGGTGTCGCTGGTCATGGCCCTGGCGCTCACCGCCGTGGGCCAGGGGCTGGTGGAGCCGCTGCTGCGCCTGCTGGGCACGCCGGAAGAGGACCTGCCCTTTGCGGTGACCTACCTGCGCACCATCGTGCTGGGGCTCACCTTCAATGTGTTCTACAACCAGCTCTCCGGCCTACTGCGCGGGCTGGGCAACTCCCGGGTGCCCCTGTACTTCCTGGTGCTGGCCTCGGTGCTCAACGTGCTGTTGGACCTTCTGTTCGTGGCGGTGCTGAAGCTGGGGGTGGCGGGGGCCGCGGGAGCCACCATCCTGGCTCAGGGGATCTCCGCGGGGCTGACCTGGGTGTACATCGCCCTGCGGGTGCCGGAGTTCCGCCGGGAGAAGGGGATGCCCCTGGTCCGGCGGAGCATGATGGGGCGGATGATCCACTTCGGCCTGCCCATGGCTGTCCAGCAGGGCAGCGTCTCCCTGGGCCACCTGCTGCTCCAGGGCCTGATCAACCCCTTCGGCACGGTGGTCATCGGGGCGTTCACCGCCGCCTCCAAGATCGACCTGTTCACCCTGATGCCCACCATGAGCATCGGCTCGGCCCTGGCCACCTTCTCCGCCCAGAACACCGGAGCGGGCAGACCGGACCGGCTGCGGCAGGGCTTCCGGGCGGCCTGCGCCATGGCTATCCTCATCTGCGCGGTGCTGGGCGGGCTGGTCTGGCTCAACCGGGGCACGCTGATCCGGATGTTCCTCTCCGCCGACGAGTACCCCCAGCTGGTGGAGCAGATGACGGCGGCGGGGGCGGAGATCCTGGGCATCATCCCCTGCTTCTACACCCTGCTGGTGGTGGTCAACATGTGTCAGAACACCATCTCCGGGACTGGGGGCGCGGTGTTCTCCATGGCCAGCTCCATGGTGATGATGTTCTCCCGGCTGATCCTGGCCTGGGGCTTCATCCACGTGCTGGATATGGGCAGCCTGGGCCTGTGGTGGTCCTTCCCCGGTTCCTGGGTGGTCACCCTGGCGGTGGTGCTGCCCTATTACCGCTGGGGCGGATGGCGGCGGCGGGTGCCGTCCGCGCCCGGACCGTGACGGGATCTGAGCCCCCGGCCTGCAGGCCGGGGGCTTTTCCCTGCCCCGGCGCCCCCTTCCACCGGGACCCGGGATGTGGTATGATGAGGGAAATGAGCGGCGGGAGGTGCGCGGAGATGGGAACGACGGGACACTTTGACGCAGTGGTGATCGGCGGCGGGGTGCTGGGCTGCTTCGCCGCCCGGGCGCTGTGCCGCCGGGGGCTGCGGGTGGCGGTGGCCGAGCGGCGGGAGGATGTCTGCACCGGGGTCAGCCGGGCCAACACCGCCATCGTCTACGCCGGATACGACACCCACCCCGGCACCCTCAAGACCCGCCTGACGGTGGCCTCCAACCGGCAGTTCGACGGGCTGTGCCGGGAGCTGGGGGTGCGTTTCCGCCGGTGCGGCTCCCTGATGGCGGCCTTCGGCCCCAGAGGGACGCGCAGCCTGGAGGACAAGCTCCGGCAGGGGCGGGAGAACGGGGTGGAGGGGCTGCGCCTTCTGGACCGGGCGGAGACGCTGGCCCTGGAGCCCGCCCTCTCCCCGGCGGTGGAGCGGGCCCTGTGGTGCCCCGGGGTGGGCACGGTGGACCCCTGGGAGCTGTGCCTGGCGGCGGCGGAGAACGCGGCGGCCAACGGCGCGGAGCTCCTGCTGCGTACCGAGGTGACCGGCCTGCGGCGGCAGGGGGAGGGCTATGAGGTGGAGACCGACCGGGGGACGCTGCGCTGCCGGGCGGTGGTCAACTGCGCCGGGATGCAGGCAGACCGGGTGGCCGAGCTTCTTCACCGCCCCACCATCCGCATCGTGCCCACCAAGGGGGACTACTTCGTACTGGACACCCCGGCGGGGGAGCTGGTGCGCCATGTGATCTTCCACGAGCCGGAGGAGAAGGGCAAGGGGCTGACGGTGGTGCCCACGGTGGACGGGAACGTGCTGCTGGGCCCCTCGGAGGAGGCGGCCCGGGACCGGGACGACCGGGCCACCGAGAGGGAGGGGCTGGACTTCCTGCGCGCCCTGGCGGCCCAGGTGGTGCCCGGGCTTCCCCTGGAGCAGACCATCCGCACCTTCGCCGCCGTGCGGCCCAACCCCTATGAGGCGCTCACCGACCCGGCCACCGGGGAGGTCACCCTGTCCCACAAGAGCATCGGCGAGTTCATGGTCACCCGGGTGGAGGAGTGTCCGGGCATGGTCAGCTTCATCGGGGTGAAGACACCGGGGCTCACCTGCGCCTGGCAGCTGGGGGAGCACGCGGCGGCGCTGCTGGAGCCCTGGCTGGGCCATCCCGGCCCGGACCCCGCCTTCCGGCCGGAGCGCCCGGCGCCGGTGCGCACGGCGGCGCTTGCGCCGGGGGAGCTGGCGGAGCTCATCGCCCGGGACCCGGCCTATGGCCGCCTGGTGTGCCGCTGCCGCCGGGTGACCGAGGGGGAGATCCGGGACGCGGCGCGCCGCGTCCCAGGCGCGGTGACGGTGGACGGCGTCAAATACCGCACCGGCGCGGGGATGGGCCGCTGCCAGGGCAGCCGCTGCACCCAGCGGGTGGTGGAACTGCTGGCCCAGGAGCTGGGGGCAGGACCCGGACAGGTGGAGAAGGGGGAGCCCGGTTCCTGGCTGGTGAGGAGGACGGAAGATGACGGCGTATGAGCTGATCGTGGTGGGGGGCGGCCCCGCCGGGATGGCGGCCGCACTGGGCGCGTGGGACGCGGGGGCGCGCCGGGTGCTGCTGCTGGAGCAGGCCGGGCGGCTGGGGGGCGTGCTGCCCCAGTGTGTCCACACGGGCTTCGGCCTCTATGAATACGGTGAGGAGCTCACCGGCCCGGAGTATGCCGCCCGGCAGGCCGCCCGTCTGAAGCGGACGGGGGTGGAGGTGCGGACCAACGCCGCCGTGCTGGAGCTGGGGGCGGGCGGACGGGTGACCGTTCTGAGCGGGACGGAGGGGCTGATGACCCTCACCGCCCGGGCGGTGGTGCTGGCGGCGGGTGCCCGGGAGCGGCCCGCCGGGGCGCTGCCCATCACGGGCACCCGGCCCGCGGGGGTGTTCACCGCCGGACAGGCCCAGCAGCTGCTGAACCTGGGGGGCTATGACATCGGCCGCCGGGCGGTGATTTTAGGCTCGGGGGACATCGGGATGATCGTGGCCCGCCGTCTGGCCCTGGAGGGACGTCCGCCTGTGGCGGTGGTGGAGCAGGCCCCCCGGTGCGGCGGCCTGGCCCGCAACCGGGTGCAGTGCCTGGAGGAGTTTGGTATCCCCCTGCTGCTGTCCTCCACCGTCACCCGGCTGTCCGGCAAGGCCCGGCTGGAAGGGGTGTGGGTGCGGAGGGAGGACGGCAGGGCGGACTTCCTCCCCTGCGATGCCCTCATCACCTCGGTGGGCCTGCTGCCTGAGGACGAGCTGCTGCTGCCCTTCCGGGGAGCGGAGCTGCCCGGCTGGCTGTTCCCCTGCGGCAACGCCCGGCGGATCTACGACCTGGTGGACCGGGCGGCGGCGGACGCGGCCCGGCTGGGCAGGGAGATCGCCCGCTGGCTTCGGGGGGGGCCGCCGCCCCGGCGGGAGGCGGCGGAGGACAGCGCGCCCGCCGCCCCCGGACCGGGAGCGGGGGAGCTCATTTGCCTGTGCTGCCCCGCGGGCTGCCTGCTCTCCGCCGGGCCGGAGGGCGGCGTGACCGGGGCGGGGTGTGAAAAGGGCGAGGCCTTTTACCGGCAGGAGCAGGTGGAAAGGCGGCGCTGGCTCACCCTGGTGGTGACAGTGCAGGGGGTCCGGGTGCCCCTGCGCACCACCCGGCCCATCCCCCGCGCCCTGTTCGGCCCGGTTGCCCGGGCGGCCCGGCGGGCGGCGCTTTTTCTTCCATTGGGGGCGGGACAGATCGTGGTGGCCGACCCCGGAGACTGGGGCTGCGACCTGGCGGTGCAGTGCGACTGCCCCGGCTGATGGAACGAGGAGAAGCCCCGGGCACACGCCCGGGGCTTCTCTTTTACCGAACGATTGCACCTCTTGCGCGGGAGAGAGGGCGGGACTATAATGGAGACAAAGATGCTGCCCGCTCCCGGCAGGGGCGCGGGCGGGAAGGAGGCGGTCTCATGCTTCAGGTGCTCGCCCCGGACCAGGCGGTACAGACCCTGGCCCGGGAGTTTTCCCGGTGCCGGACGGCCACGGAACAGGTCCCCCTCAGCCGCGCCCTGGGCCGGGTGCTGGCCGCTCCGGTGCAGGCCCGGGAGTTCGTCCCGGACTTCGACCGCTCCACGGTGGACGGCGTGGCTCTGCGCGCCCGGGATACCTTCGGCTGCTCGGACAGCCTGCCCGCCCTGCTGACTCTGGCGGGGGAGGTGGCCATGGGGGAGGGGGCGCCCGCGCCCCTGAAGCCGGGCGAGTGCGTCCGGGTGCCCACCGGCGGCGCAGTCCCGGAGGGGGCGGACGCGGCGGTGATGGTGGAGCATCTGGAGGACTACGGGGACGGCACCCTGGGCGTGCTGCGCCCCGCCGCACCGGGGGAGAACCTGATCCTCCGGGGAGAGGACGTGCGCCCCGGCCGGCTGCTGCTGCCCGGGGGGACCCGGCTGGAGGTCCACCATATCGGCGCGCTGGCCGCCCTGGGGGAGGAACGGGTGACGGTGTACCGCCCGCCGGTGGTGGGCATCCTGTCCACCGGGGACGAGCTGGTGCCCCCCGGTCAGCTCCCCGGCCCGGGACAGATCCGGGACGTGAACGGCCCCATGCTCTCCGCCGCCGTGGAGCGCTGGGGCGGACAGCCCTGTCCGGCGGGCATCCTGCCAGACCGGGAGCAGCTGTTGGAGGAGGAATTGAGGCGTCTGACGGAGGAGTGCGACCTGGTGGTGCTCTCCGGGGGCAGCTCGGTGGGAGAGAAGGATGCCGCCTGCCGGGTGCTGGAGCGGCTGGGCCGGGTGCTGTTCCACGGCATCGCCATCAAGCCGGGCAAGCCCACTCTGGCCGCCTCGGTGGAGGGCAGGCCGGTGCTGGGACTGCCCGGCCACCCGGTGGCCGCCTTCTTCGTGGCCCGGCTGCTGCTGCGGCCGCTGCTGCTGGGCATGATGGACTGCCGCCCCCGGGAGCGGCGGGTGCGGGCGGTGCTCACCGAGCCGGTGAGCGCCAACCACGGCCGGGCCCAGTACGTGGGGGTGTTCCTCCAGCAGGAGGGGGACCGTCTGCTGGCCCGGCCAGCCCGGAGCAAGTCGGGCCTCATCACCACCCTGGCGGAGACAGAGGGGTTCCTGTGCGTCCCCCGGGACTGCGAGGGCCTGCCCGCCGGGGCGGAGGCGGAGATCACCCTGTACAGCATGGAGTAAAGGAGCGGAAGACATGGCCTTTCAATATCTCACCAACATCCCCTTGGAGCGGGCGGTGGAGGACTATCTGAACAAGCTGGAGGAGAACGGGCTGGCGGCCCGGACGGAGACGGTGCCCATCGCCCGCGCCTGCGGCCGGGTGACCGCCCGGGCGGTGTACGCCCACATCTGCGCGCCCCACTACCATGCCTGCGCCATGGACGGCATCGCCCTCATGGCCCGGGACACCTTCGGCGCGGGGGAGACTTCCCCGGTGCTGCTGCCCCGGGAAAAGTTCACCGTGGTGGACACGGGCGACCCGCTGCCCGAGGGGTGCGACGCGGTGGTGATGATCGAGGACGTGACCTGGACGGAGGAGGGAGAGGTGCGGCTGTTCGCCGCCGCCACCCCCTGGCAGCACGTGCGCCAGATCGGGGAGGACATCTGCGCCGGAGAGATGCTGCTGCCCGCCGACACCGAGATCACTCCTGCCGCCGTGGGGGCGATGATCGCCGCCGGCGTGCTGGAGGCGGAGGTGATCCGCCGGCCGGTGGTGGGCATCATCCCCACCGGGGACGAGATCGTCCCCCCCACGGCAGACCCCGCGCCGGGGGACATCCTGGAGTTCAATTCCTCCATCTTCTCCGCCATGCTGGAGGGCTGGGGCGCGGAAGCGAAGGTGTATCCCATCGTGAAGGATGAGCTGGCGCTGATCCGGGACGCGGTGGCGAAGGCGGCGGAGGAGTGCGACATCGTGCTGCTCAACGCCGGCTCCTCCGCCGGGCGGGAGGACTACGCCGCCCAGGCCATTGGGCAGGTGGGCGAGGTGCTGTTCCACGGCATCGCCATCAAGCCGGGCAAGCCCGCGGTGCTGGGCTGCCGGGGTCCGGTGCCCATCCTGGGAGTGCCGGGCTATCCTGTGTCGGGCATCATCGTGCTGGAGCAGATCCTGAAGCCCGTGCTGGACCGCTGTACCCATGCGCCCGCGGCGGAGCCGGAGTACGCCCGGGCCACCCTGTCCCGGCCGGTGGTGTCGGGGCTGAAGTACCAGGAGTTCATCCGGGTGCGGCTGGGCGTGGTGGGAGAGCGGCTGATGGCATCTCCCCTCAGCCGGGGCAGCGGAGTGGTCACCTCCTTCATGAAGGCGGACGGCATGCTGGAGGTGCCCCAGGACTGTGAGGGCTATCCCGGCGGCAGCGAGGTGACGGTGCGCCTGCTGCGTCCCATGGCGCAGCTGCGCAGCTCTTTGGTGGCCATCGGAAGCCACGATCCCCTGCTGGACGAGCTGGGCGACCTGCTGCACAGCGCCCACCGGGAGATGTTCATGAGCTCGGCCCACGTGGGCAGCATGGGCGGCATCATGGCGGTGAAGCGGGGGGAGACCCACATCGCGGGCATCCACCTGCTGGACGAGGCCGATGGCAGCTACAACGTCCGGGTGGTGGAGAAAAATTTCCCCAAGGGCGGCGTGCGGCTGGTGGAGTGCGTGGGCCGGGTGCAGGGGCTGATGACGGCCCCGGGCAACCCCCTGGGCCTGAAGGGGATCGCGGACCTGGCCCGCCCCGGGCTCCGGTACGTCAACCGGCAGAAGGGCTCGGGCACCCGCATCCTCATCGACTACCTGTGCAGGCGGGAAAAGGTGGATACGGACCGCATCTACGGTTACGACCGGGAGGAGTTCACCCACACCTCGGTGGCCGCCCAGATCGCCGCCGGGTCGGCGGACGCGGGGCTGGGCATCTGGTCGGCGGCCCGGCTGTACGGGCTGGACTTCATCCCGGTGTACAACGAGCAGTACGACCTGCTCATCCCCGACGGGGCCTGGGACACCCCCATGGTCCAGGTCCTGCTGGAGCTGATGCGGGGAGGCGCCTTCCGCGCCCGGCTGGAGGCGCTGGGGGGCTACCTGGTGGATGAGCCGGGCACCGTCCGCCGCCGGTTCGAGCCCCGGGACTGAGCGGGAAAAGGAAAAACGACACGCCCCCGCGGCATCTGCCGCGGGGGCGTGTTCTTTACAGAGCGTAGAAGTCCAGAAAGCGCCGCAGCGCCTCGGTGCGGGGGGCGGTGAGCAGCGTCTCCGCCGGGCCCTGCTCGGCCAGCTGTCCCTCCTGGAGGAAGAACACGGCGCGGGCGGTGCGCCTGGCCTGCTTGAGGGAGTGGGTGATCCACAGCACGGCACAGCCCGTCCGGGCCTGATAGCCGCCCACCAGCTCCTCCGCCAGGGCGGTGGAGCGGATGTCCATGGCGGCGGTTGGCTCGTCCAGCACCAGCAGGCCGTAGTCCCGCATCAGCAGCCGGGCCAGAGCCATCCGGGCGGTCTCGCCGCCGGAGAGGTGGTGGGCGGGCTTGTCCGCCAGGGCCAGGATGCCCAGCCGGTCCAGCAGGGCGTCCGCCCGCTCCCGGGCCTCTTTCCGGCCCCGCCCGGCGGCGTTGAGCAGCACGTTGGCCCGCACGCTCATCTGGAAGGGGTAGCTGTGCTGGGGCAGGTAGCCCACCCTGGGGCGGCCGGGCCAGCCGGGGCAGCCCCGGTCGGGCTCCAGCACCCCGGCGGCCAGCCGGGCCAGGGTGGACTTGCCGCTGCCGTTGGTGCCGATGACGGCGCACACGCCGTCCCCGGGCAGTTCCCCTCCGGGGAAGTCCAGCACCACCCGGCCGCCGTAGCTTTTGCGGAAGGGGGGCAGGTTCATCGGCTCAACCTCCCCTGCAGCAGCGAGACGGCCAGGTTCAGCACCAGGGACATGGCCAGCAGGATCAGCCCCAGGGCCACCCCCAGGGTGAAGTTGCCCATGTTGGTGTAGTTCATGATGGCGGTGGTCATCACGTTGGTCTTGTAGGCGATGGCGCCGCCCACCATGGACACCGCCCCCACCTCCGCGATGGCCCGGGAGAAGGCCAGCAGGTAGGCGGAGAAGATCTGGTACCGGCTCTCATTGACCAGCAGCAGGAAGGCCCGCCGCCGGCTCAGGCCCAGGCCCCGGGCGGTCTCCCGCACCGCGGGGGCGATGCGCTGGGCGAAGCTCTCCATGCTGCCGATGACGATGGGGGTGATAAGGATGACCTGGGCGATGATCATCAGGGGGATGGTGTACATCAGCCGGAAGTGCCGGAAGGGCCCTACCCCGGAAAAGAGCATGTAGCACAAAAGGCCGCAGACCACCGGCGGAAGGCCCATCAGCGTCCGGTTGACCACCACCAGCGCCCCACGGCCCCGGAAGGCGCAGAAGGCCAGCAGAGTGCCCAGGGGCACCCCCAGCAGCAGTGAGATCACCGAGCTGGGGATGCTCATGCGCAGGGTCACCGAAATGATGTTCAGCAGCAGCCCGTCACCTGACAGCACGAGGGCCACGGCCTGCTCCAGCGCAGTCACCATGGCCGGGGCTTACTCCATCACGCCGTTGTTGGCGCGGAAGGTGAGGAAGGTGGCCTTGTCGGACAGAATGTAGGCCCCCATCTCCTCCGCCATGGTCAGGCACACGCCCATGCCGGCGTTGGAGTAGGTGTACCAGTCGGTGTAGTCGGCCACGCTGGCTGCGTCGGTGGTGATGCCCAGGGACTCAGGCCACAGGGAGATCTCCTTGGTGTGGGTGCCGCTGCTGTCCCCGCGGGAGACGAAGGAATACTTGCCCTCGGCAATGGTGGCAAAGGCGTCCTTCACGGAGGGGGCGTCCTTCACCCCGGCGGGGTCGGCGGAGGGGCCGCACAGCACGAAGTAGTTGTACAGGAAGGAGAGCCGCTCAGACTCAAAGCCGTCCAGCACGTAGGAGTAGCCGCCCTCCACGAAGGCCTCCTCCTGGCTCTTGGAGTGGACCAGGATCAGGTCGGCGTTGCCGTACTGGGCGTTGGCGATGGCGGCGCCGGTGCCGGCGGAGGTGACCTCCACAGTGTAGCCGTACTCCTCCTCAAAGAAGGGCAGCAGGTAGCCCAGCAGGCCGGAGTCGTTCACCGAGGTGGTGGTGGACATGCGGATGGTCTTGGTCTCCTCAGTGGCGGCAGGGACCTCCGCCTGGGAGACGGGGGCGCCGTCCAGCACGTAGAACAGGTACTCGCCGTAGTCCTCATAGCCGTAGTTGGCCGCCAGGTCCAGCGCCTGCTGGCTGAGCATCCAGTTGATCAGGGCGGCGGCGCCCTCCACGTTGACGTACACGTCGTCCACCGGGTTGCCGTCGGCGTCCACGAAGGGGGCGTCGGGGTTGACGGCCAGCAGGGAGTAGGTGTTGAGCATGCTGTCGTCCTGCTCATACAGGATGGTCAGGTCCACGCTCTGGACCTCGGGGGAGGGGGAGACGGTCTCCGCGGGGGCGGAGGAGGACGGGGAGGGGGACTGCTCGGTCTGCTCCCCTCCGGAGCAGGCGGTCAGGGCCAGGGCCATGGCGGCCGCCAGCAGCAGGGACACGAGTTTGCTTCTTTTCACGGATAAAACCTCCTTTTGTGTTCCCAACGGCTTCCCGTTCCGAAAAACCGGGCCGGCACGCTCCTAAAGAGTGTGTCAGAAGGCTCGTCCACCATAAAGAAGACCCTGCCCACGGGAGCTGACGGGAAAGCAGGCATGAGACAGGCCCCAGCGGACTCGTCCATCGCGCCGGGGCGGCTGCTTCTCTGTCGGTCCCGTGCGGCTGCACGGGGGTGAAAGCACGGATTTGGGTTGGCCTCATTGTAGCATGGGCCTTGCTGCAAAGTCAATGAATTATTGGAAAACCAATGTGACCCCGCGCGCTGCGGTCCGGTGCCGGGAAGGGGGGGCGGCGGTATCCTCCCGCCCCGGGGCGGCATAGGATGGGGCATGCGGCGGGACCGCGGGCCCCGCCGGGCACACGGCACACGACGCAAGGGAAGGGAGGAGAAGATATGGATCTGAGGCAAGGCAGGATCACCGTGGGGGAACTGCTGGATGATCCCCGTTCCCGGGGGGTGTTCCAGCGGCGGTTCGGGAAGTGGATGAAGCACCCCATGGTGGCGGCCTCCCGGTCGCTGACCCTGGACCAGCTGACGGGAATGGCGGGGGCGGTGCTGCCCCGGAAGACCATCCAGGAGACGCTGGAGGAGCTTCGCCGGCTGTAAAAACAGGAGCCCGGCAGTGGGCCTCAGGCCCGCTGCCGGGACAGGCCGGGCAAACGGCGGTACCAGCACAGGCAGGCGGTGTCCCCCGTGCGGCGCAGCAGGACCAGGGACAGGAGCAGATCCAGTCCCACCAGCGCAGCGGCCGGGGGAAGGGCCCATCCGGGCAGCCGGGCCAGCACAGGGATCAGGGCGGGATGGAGCCAGTTCACCGTCAGCACGGACAAAAGCCCCCAGAACAGGGCGAACAGGGGACAGATCCGGCCGTGAAGATTGGCGGGGAACTGGGAGTAGTCCCAGAAACGCACGTGCAGCAGCCGCTCGCAGAGAAGGTCGTAGCAGAACTCCACGCAGGTGGCGGCCGCCCCGCCCAGCAGGAACAGGGGCAGTGTCCGTCCGCCGGTGAATGGCGCCAGGGACAGCACGACGATGGCCCCCAGACCGTATACCGGGCACAGGGGCAGCAGGAGCAGGCACTTGCGGTCCTGCTTTTCCGCGCGGGTGAGCCGGGCGAAGGCCACCTCCAGCAGAAAGCCGGCGAAGCTGTATGCCACAAAAAGCCAGAAAAATTCCTCCATGGACGAGCCCTCCCCGCTGAATGCGATGTGTCTGTTAGGATGGTCGTCCGGCGGGAAAAAATACGGCGAAGGTATTTCCAGAACAACGGATTTTCCCGCGGGAAAATCCGGAAAGTGCGGCGCGCGGCTTGCGAAACGGAGCGGCTTGTGGTAGGATATCCCGGAGAGAGACACAGCGGAGGAGTGGAGCGAGATGCGTCATCTGATCGATTTCGGCGATATGACCCGTGAGGAGTGGGACGAGCTGTACCGCCGGTGCAGCGACATCCTGGACCGGCCGGAGGCCTACCTGGACGCCTGCAAGGGAAAGGTGTCCGCCTCGTTGTTTTACGAGCCGTCCACCCGCACCAACTTCTCCTTCCAGACCGCCATGCTCCGCCTGGGCGGCAGCGTGTTCGGCTTTGCCGATCCCAAGTCCTCCTCGGTGGCCAAGGGGGAGACTCTGAAGGACACCATCAAGATGGTCTCCGGCTATGCCGACGTGATCGTGATGCGCACGCCCTGGGAGGGGGCGGCCAAGGCGGCCTCCCTCTACTCCGACGTGCCGGTGGTCAACGCGGGGGACGGCGGACATATGCACCCCACCCAGACCATGGCCGACCTGACCACCATCACCCGGCTGCGGGGCGGAGTGGACGGGCTGTCGGTGGGTCTGTGCGGCGATTTGAAAAACGGGCGGACGGTGCACTCCTTCATCAAGGCCATGGAAAAATTCCGGGACGTGAAGTTCTTCCTCATCTCCCCCCGGGAGCTGGCGGTGCCCGAGTATATGCGGGCCTTCATGCGGGAGCGGGGGATGTGGTTCACCGAGGTGACCGGCCTGGAGCCGGTGATCCCCCAGCTGGACGTGCTGTACATGACCCGCATCCAGAAGGAGCGGTTCATCGACCCGCTGGAGTACGAGCGGAACAAGGGCATCTATATCCTCACCCGGCGCAAGCTGGAGCGGGCGAAGGACAAGCTGCTGGTGATGCATCCCCTGCCCCGGGTGGATGAGATCTCGGTGGACGTGGACGACGACCCCCGGGCGGTGTACTTCAAGCAGGCCCGGTTCGGCATGTTCGCCCGGATGGCACTGCTGGCAGACCTGGCCAACCAGCCCCGGCGGGAGCCGGAGCCGGTGGAGATCGGCCGCGGCCGGGTGTGCCGCAATCCCCGGTGCATCACCGCCACCGAGGGCTACCTGCCTCCGCTGGTCAAGCGCATCGGGGAGGCGGACTGCTGCGCCTTCTGTGACGCGCCCCTGGGCTGAGGGGAAAGATGGGGATTCTGAGAAAAAGTGATTGACAAGGCACCCGGTTTTGTGCTATGATTTTTAGGCTGACATTGACATGTGTCTGCCCATGCGGGTGTAGTTCAATGGTAGAATCCCAGCCTTCCAAGCTGGTCGCGTGGGTTCGATTCCCATCACCCGCTCCATACGCGCCTGTAGCTCAGGTGGATAGAGCAACTGCCTTCTAAGCAG
>CALXCT010000041.1 GCA_944386865.1 uncultured Oscillospiraceae bacterium | reverse complement strand
GCCATCGCCGACCAGGCCCGCACCATCCGCATCCCGGTGCACATGGTGGAGACCATCAACAAGGTGATCCGGGTGTCCCGCCAGTTGCTGCAGGAGCTGGGCCACGATCCCACGCCGGAGGAGATCGCCGCCGAGATGAACATGCCGGTGGACAAGGTGCGGGAGATCATGAAGATCGCCCAGGAGCCGGTCAGCCTGGAGACCCCCATCGGCGAGGAGGAGGATTCCCACCTGGGCGACTTCATCCCCGACGAGGACGCCTCCGAGCCCGCCGAGGCGGCCTCCTTCACCCTGCTCAAGGAGCAGCTGGTGGAGGTGCTGTCCACCCTGACCCCCCGGGAGGAGAAGGTGCTCAAGCTGCGCTTCGGCATCGAGGACGGCCGCACCCGCACCCTGGAGGAGGTGGGCAAGGAGTTCAACGTCACCCGGGAGCGCATCCGTCAGATCGAGGCCAAGGCGCTGCGCAAGCTGCGCCACCCTTCCCGGAGCAAGAAGCTGAAAGACTTCCTGAACTGAGGCAAAGGAAAGGAACAAGGGAGCGCGCCCGCGGGCGCGCTCCCTTTCTTGTATGGGCAAGACCGGCATAACCGGGACAGGCCCGGCATAGGATGGACTTGCCGGGACAGCGCCGGCAAAGGGTTACAACCAGTTCCAACACGTGTAAAAATCTGTAACCTTTTTTTCACCGTGGCGTAATGAAAACGAGAGGAAGGTTTCCGGTGGAATGGCTATAATAAAATCAGACCAGGATAAGGAGGCAGGTATGATGAAAAAGCTGATGGTTGCGCTGCTGGCGGCTGTGATGATCGTGACGGGTGTCGCCTTTGCCAAACCTGCCTCCGCCCAGTCGGACGCCGGGGACTTCGAGGCGGCGGTCCCTCCGGTGGACAGCCTGGTGATGTGCATGCTGGAGCGGGGCTACTCCTACCGTCCCAACTCCGATGACTTCTTCTGGGCCTCCCTGTATTACATGCTGGGCATCTACGGCAGCGAGGACACCCGGGCTGTGGTGGAGGACGACACCATCGCCTTCCCCAGCGAAGTGGTCAGCGACTACGCCGCCTCCCTGTTCACCCAGTACAGCGGCCTGCCCGAGATCCCCGCGTCCCTGCGGGAGAGCATCGACTACGACGCCGCCACCGATTCCTATGTGATCGCCCGGGGCGACGCCGGTCTGAGCGAGACCGTGCTGGGCGAGGGGACCCCCTGCGGGGAGAACAGCTTCCTGGTCCCCGGCCAGATCGTCTCCCTGGAGGACGGCAGCGTGATCTGTGAGTTCGAGGTCATCCTCACCGAGGGCGAGCACATGTTCCCCTACACCGTCACCGATCTGCTGATCCTCTCCTGAATCCGCACACGGCAAACGCCCCCTGGAAGGTGAATTCCTCCTTCCGGGGGGCGTTTTTATGCCCGGCTCTGGACCCTACGCCAGGGGCACCGTTTGTCCGAACAGGGCCGCCGACGCTCCTTCGATCTCCGCGGGGGCGGCGAAGCGGCGGATCAGGTAGCCCTCGCCTCCCCAGTTCCAGGCGGACGTCTCCCCCCACTCCGGGGAGGAGCCGCCGGCCAGAGCCACCTCCACCGCGTCCGGGGGCAGATCACCCGGCTGGCCGGTGTACTCCACCACCACGCCCAGGGGGGAGAGGGACACTCCGGTCACCGTGGTCCCGGCGGAGACGTCCAGAGAGAAGTCCGCCGGGGTGGATACGCCCGCCGTCTCCCGGGCGGTGAGGGTGAGGGTCCAGTCTCCTTCGATGGGCTCCTCCGGACCCTTGTAGCTGAGGGAGACCCACAGGTCCGTCACCTGATCCCAGTTTTCCCGGGAGACTCCCGGGAGGACCACGTCCTGCCCGTCGGCCAGATGGGCCCGGTCCTCCGGTTCCGGGATACAGGCGCTCCCGTCGGAGGATACGGCGAACACCTGGACGGGGGCGGTCATGGAATATCCCTTCTCCAGCACGGCCCGGAGGTGGAAGGTCCCGGTGCTGTCAAAGCCGCAGATCAGGGTGAGGCCGTCCAGCCCGTCAAAAGTCTGCCCGGCCTGGCCGGGGAGAAGCACCGCGCGGCCGTAGTCGGTGACGGTACACTCCAGCGGCTCATGGGACACTCCGGCGGGGTCCAGATGCCGGGTGGCCCAATACTGTCCGGGGGTCAGCGTCCCGCCGGTGAGGGCCAGCGCTCCGCCGTCGGTGAGACCGTCCGCCTCCAGCTCCAGCAGCAGGGTGCCGCTCTCCTCGTCGTAGGCCAGCGCCCGGGCTCCCCAGCTGTTGGCTCCCTCCAGGTCCAGCGCGGCGGAGGCGCGCCCGTCCAGCCGCCCCTCCCGGTCGCGGGCGATGAGATAGACCTTTGCCGACGCCCCGTCGGAGATAGCTCCCGCCACCGTCAGCTCCACCCCGGAGCTGACGCTGTTTGCCCCACCGCCGGTGAGATAGGCGGTGAAGGACCCCAGATGGGCGGTCAGCGCGTCCCACACCGTGGGCCCGGCCGCTGCCGCGGTCAAGGCAAGCAGGGCGCAGAGCACGGCGGCGGCGACTGCCCGCCGCCCCGGATGGCGGAGCATGAGCCGCTGCCTTCTGCCGCCCTTCAGCAGTCCGTCCAGCCGTTCCAGCGCGGCGGGAGAGGGGGAGAGGCCGGACAGGTCCCGTTTATAGTCCTTCTGAAACATCTTCATCCTCCTTCAGCAGATCCCGCAGCATGGCCCGGGCCCGGAACAGCTGTGTTTTCACGGCGCCCTCGCTCCGGCCCAGGACCGCGGCGATCTCGGCAACGGACAGCTCCTCGTAGTAGTACAGATGGATGGGGATGCGGTATTTGGGGGGCAGGGCCAGCACGGCCTCCAGCGCGCCGCCGGGACGGGGCGCCTCCGGAGCGGGGAGGGCATCGCTGAGGGGAGCCTCCCGCCTGCGCCACGGGGCGCGGAACCAGTCGTTGGCACAGTTGGACGCCACCCGCAGAAGCCAGGCCCGGGCGTGGTCCCCGTCCCGAAAGGCGGGACGGGCGCGGAGCAGCCGGAGGAACACCTCCTGCATCACGTCCTCGCTGTCGGCCCGCCGCCCGGTCCGGGCATAGGCCAGCCGGAACACTTCTCCGGCATACCGCCCGGCCAGCTCCGCCGGGTCGTTCCACCATTGGTCCATGGGCTTACCTCCTTTCACCCCATACACGGTGGACAGGCGGTTTTGGTTTCATAAAAAGGTAAAAATCTGCCCCCGGTGGATCCCACCGGGGGCAGATCGCGGTGACTGGTCACTGAGCGTAGTAGTTGATGAGACAGCCCGCCAGGATGATGTCCCGCAGGCCCCATGCGGCAGACCGCATGGGGCCCCGATCAGATGACCTCCCGCCGGGAATGGATCCCGCCGGGAGCAAGGTTTTGCAGGGGCAAAACGCTTGTACGCGCCGGGCGCGGCCCGCTTGCGGGTCCCGGAGCGGGACATCACTGAGCGTAGTAATTGATGAGGCAGCCTGCCAGGATGATGTCCCGCTCCTCGCGGGTCAGGCCGGGCAGGGTGAGGGTCACCTCGCGGCTGGTGCCGTCCCGGAGCAGCTGGGCGGTGATGGACTCGCCGTCGCCCTCCAGCAGGGCGCGGATGCCGGGGATGAACAGCCGGTCGCCGGGCTGGAGCTGCCACTGCTCCACGTCGGGGGCCACAAAGGGCAGCATGCCCCAGTTGACCACATTGGAGCGGTAGCGTTTGGTGGCGTACTCCCGGGCGATGTTGGCGCAGCCGCCCAGCACCCGCTGGCAGGAGGCCGCCTGCTCCCGGGCGGAGCCGTCGCCGGGCTTGAGCGCCATCACCAGGGTACCCAGGCCGGTGACGGCGGGGTCGTGGCCCTCCAGAGCGGCGTTGACGGCGGGATCATCGGGATCGGTGCGGCGCAGCTTCTCCACGGAGAGCACCGCCTTGGCCCGGGGCACGTACTGGGGGTCCTTGCGGCTCAGGGCGAACTCCGCCAGACGCAGGGGGTTGGAGCGGTAGGAGGAGGTCTCGCCCGAGGGGATCAGCTCGTCGGTGGTGGTGACGGGGTCGTAGATGGCGCTGGCCACCGTGAGCACCAGGTCCTGGGGCAGGGCCACCTGCTCGGGCCAGTCGGCGATGTTGGGGCCGAAGACCAGCGGCGTGTCGCTCTCCGGGTGGTTCACGCCGTAGTAGACCCGGGAGCGGTAGGGGGAGGGGTCATGGGTGTAGGGCTCCACAGCGGGGTCGGCGGGCACATTGGGCAGCTCGTCCGCGGCGGTGAGCACGCCCCCGTTCAGGGCGGTGGCCGCGATGGAGCGGGCGTCCATCAGTGCCACATAGGAGATCTGGCCCTCGCCGGGCTTGGAGCCCTCCCGGTTGGGGAAGTTGCGGGTGGAGTGGCGGATGGAAAAGGCCCCGTTGGCGGGCACGTCGCCCGCGCCGAAGCAGGGACCGCAGAAGCAGGAACGGATGGAGGCGCCCGCCGCCATCAGGGAGGTGATGGCGCCCTTGCGGGTCAGCTCCATCATCACGGGCTGGCTGGCGGGATAGCAGCTGAGCCAGAAGGCGTCCGAGCCGATGGAGGAGCCGTCCAGGATCTCGGAGGCCCGCAGCAGGTTCTGGTAGGTGCCGCCCGAGCAGCCGGCGATGACGCCCTGGTCCACGTGGAACTGGCCGTCCACGATCTTGTCCAGCAGGGAGGGGGGCGCGGTCTTCAGCTCCAGGGACTTCACGGCGTCCTGCTCCACCTGGTGCAGAAGGTCAGCCATGTTGGCCTTGAAGTCGGCGATGGTGTAGGCGTTGGAGGGGTGGAAGGGCAGGGCGATCATGGGCTTGACCTTGGACAGGTCGATCCGGACCGCGCCGTCGTACCACGCGCCCTCCAGGGGGGCCTGCTCCCGGAAGTCGCCCGGCCGGCCGAAGGCGGAGAGCATCTCCTCTACGGTGGAGTCGGTGGACCAGACGGAGGACAGGCAGGCGGTCTCGGTGGTCATCACGTCGATGCCGGAGCGGTAGTCCATGGACAGGTTGGCCACGCCGGGGCCGAAGAATTCCAGCACCGCGTTTTTCACGAAGCCGTCCTTGAAGGTGGCGCCGATGAGGGCCAGAGCCACGTCCTGGGGTCCCACGCCGGGCTTGGGCGCGCCCTCCAGATAGACGGCGATGACCTTGGGGTAGGACACGTCGTAGGTCTTGCACAGCAGCTGCTTGACCAGCTCCGGGCCGCCCTCGCCGATGGCCATGCAGCCGTAGGCGCCATAGCGGGTGTGGCTGTCAGAGCCCAGGATCATGCTGCCCGAGGCGGCGTAGCGCTCCCGCATGTACTGGTGAATCACCGCCTGGTGGGCGGGGACGAACACGCCGCCGTACTTCTTGGCGGCGGACAGGCCGAAGACATGGTCGTCCTCATTGATGGTGCCGCCCACGGCGCACAGGGAGTTGTGGCAGTTGGTGAGCACGTAGGGCAGGGGGAACTCCTCCAGCCCGGAGGCCCGGGCGGTCTGGATGATGCCCACATAGGTGATGTCGTGGGAGGCCATGGCGTCGAAGCGGAGCTTCAGCGACTCCATGGACCCGCTGGTGTTGTGGGCATCCAGGATCCGATAGGCCATGGTGGCGGCGCGCCCCAACTGGGGGGTGAAGGACAGGGCCGCACCGTCGGCGGGGGAGATGAGCACCCCGTCGTGGTAATAGGCGCCCTCTTTGATTACAGTAACCATACAGCAACCTCCGGTCATATTGAAACACAGATTGTCCGCCCCGCAGGCGGAAAAAAGAAGTTATCCATTATCATACCAATCCCCGCCGGAAAATGCAAGACGGGCGGGGGCGGCGATTCGACAAAAACGGAGGGCCCCGCCGCCGGAAATTCGGCACAATGGCGGCGCAGATCCGGTGTGGAGAGAAAAAGGGCCCGGTCCGCCGGATGACAGACCGGGCCCCGGCGGACCGGGCCTCAGCCCCGGTCCGCCAGGATCAATTTTTTCAGCGCACCGACGGCCACCCGCACGGCGGAGGTGGTGTCGTGGGACTCCTCCTGGTCCAGACCGGCGGCCTCCCGTTCCTGGTTCCACACCACGTGGAACACCGAGCCGCAGCGCAGCTGGCGGGAGGCGGCCACCACGAACAGGGCGGCGGACTCCATCTCGCTGGCCAGCACCCCCAGGCGCTTCCAGGCCTCCCACTTCTGCTCCAGCTGCCAGGACACGGGCATGCGGTGAGGGGAGTGCTGTCCATAGAAGGAATCCTTGCACTGCACCACCCCGGCGTGCCAGCGGTAGTCCAGCTCTCCGGCGGCCTCCACCAGGGCGGAGAGCACCTGGTAGTCGGGCACGGCGGGGAATTCGATGGGGGCGTACTCCCGGCTGGTGCCCTCCATGCGCACGGCGCCGGTGGCGATGACCACGTCGTTGCTCTTGACGTCCAGCCGGATGCCGCCGCAGGTGCCCACCCGTATGAAGGTGTCCGCCCCGATGTTGGCCAGCTCCTCCATGGCGATGGAGGCGGAGGGGCCGCCGATACCGGTGGAGACCACCGAGACTTTTTCTCCCAGCAGGGTGCCGGTGTAGGTGGTGTACTCCCGGTTGACCTGCACCTTCACCGGATCGTCGAAGAAGGACGCGATGAGCTCACACCGGCCCGGATCGCCGGGCAGGATGCAGTACCGCCCCACGTCGCCCTCTCTGCACATGATATGGTATTGGACCTTGCGCTCGTCAGCTTCCATGGCGCATACCTCCCTGTACATTCAAAGTATCTTTATTTTACCATGCCGGCCGGGGAATCTCAATCTGTTTTTGCCGGGGCATAACCGCCGGCTCGTCCGAATAGGATGGAGGGAACGGGTGCGGGAGCAAGGGGGGACCACCATGAGAAAACGGGTCAGGACCCGCGGAGGCGGGGCGGCGCACAGGCCGAAGGGGAACAGACGGGCGGAGTTGGGCAGAAGGGAGCGCCAGCGGCTGCTGCAGCTGGGCTTTTGCCTGGCGGTGTTCCTCGCCGTGCTGGTGGGCAGGGGAGTGTTCCCCGGACAGATGGTGCAGGTGGGTGAGCAGGCCGCCGCCGTGCTGGGCCGGAGCGTGGATTTCAAGGGCGCCTTCGAGCGGCTGGGCGAGGCCATCGGTCGGCAGCGCCCGGTGTCCGAGGCGGTGGGAGAGTTCTGCGTGACGGTGTTCGGCATCAGCGCCGTGGAGGAGCCAGACCCGGCGCTGAGCGGCGCGGTGTCCCAGGGCGAGGCCCGATTCCTCAGCGCCGGCCCCTCCGGATACGAGGCGGCCTGCCGCAGGCTGTGGCTGGAGCCGGAGGCCGGCACGCCCGCCGCCGTTGAGGAAGGACAGGCGGAGCCGGAGCAACCGGAGGAGGAGACAGTGCTCCCGGTGGGCGCGGTGGTGGAGCAGGTGCCCTACGAGGGCGAGGCGCTGCCGGAGGACGCCACCATGGACCGGCTGTCCATCGGCACCCTCCAGTGGACCGTGCCGGTGCAGGGCACGAAAAGCTCTGACTTCGGCTACCGGGAGCACCCGGTGGAGGGCGGCGTGAAGTTCCACTACGGGGTGGACATCGCCGCCGACAAGGGCACCGCCATCGCGGCCTTCGCCGCGGGGACGGTGGCGTTCACCGGGGAGAGCACCACCTACGGCAAGTACTTCCAGCTGGACCATGGAAACGGGATCACCACCCTCTATGCCCACTGTGACACGGTGGAAGTCTCTGAGGCGGACACGGTGGCGCTTGGCCAGCAGGTGGCCACGGTGGGGGACTCCGGCCTGACCACCGGCAGCCATCTCCACTTTGAACTGTGCGTGGCCGGGACGCGCACCGACCCGGCGTGGTACTTTGCGCAGGGCTGAGGGACTGCGCCTGGGCAGGCTGGAGATCGGCGGGGGCTTCCTGCTGCTGGCGGCGCTGCTGTTCTACTTTGACGAGCAGTGCCTGCTGCCCCGGGCGCTGGCCGCCTGCGCCCTCCATGAGCTGGGCCACCTTGCCGCCATCCGTGCGCTGGGAGGCCGGGTGGAGCGGATGGTGCTGGGGGCGGCGGGGGCGGAGATCCGGTTGAGGGGCAGCTGTGCGCTCTCCTACGGCGGAGAGATCCTGGCCGCCGCGGCGGGCCCGGCGGTGAATCTGGCGCTGGCCTGGCTGTTGGGAGGCTGGTTCCCCGTGTTTGCCGGGATGAGCCTCGCCCTGGGGCTTTTCAACCTGCTGCCCGTATACCCCCTGGACGGCGGGCGCATCCTGTACCATGCGCTGGCCGCCCTGCGGGACGAGGGGACCGCCGCCCGGGCCTGCCGCCGGCTGACCGCCGGGCTGAGTCTGGTGACGGCGGCGGCGGGGACGGCGGTGCTGTGGCGCAGCGGGAGGAATTTCACCCTGCTGCTCGTGGGCGGCTGGCTGCTGCTGGGGGCGCTGCGGGGGAGGAAAAGACTTGCCAAGCGGCGGAGAAACGGCTACAATGGAGCATCATAACGATGTTTTGGAGGAGAGCCATGGATCGGCAGCTTGAGCAGGTGCTCCACAATGTGCAGAAGCCTGCGCGCTATACCGGCGGAGAATACAACGCCGTAGTCAAGGACCGGGAGACGGTGGATTTCCGCTTTGCCTTCTGCTTCCCGGATACCTACGAGATCGGCATGTCCAACCTGGGACTGCGCATCCTCTACGGGGTGCTCAACAAGATGGAGGGCGTGTGGTGCGAGCGCGTCTTTGCCCCCTGGGGGGACATGGAGGACGAGCTGCGCCGTACGGGGCTGCCCCTGTACGGCCTGGAGAGCGGGGACCCCATCCGGGACTTCGACGTGGTGGGCTTCTCCCTGGGCTATGAGATGGCCTACACCGGCGTGCTGGATATGCTGGACCTGGCGGGGCTGCCCGTCCGGGCGGCGGACCGGGACGAGCACCACCCGCTCGTCATCGCGGGCGGCAGCTGCGCCTATAACCCCGAGCCGCTGGCCGCCTTTGTGGACGTGTTTTCCATCGGCGAGGGGGAGGAAGCCCTGCCCGAGCTGGTGGAGTGCTGCCGGAAGGGGAAGGCGGAGGGCTGGAGCCGGAAGGAGCTGCTGCGCCGTCTGGCCCAGATCCCCGGAATGTATGTGCCCTCCCTGTATACCGTGACCTACCGGGAGGACGGCACCCTGGCCTCCTTCACCCCGGAGGAGGGGGCGCCCGCCGTCATCACCAAGCGGATCGTGGGGAACATGGACCAGGCCTATTTCCCGGTGGACACCATCATCCCCTCCACCGAGATCGTCCACGACCGGGTGATGCTGGAGCTGTTCCGGGGCTGCATCCGGGGCTGCCGGTTCTGCCAGGCGGGCTATGTCTACCGCCCGGTGCGCTCCCGGAGCAAGGAACTGCTGGCCCGGCAGGGGAAGGACGCCTGCCGCTCCTCCGGCTACCAGGAGATGACCCTGTCCAGCCTGTCCACCAGCGATTATCCGCCGCTGGTGGAGCTGTGCGACGACCTGCTGGACTACTGTGTGCCCAACCATGTGAGCCTGTCCCTGCCCTCCCTGCGGGCGGACAACTTCTCCATGAGCCTGATGCAGCGCCTGCAGACCGGGCGCAAGAGTGGGCTGACCTTCGCCCCCGAGGCGGGCACCCAGCGTCTGCGGGACGCCATCAACAAGGACGTGACCGAGGAGGACCTGCTCACCTCCTGCCGCACCGCCTTCACCGGCGGCTGGAGCAGCGTGAAGCTGTACTTCATGCTGGGCCTGCCCACCGAGACCGATGAGGACGTGCTTGGCATCGCGGACCTGGCCCGGAAGGTCTACTTTACCTGGCGGGAGTGCGCCCCCGATCCCAAGCGCGGGGTGCGCATCACCGTGTCTACCTCCTGCTTCGTGCCCAAGTCCCACACCCCCTTCCAGTGGGAGGCGCAGAACACCATGGAGGAGTACCAGCGCAAGGTGAACCTGCTGCGGGACGCGCTGAAGCGGGACAAGTCCATCACCTACAACTGGCACGACCCGGAGACCAGCTACCTGGAGGCCGTGCTGGCCCGGGGCGACCGGCGTCTGGCCGACGTGATCGAGGCGGCCTGGCGGGACGGTGCAAAGCTGGACGCCTGGAGCGAATATTTCTCCTTTGAGCGGTGGATGAAGGCCTTCCGGCGCTGCGGGCTGGACCCGTCCTTCTACGTCCACCGGGTGCGGGAGAAGGACGAGCTGCTGCCCTGGGACATGATCACCGCCGGGGTGCGCCGGGAGTTTTTGTGGCGGGAGCGGGAGCAGTGCTACCGCGCCCTCATCACCCCCAACTGCCGCAGGCAGTGCACCGGCTGCGGGGCAAACCGACTGAACGGAGGTGTGTGCGATGGTTGACCACCGTCTGCTGTTTGAAAAGGCGGGCCGGGCCCGGTTCATCTCCCACCTGGACCTGATGCGCACCTTCCAGCGGGCCTTCTTCCGGGCCGGCATCCCCATCAAGCACACCGAGGGGTTCCACCCCCACGCCTTCATCTCCATCGCGCTGCCCCTGTCCCTGGGCTATTCCAGCCAGTGCGAGATCCTGGAGTTCGGCCTCCAGGCTCCCCTGGCGGGGGAGGAGGTGGTCCGGCGGCTGAACGGGGCGCTGCCCGAGGGGGTGCGGGTGCTGGACTGCTATGAGGGCGGCCGGCCCATCAAGCAGCTGGCCTTTTTGGACTACCGGGTGGATCTGGACTATCCGGAGCAGTCCGCCGCCGAGCAGGCGAGGCAGGCGCTGGAGGAACTTCTGGGCCGGGAGAGCCTGGTGGTGCGCAAAAAGACGAAAAAGGCCAAATGCGGCTATACCGAGGTGGACGTCATCCCCCGCATCAGGAGTTGGAGCCTGGAGCGGGAGGGAGCGCGGCTGACTCTCAATACCGTGCTGGCCGCCCAGAACCCGGGACTCAACCCGGAGCTGATCGTGGAGGCCCTGCGCGCCGAGCGGCCCGAGCTGGCCCCGGAGCTGAGCTGGTGCCACCGCCGGGAGGCGCTGGACGAGGCGGGGCAGCCCTTCCGCTGAAAAAGCGGAAAAATGGTGAAATAATCCTTGCATTTCAACAGCGTTTGTGGTATCATACTTCAGTCTCAATAAAGGGTGGTCCTCTGGGCGGGCGCGCATGGGCGCGCCGGAAACGCGCTTACGAACGCCTATAAACTTAGGAGGAGTATTACAATGGATCTGCTGAAAACGTTCAACGAGCGGTATATGAAGGACGAGGCCCCCACCGCTCAGATCGGTGACACCGTCAAGGTGCACATCAAGGTCAAGGAAGGCAACCGTGAGCGTATCCAGGTGTTCGAGGGCACCGTGATCGCCAAGAAGCACGGCGGCATCGAGGAGACCATCACCGTGCGCCGCCTGTCCTACGGCGTCGGCGTGGAGAAGGTGTTCCCCATCCACGCGCCCACTGTGGACAAGATCGAGGTCGTCCGCCACGGCAAGGTGCGCCGCGCCAAGCTGTACTACCTGCGCGACCGCGTGGGCAAGGCTGCCAAGCTGAAGGAGTCCCTGTAACATTCCAAAGAAAAGAGAGGCGTCGGCATGACGCCTCTCTTTTTCCGTCTTCAGACCGGTTTCCGGTATCCATGGAGACAAAACTGTGATAAGATAATAGGAAAGCGCCGCCCTGTGGGGCGGGTCCGGGCGGCGCCCGGACGGGAAAGGAGAGCAAGGGCATGGACATCCAGTGGTTTCCGGGCCATATGACCAAGACCCGCCGCCAGATGGCGGAGGACATCCGCCAGGTGGACCTGGCGGTGGAGATCATCGACGCGCGCATCCCCATCTCCAGCAGGAATCCAGACCTGGATGAGCTGACGGCGGGCAAGCCCCGGCTGATCGTGCTCAACCGGGCCGACCAGGCCGACCCGGACATGAACCGGGCCTGGGGAGCGTATTTCCGGGGCAGGGGTCACAGCGTGCTGGAGACCGACGCCAAATCGGGCGCCGGGGTGAAACAGTTCCCCGCCGCCGTCAAGACCATGATGCGGGAAAAGCTGAAGTATTACGCTCAGCGGGGCCAGACCGGACGCCCCCTGCGCGCCATGGTGGTGGGCATCCCCAACGTGGGCAAGTCCACCTTTATCAATAAAGTGGCCGGGCGCAAGTCGGCCAAGGCGGAGAACCGGCCGGGGGTCACCCGGTGCAAGCAGTGGGTCAACGTGGGCTCCGGGCTGGAGCTGCTGGACACCCCGGGCATCCTATGGCCCAAGTTTGAGGACCAGCGCATCGGGATGCACCTGGCCTACACCGGCGCCATCCGGGATGAGATCATCGACCGGGAGGAGCTGGCCTCCAGCCTGATGGCCCTGCTGGCGGAACACTACCCCGAGACGGTGGAGGCGCGGTACAAGCTGGACCTCTCCCAGCCGGCGGAGGGCTGGCAGCTGCTGGAGCAGGCGGGGCGGAAGCGCGGCTTTCTCATCTCGGGGGGCGAGGCGGACCTGGAGAGGATGGCCCGGGTGCTGCTGGAGGAATACCGCAGCGGCAAGCTGGGCCGCATGACGCTGGAGCGGCCGGAGGAGCTGGGAGGACAGGATGGAGAAGGAGCTTGACCTTTGGCGCTATGAGCGGCAGTGCCGGGCGCGGGGACTGGAGCTGGTGTGCGGCTGCGACGAGGCGGGTGCGGGCCCCCTGGCCGGACCGGTGTACGCCGCGGCGGTGATCCTGCCCTTTGAACTGGAGATCCCCGGCCTGACCGACTCCAAACAGCTCTCGGAGAAGAAGCGGGAGCAGCTGTTCCCCGTCATCCAGGAGCGGGCGCTGGCCTGGGCGGTGGCCAGCGTGGACGCCGGAGAGATCGACGAGATCGACATCCTCAACGCCCGCATCAAGGCCATGCAGGCCGCCATCGACCAGCTGCGCCCGGCGGCCTGGTTTGCCCTCATCGACGGCAACCGGGACCACGGCAGCCGCTTCGCCATCACCACGCCCCATGAGACGATCGTAAAGGGAGACAGCCTGTCAGCCTCTGTGGCGGCGGCCTCTATCCTGGCCAAGGTGAGCCGTGACCGCTTCATGTGCAGGCTTGCGGAGCAGTACCCGGAGTATGAGTTTGCCCGGCACAAGGGCTACGGGACGAAGCTGCACTATGCGCTTCTGGACAAGTACGGGCCCAGCCCGGTCCACCGCCGCAGCTTCCTGAAAAACCGGTGAGCGGGGCACAGGCGCGCCTGCTGGGGCGCTGGGGGGAGGCCCTGGTGGCGGAGGACCTGCGCGGAAAGGGCTGGGAGATCCTGGCGTCGGGCTGGCGGTGCCGGTTCGGGGAAGTGGACCTCATCGCCCGGCGGGGCGGCGTGCTGGCCTTCGTGGAGGTGAAGCTGCGCAGCGGAGACTTCGCCGCGCCCCGGGAGTTTGTGGACGCCCGGAAGCAGCAGAAGCTGCGCACCACGGCGTCGTTCTATTTGGCGGAGCATCCCAGTGAGCTCCAGCCCCGGTTCGACGTGGCGGAGGTGTACGCCCCCCAGGGAATGGAGACCCGGCGGCCGAAGATCCGGTATGTGGAGAACGCGTTTTAGGAGGAGCTATGGAGCTGTTTGACGGCCACTGCGACACCCTGTCCCGCTGTCTGCGCACGGGGGAGGGGCTGGAGAGGAACGGCGGGCATCTGGACCTGGAACGGACAGCCCGGTTTACCCCTTACGCCCAGTTCTTCGCCATCTTCGGCGACCGGGAGGAGCTGGGGCAGGAGGGGCTGGCGGGGCAGTTCGACGCGCAGTACGCGCTGTTTCGACGGGAAATGGAGAAAAACCATGATAAGATAGCCCCGTGCCGCACCGGCGCAGAGGCTCTGGCCGCGTTCCGGACGGGCAGGGCGGCCGCCTTCCTCTCGGTGGAGGGGGCGGAGCTGCTGGGCTGCAGCCTGGACGGGCTGGAGCGGGCCTTCCGGCTGGGGGTGCGGGCGGTGAACCTGACCTGGAACCACGCCAACGCCCTCTCGGGCAGCCACTGCGACCGGCCGGAGCGGGGCCTGACCCCGCTGGGGCGGGCTTTCGTGAGGCGGATGGAGCAGCTGGGGATGCTGGTGGACGTGTCCCACCTGTCCGATCCGGGCTTCCGGGACGTGATGGACTGCACCGCGGGGCCGGTGCTTGCCTCCCATTCCAACGCCAGAGCGGTATTTTTTCACACCAGAAACTTGACTGACACCCAGATAACTGCCATAATAAACAGAACGGGCGTGATCGGCCTGAATCTCTACCCTGCGTTCCTGGGAGAGCGGGCGGGACTGGACACGGTGCTGGCCCATCTGGAGCATATGCTGGCCCTGGGCGGGGCGCGCACGGTGGCCCTGGGAGGCGACTGGGACGGCGTGGACGCGTTGCCCGAGGGGATCGGCCACATCGGCGGCCTGGCTCTGCTCTACGAGCGGCTGCTCCGGGAGAACTACCCCGAGGACCTGGTGAGAGATCTGTTTTATTCCAATATGATGAGGATCGTGAGTGAGAGATGCAGTACATAAGCACAAGAGACAAGCGCAAGGAATTCTCCGCGGCGGAGGCGATCATCCAGGGGCTGGCGCCCGACGGCGGCCTGCTGACCCCGGCCTACCTGCCCCGGCTGCCGGGCCATGCCCTGGAGGAGCTGGCCTCCATGTCCTACCAGCAGCGGGCGGTCTATGTGATGAACCTGTTTTTGGAGGAGTATTCCGTCAAGGAGCTGACCGGGTACGCGGTGAAGGCCTACGGGCCGGACAAGTTCGACACCGACCAGGTGGTACCGGTGCGCAAGGTGGACGGGAACACCTACGCCCTGGAGCTGTGGCACGGCCCCACCTGCGCCTTCAAGGACCTTGCGCTTCAGATGCTGCCCCATCTGCTCTCCGGCGCGCTGGAAAAGACCGGCGCGGAGAAGGACGCCTGCATCCTGGTGGCCACCTCGGGCGACACCGGCAAGGGCGCCCTGGAGGGCTTCCGGGACGTGCCCCGCACCCGGATCCTGGTGTTCTACCCCAAGGACGGCGTGGCCGCCATGCAGGAGCTGCAGATGCGCACCCAGGAGGGGGAGAACGTGGGCGTGTGCGCCGTGGCGGGCAACTTTGACGACGCCCAGACGGGGGTCAAGCGCCTGTTCTCCGACCCGGAGCTGCGCGCTGAGCTGGACCGCCGGGGCTACTTCTTCTCCTCCGCCAACTCCATCAACTGGGGCCGGGTGCTGCCCCAGATCGTCTACTACATCTCCGCCTACTGCGACCTGCTCCGCACGGAGGAGATCGCGGCGGGGGACCCGCTGAACGTCTGCGTGCCCACAGGCAACTTCGGCAATATCCTGGCCGCCTATTATGCCAAAAAGATGGGGGTGCCCATCGCAAAGCTGATCTGCGCCTCCAACAGCAACAACGTGCTCACCGATTTCCTCACCACCGGGGTGTACGACCGCAACCGGCCCTTCCACACCACCATCTCGCCCTCCATGGACATCCTGATCTCCAGCAACCTGGAGCGGATGCTCTACGCCCTGACCAAGGGGGAGGACGCCGAGGTGACCGGCTACATGGAGCAGCTCAGCCGCACCGGGCGGTATGAGGTGAGCGACACCATCAAAGGCCGCATCCGCTCCCTGTTCGCCGCGGGGTGGTGCGGCGAGGAGGAGACGGTGGACACCATCGGCCGGATCTACCGGGAGAAGGACTACCTGCTGGACCCCCACACCGCGGTGGCCTTCCGGGTGCTGGAGAAGTACCGGGAGGAGACGGGGGACGAGACCAAGACCCTGGTGGCCTCCACTGCCAGCCCCTTCAAGTTCTGCGACAGCGTGCTCACCGCCCTGGGCGTGGCCGACCAGGCCGCGGGGGTGGAGATCATGGAGCAGCTGTCCCAGGTCACCGGCCGTCCGGTGCCCGGTCCGCTGGCCGCACTGAAGGGCAAGCCCATCCGCTTCAGCGGCTGGACCGAGAAGGAGCAGATGGCCCAGCGGGTGCTGGAGATGCTGGGCTGATGGCGCTTTACGCCATGGGGGACACCCACCTGTCCCTGTCGGTCAGCAAGCCCATGGACGTGTTTGGCGGCGCCTGGGAGGGCTATGTGGACAAGCTGCGCCGGGGCCTGTCCGTCCTGCGGGAGGAGGACACCCTGGTGCTGTGCGGCGACGTGTCCTGGGGGATGAGCCTGGAGCAGGCGAGGGCGGACTTCGCCTTCCTGGATTCCTTCCCCGGCCGGAAGCTGCTGCTCAAGGGCAACCACGACTACTGGTGGAACACGGCGGCCAAGATGACCGCCTTCTTCCGGGACAATGGCTGGGACCGCTTTGCGCTGCTGCACAACAACTGCGCCCTGTGGAGGGAGATCGCCCTGTGCGGCACCCGGGGCTGGTTCTATGAGGAGGACCAGGGGGGACACAACGAGAAGGTGTTCCGCCGGGAGCTGATCCGGCTGGAGACGTCCCTGAAGGCGGCGGGGGAGCGGCGAAAGTTCTGCTTTCTTCACTACCCGCCCTGCTACGAGGGCTACCGCTGTCCGGAGATCATGGAGCTGCTGGAGCGGTACGGCGTGGAGCGCTGCTTTTACGGCCATCTCCACGGCCCAAGCCACCGGCTGGCCGTCCAGGGAACTGTGGGCGGGGTGACCTATTCCATGGTCTCCGCCGATTATCTCGGCTTTCAGCCCGAAAAAATTTGCGATTGAGAAAAAAAGGGCTGGTATTTCAGGGGAAACTCTGATAAAATACTACGGATGAACATATACAGGGCCGCCCGGCAGGGAACAGTGGCGCCGGGAGGGCCGACAGGAGGAAAAAGAATGATCGTCAAGAGCGCTGAAAAGAAAGAGAACAGCACCGTTGAGCTGCTGATCGAGGTGGGCCACGAGGAATTTGACGCCGCCGTCAACCGCGTCTACCTGAAAAACCGCAACAGCATCAGCATCCCCGGCTTCCGCAAGGGCAAGGCCCCCCGGAAGATCATCGAGAGCATGTACGGCGCCGGCGTGTTCTATGAGGACGCCATCAACGAGGTCTATCCCGTGGCCTACTCCCAGGCCATCCTGGACCAGAAGCTGGATGCCGTGGGCTATCCTCAGATCGAGGTGCAGGAGGTGGGCGAGAACGGCCTGACCTTCAAGGCGATCGTCACCGTGAAGCCCGAGGTGAAGCTGGGCGAGTACAAGGGCCTGACCGCGCCCAAGGGCGAGGTCGTGGTCACCGAGGCCGACGTGGAGGACGAGCTGAAGCCCCTGATCGCCCGCGCCACCCGCATGGTGGACGTGGACCGCGAGGCCCGCAGCGGCGACACCGCCATGATCGACTTCGAGGGCTTCAAGGACGGCGTGCCCTTCGAGGGCGGCAAGGGCGAGAAGTACAACCTGCAGCTGGGCTCCAACTCCTTCGTCCCCGGCTTCGAGGACCAGGTGATCGGCATGAAGGCCGGCGAGGAGAAAGAGATCAACATCACCTTCCCCGAGAACTACACCCCCGAGCTGGCCGGCAAGGACGTGGTGTTCAAGGTCAAGATGCACGCGGTGAAGACCGCTGTGACCCCCAAGGTGGACGACGAGTTCGCCAAGGACGTGTCTGAGTTCGAGACGCTGGACGAGCTGAAGAACAGCCTGAAGGAGAAGCTGGCCGAGCGCCGCGCCGAGCAGTCTAAGCGGGAGTATGAGAACGCCATTCTGGAGCAGCTGGTGAACAACATGACCGTGGAGCTGCCCCAGGCCATGATCGACTACCGCGCCGACCAGATGATCCAGGACTACGCCTCCCGCATCCAGGGCTCCGGCATGGACTTCAGCGAGTACCTGCAGATGATGGGTATGACCCCCGACGCTCTGCGCACCGACGCCAAGGAGACCGCCGCCAACCAGATCAAGTCCGAGCTGGCGCTGGAGGCCGTGGCCGCTGCGGAGAAGATGGAGCTGACCCAGGAGGAGATCGACGCGGAGATCGCCCGCCTGGCCGAGCAGTACAAGATGGAGGCCGAGCAGATCAAGTCCGCCGTGGCCGAGGCCGACCTGCGCAGCGACCTGCTGATCCAGAAGGCCCGGGACTTCGTCCTGGCCAACGCCAAGGCGGGCCCTGCCCCCGAGAAGGCGGAGGAGGGCGAGGAGAAGAAGCCCGCCGCCAAGAAGACCACCCGCAAGAAGGCGGAGGAGGGCGAGGAAAAGAAGCCCGCCGCCAAGAAGACCACCCGTAAGAAGGCGGAGGAGGGCGAGGAGAAGAAGCCCGCCGCCAAGAAGACCGCCAAGAAGGAGGAGCCCGCCGCCGAGTGAGCACGGGCGGCTGCCTTTCCCGGTATGGGACGGGGCGCGGGAGGATATAATATCCTTGTTTCAGCGCTCCGGCACCTGCCGCCCGGGGCAGCACAGCGAAAAAGGAGTACAGCGCATGAGTTTAGTACCTTATGTTGTGGAGCAGACCAACCGGGGAGAGCGGTCCTATGACATCTTCTCCCGCCTGCTCAATGACCGGATCATCTTCCTGGGGGAGGAGGTCAACGCCACCACCGCGTCCCTGGTGGTGGCACAGCTGCTCTACCTGGAGGCCCAGGACCCGGACAAGGACATCCAGTTCTACATCAACAGCCCCGGCGGCTCCGTCACCGACGGCATGGCCATCTATGACACCATGCAGTATGTCAAGTGTGACGTGTCCACCATCTGCATCGGCATGGCCGCCTCCATGGGCGCGTTCCTGCTGTCGGCCGGCACCAAGGGCAAGCGTCTGGCCCTGCCCAACGCGGAGATCATGATCCACCAGCCCCTGGGCGGCTTCAAGGGTCAGGCCACCGACATCCAGATCCACGCCGAGCGGATGCTGCAGATCAAAAAGAACCTGACCACCATCATGGCGGAAAACTGCGGCAAGCCCTTCGATGTGGTGGCCGCCGACTGTGAGCGGGACAACTTCATGACCGCGGAGCAGGCCCGGGAGTACGGCCTGATCGACAAGGTCATCTATAAGCGCTAAAATGGCAGAGGAGTGGGGCGGACACCGCTTCCACTCCTTTGCGGTGTCAACATGAGGTATCATATGGCTAAAAACGACGAGAAAAAATCCGTCCGCTGCTCTTTCTGCGGCAAATACCAGGACCAGGTCCAGCGCATGATCGCCGGGCCGGGCGCCTATATCTGCAACGAGTGCGTGCAGCTCTGTCTGGGCATCCTGGGAGAGGAGGAGAACTACCAGGAGACCGAGTCCGCCTTCGCGGTGCCCGACTCCATCCCCACCCCCCGGGAGATCCGCCAGGTGCTGGACCAGTACATCATCGGACAGGAGCAGTCCAAGATCGCCCTGTCGGTGGCGGTGTACAACCATTACAAGCGCATCTACTTCGGCGGGGACAGCGACGTGGAGCTGCAGAAGAGCAATATCCTGCTCATCGGGCCCACCGGCTCGGGCAAGACCCTGTTCGCCCAGACCCTGGCCCGTATCCTGAAGGTGCCCTTTGCCATCGCGGACGCCACCACCCTGACTGAGGCGGGCTATGTGGGCGACGACGTGGAGAACATCCTGCTGCGCCTGGTCCAGGCCGCCGACTATGACGTGGAGCTGGCGGAGCGGGGCATCATCTATATCGACGAAATGGATAAGATCGCCCGCAAGAGCGAGAACACCTCCATCACCCGGGACGTGTCCGGCGAGGGCGTGCAGCAGGCGCTGCTGAAGATCCTGGAGGGCACGGTGGCCAACGTTCCGCCCCAGGGCGGCCGCAAGCACCCCCATCAGGAGTTCATCCAGGTGGACACCACCAACATCCTGTTCATCTGCGGCGGCGCCTTCGACGGGATCGAGAAGATCATCGAGAAGCGGCTGGACAAAAAGAGCATGGGCTTCGGGGCCGAGATCCAGAGCCGGAAGGAGAAGGATGTCAGCGCCCTGTTCAAGGAGATCCAGCCTCACGATCTGCTGAAGTTCGGCATCATCCCCGAGCTGGTGGGCCGACTTCCGGTGATCACCGCCCTCCAGGCTCTGGACAAGGAGCAACTGGTGCGCATCCTGACCGAGCCGAAAAACGCGCTGGTCAAGCAGTACAGCAAACTGATGGAGTATGACGACGTGGAGCTGGAGTTCCAGCCCGAGGCGCTGGAGGCTGTGGCCGACAAGGCTATCGAGCGCAACATCGGTGCCCGCGGCCTGCGGGCGGTGCTGGAGGAAGTGATGACCCAGGTGATGTATGACGTGCCCTCCGATCCCCGGATCGAGAAGGTGATCATCACCGCAGAGAGCGTGCGGGACAAGGTGCCCCCCCAGCTCATTCTGAATGAACAGCGCACGGAAAAACCGCGGCTGAGGCAGGCTGGCCTGCACAGCGAGCGGGGAGGAGCCGCTCCCCGTGGGAGCAACGCCTCCTGACCTTCGACAGAAAAGCCGCGTGGAAGCCCGGAGGGCCTCTGCGCGGCTTTTTCCCCAACCGTTCCCAAGAGAGGAAGTGATCTGACATGGAAGCGGTGAAGAACCGAATCCTTACCATTCCCATGATGGCCCTGCGGGGCATCACGGTGTTCCCCAACATGAACATCCACTTCGACGTGGGCAGGGATATCTCCATCCACGCCCTGGAGGCCGCCATGGAGCAGGGGCAGTCCATCTTCCTTCTGTCCCAGAAGGATCTGATGACCGAAAAGCCCGCCCTTGACGACCTGCACAGGGTGGGCACCATCTCCACCATCCGCCAGCTGCTGCGCCTGCAGGGCAATACCGTGCGGGTGATGGTGGAGGGAGGCACCCGCGGCCGCCTGCGCTCCCTGACCCAGACGGACCCCTACTATATCGCTGAGGTGGAGGAGCTGCCCGAGCCGCTCTCGCCCGCCAAGACCGCCCGGACCGAGGCGCGCATCCGAAGCGTCTACGACACCTTCGAGCAGTACTGCCAGCTCTCGCCCAAGATGAGCCCCGAGGCCTATATCACCATCCTGGCCAGCGAGGACCCTGGCTATATCGCGGACTATATCGCCCAGAGCATCCCCATGCGCAACGAGGACAAGCAGGCCATCCTGGCCGAGGTCCGCCCCCTGCGGCGCCTGGAGAAGATGCACCGCATGCTGGAGCGGGAGGTGGAGATCCTCAACATCGAGGACGACCTGCAGAACAAGGTCCGGGAGCAGATCAACGGCAATCAGCGGGATTATTTCCTGCGGGAGCAGCTGAAGGTGATCCAGTCGGAGCTGGGCGAAGGGGAGTACGGCGACAACGAGATCGACGAGTACCGGAAGAAGATCGTGGAGCGGGAGCTGCCCGACCAGGTGCGGGAGAAGCTGCTCAAGGAGCTGGCCCACCTGGCCAAGCAGTCCTTCGGCTCCTCCGAGGGCTCGGTGCTGCGCAACTATCTGGACGTTTGCCTGGAACTGCCCTGGGACAAAAAGACCAAGGAGCGGGTGAACGTGGAGGCGGCCCGAAAGATCCTGGACCGGGACCACTTCGGCCTGGACAAGGTGAAGGAGCGCATCCTGGAGTTCCTGGCGGTCAAGCAGCTGGCGCCAGACCTGAAGGGCCAGGTGCTGTGTCTGGTGGGCCCGCCGGGCGTGGGCAAGACCTCGGTGGCCATGTCGGTGGCCCGGGCGCTGAACCGGAAGCTGGCCCGCATTTCCCTGGGCGGTGTCCACGACGAGGCGGAGATCCGCGGACACCGGAAGACCTATGTGGGCGCCATGCCCGGCCGGATCATCGCCGCCATCAACCAGGCTGGCAGCAGCAATCCCCTGATGCTGCTGGACGAGATCGACAAGCTTGGGCAGGACCACCGGGGCGACCCCGCCTCCGCGCTTCTTGAGGTGCTGGATGGGGAGCAGAACGCGACCTTCCGGGACCATTTCCTGGGGCTGCCCTTTGACCTGTCCGACGTGATGTTCATCACCACCGCCAACACCACCTCCACCATCCCCCGGCCGCTGCTGGACCGGATGGAGGTCATCGAGCTGTCCAGCTACACTGACGAGGAGAAGCTGCAGATCGCCCGCCGCCACCTGCTGCCCAAGGAACTCAAGCGCCACGGGCTGAAGGCCCGGCAGCTGCAGGTGACCGACGACGCCATCCGGGAGGTGATCTCCGCCTACACCCGGGAGTCCGGTGTGCGTATCCTGGAGCGGCAGATCGCCACCCTGTGCCGGAAGACCGCAATGAAGCTGGTATCAGGTGATGTAAAGCGGATCAGCATCACAGGCGACCAGCTTGAGGAATACTTGGGCGTGCGCAAGTATTACCCGGAGCGACAGGTGCTGGAGCGCCGGGTGGGCGTGGTCAATGGACTGGCCTGGACCTCCGTGGGCGGTGAGCTGCTGGAGGTGGAGGTGAACGTGGTGCCTGGCTCCGGCAAGCTGGAGCTGACGGGCAACCTGGGCGAGGTGATGAAGGAGTCCGCCCAGGCGGCCATGAGCTTCATCCGCAGCCGGTGCAGACAGCTGGGCATCGACGAGAACTTCTACAAGGAGAAGGACATCCACGTCCACTTCCCGGAGGGGGCGGTGCCCAAGGACGGCCCGTCGGCGGGCATCACCATCACCACCGCCATCGTCTCCGCCCTGACGGGCACCGCGGTGCGGCCCGGGCTGGCCATGACGGGCGAGGTGACCCTGCGCGGCAGGGTGCTGCCCATCGGCGGCCTGAAGGAGAAGACCATGGCCGCCCTGCGCAGCGGGATCAAGACGGTGATCCTCCCGGCGGACAACGAGAAGGACCTGGAGGAGATCGACCAGACGGTGCGGGCCGCCCTGACGTTCATCCCCGTGGAGAGCGCCGACCAGGTGCTGGCCGCCGCGCTGGAGACGGAGGAGCAGAGCCCGCTGGCCGGGCTGGACGCCGGCGCGGAGCACAGCCGGGACGAGGGCGGCCATCTGCGCCTGAAGCAGTGAGGTGGCGGACATGAACCTGCAGAATGCGGAATTTCTCATCTCCGCGGCGGGCCAGCGGGATTTCCCCCGGGACCGCCTGCCTCAGATCGCCTTTGCCGGGCGGTCCAATGTGGGTAAATCCTCGGTGATCAACCGTCTGCTCTGCCGGAAGAATTTTGCCCGGGTGGGCGCCGCGCCGGGCAAGACTACCCATATCAATTATTTCAAAATTGATGGGAAGGCCTACTTCGTGGACCTGCCGGGCTATGGCTACGCCAAGGTGCCAAAGGCGGAGAAGGAGCGCTGGGGCCGGCTGATCGAGTCCTATTTTGCCCAGCCGGACCTGCTTACCCTGGGCATCCTCATCGTGGATGCCCGCCACCGGCCTACCGCCAACGACTGCACCATGGCCGATTGGTTCAAGCAGAGCGGCCGGCCCTTCGTGGTGGCGGCCAACAAACTGGACAAGCTGAAAAAGAGCGAGCTGGAGGGCAATCTGGCTCTGATCCGTGAGGAGCTTGAACTGGACGACAATGTAAAGCTGATCCCCTTTTCAGCGGAGAACGGGACGGGTCGGGAGGCGCTGCTGTCTGAGATCGAGCGGCATATCGCCGGCCGGAGTGACGCGATCTGAGATGAGGCCCGGTCCCCTGGGCGGGGACCGGGCGTTTCTCTGCGTTCCGGGGTCGCGCGTGGGAACGGCTTGCGTATCCGCCCTGCCTGTGGTACAATATTTACCTGAAATATTGGGAAGAATGAGGGGACAGAGTGAACTCGATCAGCACCTTTCTTCAGAATTTCAACGCCGCCCAGCTGATTTACCTGCTGCTCAGCGCCGCCGCCGCCCTGTTCTGCATCACGGTGCACGAGGTGAGCCACGGCCTGGCGGCCGATCTTCTGGGCGACCCCACCGCCAAGCGGATGGGCCGGCTGACGCTGAACCCCATCAGCCACATCGACCCGCTGGGCCTGCTGATGATGCTCACCGTGCGGGTGGGCTGGGCCAAGCCGGTGCCGGTGGATATGCGCTGGTTCAGGCATCCCAGGCGGGACATGGCGCTCACCGCGCTGGCCGGGCCCGCCTCCAACTTCTTGCTGGCCCTGCTGGCGCTGGGGGCTGCTTCCCTGTGCCTGTATTTCGGGCCCCAGAGCGTGGTGATGAGCTATGCGATCCTGCTACTGTGCTATGTCGCGGTGCTCAGCGTGGGTCTGGGCATCTTCAATCTGATCCCCATCTCGCCGCTGGACGGCTCCAAGGTGCTGTTCGCCTTCCTGCCGGAGAGGGCCTATCTGCACATCCTGCGGTATGAGAAGTATTTCATGCTCCTGGTGATCGTGCTGGTGTGGCTGGGGGTGTTCAGCGGGCCGCTGTCTTTCCTGATGGGCGGCTGCCTGAAGGGGTTCTGCGTTCTGACCCGGTTCCCCTTTGAGATCCTGCAATACTATTTCTTCTGAAGGCGGCGGGTCTGCCGGGAGGGGTGAGTGCTTGGAAAGTCCCATCTTCCACCTGGAGAAGGTGGTCAAGGCGAAGGCGGAGGACATGGAGGACTTCGTGGGCCCCCTGGACCTGATCCTCCACCTGCTGAGCAAGAACAAGATGGAGATCAAGGACATCCAGATCTCCCTCATCCTGGACCAGTACCTGGAGTGGATGGCCCAGCGCAAGCGCCTGGACCTGGAGGTGGCCAGTGAGTTCGTCACCATGGCATCCCACCTGATCTACATCAAGACGCGCATGCTGCTCTCTATCCACGACGAGGAGGCCCTGTCCGAGATGGAGCAGCTGATCGCCAGCCTGGAGGCCCACCAGCGCAACGAGAACTACACCAGGATCAAGGCGGTCATCCCTGACCTTGCCGACCGGTACAGCGTGGGCCGGGACTATCTGTGCAAGGTGCCGGAGCACATTCCGGAGGATAAGCAGTACCGCTATGTGCACCAGCCCCAGGATATCTACCATGCCATGCTCGCCGCGCTGGAGCGAAGCGACAACCGCCTGCCTCCGCCGGTGTCCGCCTTTCAGGGCATCGTGGGCCGGGAGCCCTATCCCGTGGCGGACAAGGCGGGGGAGATCCTCCAGCGGCTGGCCCGGTTCGGTGTGACCCGGTTCCGCGCCCTGTTCAAGGGGAACCGGAGCCGGTCTGAGATCGTGGCCACCTTTATCGCGGTGCTGGAGCTGTGTAAAGCAAGAAGACTTCACCTGGCGGGGACGGAGGAGGACTGCACCGTCACCTGTACGGAGGAGGGCGGCGGCGAGCTTGAGGTCACCGTTGACGCCTACTGAGGAGGACAGCCATGGAACTGAAGGAGATGGAGGCCGCGCTGGAGGGTATCCTGTTCGCGGCGGGAGAGCCGGTGGGGGTGGAGCGGCTGTGCCTCACCCTGGAGGCCGACCGCCCCACGGTGGATGCGGTGGCCCAGCGCCTGGCAGACTATTACAGCTATGAGCGCCGGGGCATCCGGCTTTTGCGGCTGGACAACAGTTACCAGCTGTGTTCCGCGCCGGAATATGCCGACATCATCCGCAAGGCGCTGGAGAGCCGCCGCCCGGCCAGGTTGTCCCAGCCTGCGCTGGAGGTGCTGGCCATCATCGCCTATTATCAGCCCGCCACCCGGGCCTATGTGGACCAGATCCGCGGGGTGGACAGCTCCTATACCATGAGCCTGCTGCTGGAGCGGGACCTGATCGAGGAGAGCGGCCGGCTGGCTGTGCCAGGCAGGCCCATCCTTTACCGGACCACCAAGAATTTCCTGCGCAGCTTCGGCCTGAGCAGCCTGGAGGAATTGCCTGAGCTGCCCAACTCCTCGCCGGAGGACGGCCAGATCACCCTGGAGATGCAGGCCGCGGTGGAGCGGCTGCGCCGGGAGCAGGAGCAGCTGCCCGACGGCGAGGTGACCGACGAGGAACTGGAGGACGCGGCCCGGACCCTGCTCCGGACGGAGCAGGACCGGGAGGGCGGATAAGGACGGGGATCAGATGACCGGATGGTACATTTTGGCGGCGATCCTGGTGTGCCTGTGGCTGCTCAGCCTGCTTCGGGTGGGCGGCGAGGTGGAGTACGGCGGGGACGGCCTGCGGGTCCGGGTCCGGACCGGTCCGCTCCGTGTGACGGTATTCCCGCTCAAAAAAAAGCGCGGGCAGCACAGGCCCCGGAAGGAAAAGCGGCCAAAGAAAGGGGAGAGCCCCGGCCAGCCCGGGGAGAGGCAGAGGGGGGGCAGCTTCGGACTGTTCCGGCGCTGCCTGCCGGTGCTGCTGGATGCTGCGGCAAGGCTGAGAAAAAAGGTCCTGGTCCAGCCGCTGGAGCTTCAGCTGACCATCCCGGGCGGGGACGACCCCGCCGCCTGCGCCGTCCGCTACGGGCAGGCCAACGCGGTGATGGGCGGGCTGTGGGCCATGCTGAACCAGGCGGTCCGGCTGAGGGATGGAACAGTCTCCATCCGGGCAGACTTTGATGCGAAGGAATATGCCATCAGCGCCCGGGCGGGCGTGTCCCTGACCGTGGGGCAGGGGATCGCTTTGAGCGCTCATATCGGCACCGCGCTGCTGCGGGAGCTGATGCAATACAGAAAAATGCAGAGCAAGAACAGAAAGGCGGCTTGACAGATGGAACAGAATCATCCCATCAACGACCTGATGAACACTACCATGCAGAAGATCCGGGAGATGGTGGACGCCAACACGATCATCGGCCAGCCCATCCGTACGGATGAGGTCACCCTGATCCCCGTGTCCAAGCTCTCCTTCGGCTTTGCCTCCGGGGGGACCGATTTTACCACCAAGAACCAGAAGCCGGACGCCGGCAACCTGTTCGGCGGTGGCGGAGGCGCCGGGGTGAACATCCAGCCGGTGGCCTTCCTGGTGATCAAGGGGAGCACGGTGAAGGTGCTGCCCGTGGCGCCGCCGCCCGCCACCACGGTGGACCGGGTGGTGGAGATGGTGCCCGACGTGATGGACAGGGTGACCGGTTTTATAGAAAAGCAGCAGGAAAAGAAGGATTTGGCTGACTAAATCCCCCTGCTCCCACCTATACTAAGGTCTGTGAGGCGTTCTCCGGCAGCCTGAGTGCCGGCAGGACAGCCGCAGACCCGTTGGGATGGGAGTGGTGCCGTGTTGAGGCGGATCTGTTCCGGAATACTGTGCTTCGTGCTGCTGTGTGCCTGTGTGCCCACCGCGCAAGCGGTGGGCACTTCAGCATCCTCTGCCATCCTGATGGACGCGGAGAGCGGGCGGGTGCTCTATGAGCACAATTCGGACAGCGAGCGGGCCATCGCCAGCATCACCAAGCTGATGACCGCGCTGCTTGTGGTGGAGCGGCTGCCCGATCTGGACGCGACGGTGGAGATCGATCCGGCCAGCATCGGGGTGGAGGGCTCCTCCATGTACCTGAAGGAGGGGGAGACACTCACTGTCCGGGAGCTTCTCTACGGCCTGCTGCTCAACTCGGGCAACGACGCGGCTACGGCGCTTGCCTGCCACTGCGCGGGCAGCGAGGAGGCCTTTGCCCAGCTGATGAACGAGCGGGCGGCGGAGCTGGGGATGGCCCATTCCCACTTTGTCAATCCCCACGGTCTGAGTCAGGAGGGGCACTACTCCACCGCCCGGGACATGGCGGTGCTGACGGCGGAGTGTCTCAAGCATGAGGAGATCGTGGCCATCGCCTCCACCAAGACGGTGACCATCGGCGGGCGGACCATGACCAACCACAATAAGATGCTGTGGCAGTATGAAGGCTGCATCGGCATGAAGACGGGCTACACCATACTGGCCGGTCGGACGCTGATCACCTGCGCCCAGCGGGACGGCCAGCGGCTGATCGCGGTCACCCTGAACGACGGCAATGACTGGGCGGACCACACCGCTCTGCTGGATTACGGCTTTTCCGCCTACCCCCGGCAGACAGTCATCGAGGCGGGGGAGGAGGTGATCACCCTGCCGGTCACCGCCAGCCTGACGCGGTTCGTCCCTGTAGCAGCCGCGGAGACGGTTGCCTACCCCCTCAGAGAGGGGGAAGAGGTGACGGCCAGCTACGACATCCCCCAGTCCCTGGAGGCCCCCCTGCAGGAGGGGCAGAGCGTGGGGAGCATCACCTATTTCCTTGACGGAGCGGAGATCGGCAGTACGCAGCTGGTCTGCACCCGGGACGTCTCCCGGGAGATCGCCAAGGGGATGACGGTGCGGGAACTGCTGAAAAAGATCCTGGTCCCTGGCCTGTTCGGCCTGCCGGCCAGCGGATGAAAGGGGCGTGGAGCAGGGAATGAAGGAGAGGGTACAGAAGGTCCTGTCGTCCTGCGGGCTTGGCTCCCGCAGGGCGATGGAGCGGTACATAGAACAGGGGCGGGTGAGGGTCAACGGCGCCGTGGTGGGGCTTGGCGCGCAGGCGGACCCGGAGACCGACCGGATCGAGGTGGACGGCATCCCGGTACGCAGGGCGGAGCGGACGCTGGTGCTGATGCTGAACAAGCCCAGAGGCTATGTCACCACCCTCTCGGACGAGCGGGGCAGGCGTACGGTGGCCGACCTGGTGTCCGGCTGCGGGGAGCGGGTCTGGCCGGTGGGGCGGCTGGATATGGACTCGGAGGGCCTGCTGCTGCTCACCAACGACGGGGAGCTGACCAACCGCCTGACTCACCCCAGCCACGAGGTGGAGAAGGAGTACCACACCTGGGTGCTGGGGGACGCGGACGCGGGTTTGGCGCGGCTGCTGCAGCCCATGGAGCTGGACGGCGTCCTGCTGCGCGCGCCGAAGGTCCGGGTGCTGGACCACCGGCCGGGTGGGGAGACGGTGCTCTCCATCGTCATCCACGAGGGGAAAAACCGGCAGGTCCGGCGCATGTGCGCCCAGGCTGGCCTGAAGGTGGTCCGGCTCAAGCGGGTGCGGGAGGGTGGACTTACCCTGGACCGCGCTCTGAGACCGGGCGTTTGGCGGCCGCTGACCGGGGAGGAGCTTGCCCTGCTGCGCGGGGATTAAAAATGCAAGCCAAGGTAAAAAATCTTGCAAATAAACTTGCATTTCAAAAAAAATCAGGTATGATGGATAGTAACACAGCATGATGCCTGAGCGCAGCGGATCGCCCCGGGCAGAGGGAGGCCGGCCTTGAACAGAGATATCCTGCTATTCATCAAGAAGAACATGAACAGCTTTTCCAAAGGGCAGAAGCGGATCGCGTCCTACATCCTGGAGTCCTATGACAAGGCGGCCTTCATGACGGCCAGCCGGCTGGGCAAGACGGTCAACGTCAGCGAATCCACGGTGGTGCGTTTCGCGGTGGAGCTGGGGTACGACGGGTATCCCGCCATGCAGAAGGCGCTTCAGGAGATGATCCGCAACAAGCTGACCACCATCCAGCGCATCGAGGTGTCCAACGACCGCATCGGGGACCAGGACGTATTGTCCAAGGTGCTCCAGTCGGACATTGAGAAGATCCGTATGACCATCGAGGAGACCAACCGGGAGAATTTCAATGAGACGGTGGACGCCATCGTGGCGGCCAAGCGGATCTACATCATCGGCGTACGCTCCTCGGCGGCACTGTCCGGTTTTCTGACGTTCTACTTCAATTTGATCTTTGAGAACGTGGTGCAGATCAGCGCCAACACGGTCAGCGAGATGTTCGAGCAGATGCTCCGGGTCAACCGGGAGGACGTGGTCATCGGCATCAGCTTTCCCCGTTATTCCAGCCGCACGGTCAAGGCGATGAGATTCGCCCGGGACCGGGGCGCCATGGTCATCGCGCTGACCGACAGCGAGGCCTCGCCTCTGGCGGGCATCGCCCAGCACACCCTGCTGGCCAAGAGCGACATCGCCTCCTTCGTGGACTCGCTGGTGGCGCCGCTGAGCCTGATCAACGCGCTGATCGTGGCGGTGGGGCGGAAGAAGAATGAGGATCTTGCCCGGACCTTTTCCACGCTGGAGAAGATCTGGGATGAGTATGACGTATACGAGAAAGCGGAACCACAGGAATGACCTGGACTGACAGAGCAGGACGAAGGGCTTTCGTTCTGCTCTGTTGTGCGGAAATGAGGGAAGAAGACATGAGCGCAGGGACTGACGTGCTGGTCATCGGCGGCGGCGCGGCGGGGTGCATGGCCGCCATCGCGGCGACGGAGCAGGGCGCGCGGGTGCAGCTGCTGGAGCGCAACGCCAAGATCGGCCGCAAGCTGTACATCACGGGCAAGGGCCGGTGCAATGTGACCAACGACTGCACCCCGGAGCAGGTGCTGCGCAATGTCCCCGGGAACGGAAAATTCCTGTACAGCGTCATGGATCAGTTCCCGCCCGCCAGGACTATGGAGTTTTTTGAGTCCATCGGCGTGCCGCTGAAGACCGAGCGGGGCAGCCGGGTCTTTCCCTGCTCCGACAAGGCGTCCGACATCATCGACGCTCTGCTGCGGCAGCTGCGCAGGCACAGAGTGTGCCTGACGGAGGACCGCGCTGTCCGGCTGCTGCTGGGTGACGGCAGAGTGCTGGGCGCGGAGACCGAGCGGGGCGAGCGCTGCGGCGCCCGGTGCGTCATCCTGGCCACGGGCGGGCTGTCCTACCCGGGGACAGGCTCCACCGGAGACGGCTACCGGATGGCGGAGCAGGCCGGCCACACCGTGACGCCCACGGCGGCATCCCTGGTCCCTCTGGAGACGGAGGGGGACCTCTGCCAGCGGATGCAGGGATTGTCCCTGCGCAACGTCACACTGAAGGTGCTCAACAGCAAAAGGAAGGCAGTTTTTCAGGAGCAGGGTGAGCTGCTGTTCACCCACTTTGGACTGTCCGGCCCCCTGGTCCTCAGTGCCAGCGCCCATTTGAGGGAGTTTGAGAAGGAGTCCTACACCGTGGTGATCGACCTCAAGCCCGCCCTGGACGAGCAGAAGCTGGACGCCCGGCTGCTGCGTGAGCTGGAGGAGAACAGCAACCGGGACATGAGCAACGTGCTCTCCGCCCTGGTGCCCAGGCTGATGATCCCGGTGATGGAACAGCTGTCCGGTATTCCGGGTTCCACCAAGGCAAACGAGGTGCGCCGGGAGCAGCGCAGGAGGCTTCTGACGGCGCTCAAGGGGCTGGAGATCCCCATCAGAGGAAAGCGGCCCATCGCCGAGGCCATCGTCACATCCGGGGGCGTGAAGGTCAAGGAGATCGACCCAAAGACTATGGAATCAAAACTTGTAAAGGGACTATACTTTGCAGGAGAACTGCTGGATGTGGATGCCTATACCGGCGGGTTCAACCTGCAGATCGCCTGGGCGACGGGATATGCTGCCGGGCGCAGCGCGGCGCACAGCGCGCTGTCGGGAGGAGAAGAAGGATGAAGCGGATCAATATCGCCATTGACGGACCGTCGGGAGCGGGCAAGAGCACGCTGGCCCGGGCGGCGGCGGAGAAGCTTGGCTTCCGGTATCTGGACACGGGGGCCATCTACCGCACGGTGGGCCTGTTCGCCCGGGAGGAAGGGGTGGATCCTTCTGACCGGGAGGCTGTGTCCGGGCTGCTGGAAAAGATCCGGCTGAGGATCGAATTTGACGGACAGGGTGTGCAGCACATGTACCTGATGGACCGGGACGTGTCCCGGGAGATCCGGCTCAACGAGATCTCGGGCTACGCCTCCCGGGTCTCCGCCATCCCGGAGGTGCGCGCCTTCCTGCTGGAGCAGCAGCGTCAGTTTGCCCGCACCAGCGACGTGGTGATGGACGGGCGGGACATCGGGACCGTGGTGCTGCCCGGGGCCGATGTGAAGGTGTTCCTCACGGCCAGCCCGGAGGAGCGGGCGAGGCGCCGATACCGGGAGCTTCTGGAGCGCGGCCAGCAGGCGGACTATGACCGGGTGCTGGCGGAGGTGCAGGCCCGGGATGAGATGGACATTCACCGGGCGGCAGCCCCGCTGAAGCAGGCGGAGGACGCAGCGCTGCTGGACACCACCGGCCTTTCGCCCGAGGAGAGCCTGGACCGGCTGCTGGCCATCATCAAAGGAGGGATCGGGAGATGAGTTGGTATCCCGCGCTGTACCGCGTGATCTGGCCCTTTTTCAACCTGTTCCACCCCTGCCGTGCCATCGGAAGGGAGAATATCCCTCAGGGGGGCGCGGTGGTCTGCGGCAACCACCAGCGGGCCAACGACCCCTTCTTTATCGTGTTCGCCTTTGGACGACACCAACAGCTGAACATCATGGCCAAGGCGGAGCTGATGAAGATCCCGGTGATCGGGTTTCTGCTGAAAAAGGCGGGCATCTTCGGCGTGGACCGGGGCAAGTCGGACGTGGCCGCCATCAAGCACGCCCTGCGCTGCCTGAAGGACGGGCATAAGCTGCTGCTGTTTCCCGAGGGGACCCGGGTGAAGGAGGGGGAGGATGTGAGCGCCAAGACGGGGGCGGCCATGCTGGCCCTGCGTGCCGGCGTGCCCATCATTCCCGTGTGGCTGCCTGCCCGGCGCAGGTGGTTCCGCCGCACCGACGTGGTGATCGGTGAGCCCTATTATCCCGAGATCGAGGGCCGCCGGCCCTCCGCGGAGGACTATGAGCGGGTCACCGAGGAGATGATGCGCCGCATCCAGGCCCTGAAGGAGAAAAGCGGACAATGAAGCTGACACTTGCCCAAAGCGCGGGCTTCTGCTACGGCGTGCAGCGTGCGGTGGAGCTGGCCCAGAACGCCGCCCGGAGCGGAGGGGACTGCGTGATGCTGGGCCCCATCATCCACAATGACCAGATGATCGCCCGCCTTGCCGCACAGGGGGTGGGGTGCATCAGCGCGCCCGAGCAGGCCCGCCCGGGCCAGACGGTGATCATCCGCTCCCACGGGGAGGGGCGGGAGACCTTCCGCCGGCTGGAGGAGCGGGGGGCGAAGGTGCTGGACGCCACTTGCCCCAATGTGGTGCGCATCCACCAGATCGTGGCGGAGGCGGAGCAGCGGGGCCGACAGCCGGTGATCATCGGCACGCCGACCCATCCTGAGATCACCGCCATCGCGGGCTGGTGCGCCCACCCGGTGATATTGGAGGATGCGCTGCAGTTCCAGCAGTGGCTGGACGGGGAGCCGGAGCGCCGGTCCAGGCCCATCACCATGGTCTCTCAGACCACCTCCACCCGGGAAATTTGGGAGCCGTGCATAGAAAAAGCAAAAAAAGAGTGTACAAACGCGGAAATATTTGATACAATATGTGGAGCGACTGCAAAAAGGCAGCGGGAGGCGCAGCGATTGGCCGCCCAGTGTGAGGTCATGGTGGTCATCGGCGACCCCAAAAGCTCCAACACCCGGCGGCTTGCCGAGCTGTGCGAAGCCCAAGGGGCCGAGGTGCTCAGGATCGAGACAGCGGACGATCTCAGGCCCGGACGTTTCTCTTCCGCCGCTTCTGTCGGTATCACTGCCGGCGCATCCACGCCGGCGTGGATAATAAAGGAGGTCTATGACAAAATGAGCGATGAAATCATGGAGATCGAGGAATCCTTCGCTGAACTGCTGGAGAAATCGATCAAAACTTTAAATACGGGGGATAAGGTCACTGGCGTCGTTACAGGCATCACGCCCACTGAGATCTATGTGGATCTGGGCACCAAGCACGCCGGCTACATTCCTGTGTCCGAGCTGTCCGACGACCCCTCCGCCAAGGTGGAGGACCTGGTGAAGGTGGGCGACGAGATCGAGACCTACGTCATGCGCGTCAACGATCAGGAGGGCGTGGTCACCCTGTCCAAGAAGCGCCTGGACACCGTCAAGAGCTGGGAGGAGATCGAGGCCGCCCGGGAGAGCAAGGAGCCTGTGGAGGGCTTCGTCACCGAGGAGAACAAGGGTGGCATCGTGGTGTCCGTGAAGGGCGTGCGCGTCTTCGTGCCCGCCTCCCAGTCCGGCCTGGGCCGCGATGTGCCCATGACCGAGCTGCTGAAGAAGAAGGTCCGCCTGCGCATCACTGAGGTCAACCGCGCCCGTCACCGCGTGGTGGGCTCCATCCGCGCCGTGCAGTACGAGGAGCGCGCCGCCGCCGCCGAGAAGGTCTGGGCCGAGATCGAGGACGGCAAGCGCTATACCGGCGTGGTCAAATCCCTGACCTCTTACGGCGCCTTCGTGGACATCGGCGGCGTGGACGGCATGGTCCACATCTCCGAGCTGTCCTGGAGCCGCATCAAGCATCCCTCCGAGGTGGTGTCCGTGGGCGACACCGTGGAGGTCTACGTGATCGCCGCCGACAAGGAGAAGAAGAAGATCTCCCTGGGCATGAAGGATCACAGCGAGGATCCCTGGGCCAAGTTCACCAGCACCTACGGCATCGGCGACGTGGCCAACGTGAAGGTGGTCAAGCTGATGACCTTCGGCGCCTTCGCCGAGATCGTCCCCGGCGTGGACGGCCTGATCCACATCTCCCAGATCGCCGACCACCGCATCGAGAAGCCCGGCGACGTGCTGTCCGAGGGCCAGATGGTGGACGCCAAGATCATCGACATCGACATGGAGAACAAGAAGGTCTCCCTGTCTATCCGCGCTCTGCTGGAGGCCCCCGCTGAGGAGGAACCCGCCGAGGAGTCCGTGGAGGAGTAATATCCCGACATCCGCATCCAAAGGAAGGCCGCCGTGGAGACACGGCGGCCTTCCTTTGCTGGATACACAAATATTTTACTTGCAAATTAGCCAATATAAACCTATAATGGCAGTAGAATCTTGTGTATTTTGAAAGGCGGTGGGAACATTGTTTCGGGTAGGTGACAAGATCGTCCATCCGATGCACGGTGCTGGGATCGTGGACAGCATCGTGGAGAAAAAGATCAACGGCGTGACCAAGCAGTACTATATCATGAAGCTGCCCCTGGGCTCGATGCTGGTGATGATCCCCACTGACAACAGTGCGGAGATCGGCGTGCGGCCCATCGTGGACGGCCGGCAGGCCGACGAGGTGCTGGCCCAGATCCCGAAGATCCAGGTCCAGTCCGACCCGAACTGGAACCGCCGCTACCGGGAGAACATGGACCGGCTCAAAAGCGGCGACCTGATCGAGGTGGCCCGGGTCGTGAAGAGCCTGATGATGCGGGACGCGGAGCGCGGCCTGTCCACCGGAGAGCGGAAGATGCTCCGCTCCGCCAAGCAGATCCTGATCTCGGAGATCGTCTTGTCCCAGAATTCAAGTTATGAGGCGGTGGAGGCGCGCATAAACACCGCCCTGCATCAATAATGTTTAGGGAAAGGAGCCTGAAACAAGGCTCCTTTTTCAAGCGGGGAGGATGAAAAATGGAATGGTTGAAGCGGCTGCTGGGCCGGGAGAAGGGGGAGCAGCTCCGGTGCGCCGCCGTCGTGGTCGCAGCGGGCAGTTCCACCCGGATGGAAGGGACGGACAAGATCATGGCGCCCCTGCTGGGGGTCCCCGTGATCGGACGCACCGTGCTGGCGCTGAACGGCTGCCCCCTGATCAGCGAGATCATCGTGGTGACCCGGCGCGAGTTGATCGTCCCCGTGGGCCAGCTGTGCCGGGAGCTGGAGGCGGACAAGGTCACACGCGTGGTGGTGGGCGGAAAGACCCGCCAGGAATCCGTCTCCCTGGGCCTGCAGGAGGTGGGGGAGGACGCTGACCTTGTGGCCGTCCACGACGGCGCGCGTCCCTTTGTGTCTCAGCGCCTGCTCCGGGAGGTGATCCTTGCCGCCCAGACCTGCGGGGCCGCGGCACCCGCGGTGCCCGTGAAGGACACGGTGAAGCGGGCGGCCCAGGGGCGCGTGCTGGAGACGCTGGACCGGTCGGAGCTGTTCGCGGTGCAGACGCCGCAGGTGTTCGAGCCGTCGCTTCTCCGTGGGGCGCTCCACCAGGTGCTGGAGGAGGGTGCGCAGGTCACAGACGACTGCATGGCGGTGGAGCACCTGGGGATGTCAGTCACCCTGACCCGGGGCGACTATGAGAACATGAAGATCACCACCCCGGTGGACCTGATCCTGGGAGAGGCGCTGCTGGACCGGGAGGAGGGAGAGGAATGAGGATCGGACACGGCTATGACGTGCACCGGCTGGTGCCGGACAGAAAGCTGATACTTGGAGGGGTGGAGGTCCCCTATGAGCTGGGTCTGCTGGGCCATTCGGACGCAGACGTGCTGACCCACGCGGTGATGGACGCCCTTCTGGGCGCGGCCGGCCTGGGGGACATCGGACAGCATTTTCCCGACAGCGATCCCGCCTACCTGGGGGCCGACAGCCTGGCGCTGCTGGACAGGGTGGTGCGGCTGCTGGAGGAGCATGGCTGGGCGGTGGGCAACGTGGATGCCACCATCGTGGCCCAGCGCCCCAAGCTGGCGGCCCATTTGCCGGAGATGAAGCGGCGTTTGGCCCTGCGTCTGGGGGTGGATGAGGGGCAGCTGAACCTGAAGGCCACCACGGAAGAGGGGCTTGGCTTTACCGGCTCCGGCGCGGGTATCGCCGCTCACGCGGTGGCGCTGCTGGTGGAGCGCACGGACCTGGAAAAGTGAGAAGCATCCAGCGCGGCGGCGCGCGGGGCGGGGACCAAAGATCCTGACTCCGCGGGCCGCCGCGGCCATGCACGGCCCCTCCCGCCCGGGCATACACTGGGACGAGAGGAGCGTTTCGACATGGTCTATTATCTCATTGTATGCCGGTCCCTGACCTATGCGCAGCGGACCGCGTCAGTTTTAGAGAGGGCGGGCATCACCGCCCATATCATGCGCTCGCCCAAGGCTATCGCGGGCGAAGGCTGCAGCCACTCGGTCAAGGTCTCTCACCGCCGCCTGAAGGACGCGCTGGTGGTGCTGCGCCGGGTGGGGATGGGCAACAACCGGATCTATATCACCGAGGGGGACGGCAGCTATAAGGAGGTCGCGCTGTGATCTACTTTGACAGCGCGGCCACCACGCTGCAAAAGCCGCCTGAAGTGGCCGCCCGGGCGGCGGCCGCCATCCGCACCATGGCAAGCCCGGGCCGGGGCGGTTACCGGGCGGCTGCCGATGCCGCCCAGACTGTTTTCCAGTGCAGGACGGCGGCGGCCGAGCTGTTTCATCTGGACAGTCCGGAGCAGGTGGTCTTCACCCTCAACGCTACCCATGCGCTGAACATCGCCATCCGCTCCCTGATCCTGCCGGGTGAGCAGGTGCTGATCTCCGGCTTTGAGCACAATGCGGTGACCCGTCCGCTGCACGCCCTGGGCGCGCAGGTGAGGTTCGTCCCCGGGGGCCTGTTCCGGCCGGAGGAATTTTTGCGCGGCCTTCGGTCTGAGCTGGAGCGGGAGGCCCCGGCGGCAGTCATCTGCACCCATGTGTCCAACGTGTTCGGCTACGTGCTCCCCATGGACGGGATCGCCCGGCTGTGCCGGGAGCGGGGGGTGCCCCTCATCGTGGACGCCTCGCAGTCTGCCGGCATCCTCCCGGTGGACGCGGCGGGCTGGGGCGCCGCCTTTGTCGCCATGCCGGGACATAAGGGCCTGTACGGCCCTCAGGGCACGGGCCTGCTGCTCTGCCCGGGGACGCAGAGGCCTCGCCCCCTGCTGTACGGCGGGACGGGGAGCAATTCCAGACTGCAGGAGATGCCGGACTTTCTCCCCGACAGGCTGGAGGCCGGCACCCTCAATGTCACCGGGATCGCCGGGCTGGAGGCGGGCATCCGCTTCGTGCTGGAAACAGGCACGCAGCGCATCCTGGCCCATGAGCGGGATCTGCTGGCTCACTTCCTTTGCGGGCTGGAGACGGTCCCCAGGGTGCGGGCGTTTGCGGCCGGGGACCTTAAGGATCAGGCGGGTGTGCTCTCCCTTCAGATCCCCGGAACGGACTGTGAGCAGGCGGCGGAGACGCTGGCCAGGTATGGGGTGGCCGTGCGGGCGGGGCTGCACTGCGCGCCGCTGGCCCACCGCAGCGCGGACACCCTGGAGGAGGGGACGGTGCGCTTCAGCTTTTCCGCCTTCAATACCACACGGGAGGCGGACCGGGCCATAGAGATCCTTGCGGCCCGGATGTGACCCGGGGAGCGGCGGCAAAAAGCTGTCCGCTCCCTGGTTTTTTTCAAATATCCAAGGGAAATCAAGGGAAAATATTAACGAAAAATTAACCGTTCTTCCTTGCGCAGCACCGCAATGTACAGTATAATAAATTGATTGAATATGCGCTTTTCCCGCTCTTGGGCGGCGGGGAGAGGGCACAAGGGGGGACACGGGGATGGAAGTGGTGAATACCGCGCTTCTCTGGCTGGTCAACAACATCAGAACGCTGGAGATCAGCGCCGTGCTGGACATCGCCATCATCGCCTTTTTCATCTACAAGCTGATGATGATGCTCCGCCGGACCAGTTCGGGCAACGTGGTCAAAGGCGTCATCCTTGTGGTGGTGGCCCTGGGCCTTGCAAAGCTGCTTCGCCTGTACGCCGTGGACTTCATCCTGACTTACACGGTGGAATACGGTTTCCTGGCGCTGGCCATCCTGTTCCAGCCGGAGCTGCGCCGCTTCCTGGAGCGGATGGGAAACAGCCGGCTGGGCAAGGTGTTTGCCCATGAGGACAAGCCTGAGGAGCTGGAGAACGCCATCACCCAGACGGTGATCGCCTACACCTCGCTGTCCAAGGACCGTGTGGGGGCGCTGATGGTGTTTGAGCGGAAGAACCTGCTGGACGAACAGATCAAGACCGGAACAGCACTGGACTGCGCGGTATCCTCTGAGCTGCTGAAGAACATCTTCTGGAACAAGGCTCCCATGCATGACGGCGCGGTCATCGTCCGCCAGGGCCGGATCGTGGGCGCCGGCTGTATGCTCCCTTTGTCGGGCAACACCAACCTCAGCCGGGATCTTGGGATGCGCCACCGGGCGGGTATCGGTATGAGCGAACACTCCGATGCGGTGGTGGCCATCGTCTCGGAGGAGACCGGCTCTATCTCGGTGGCGGTGGACGGGATGCTGAAGCGGCATCTTGCGCCGGAGACGCTGGAGCGCCTTCTGCGCAACGAGCTGTCTCCCAAGGAGGAGGTGCCGGTCACCACCGGCGCGAAGAATCTGCTCACAGGCATTTTCCGTCCCAGGAAGGGAGATGACGGCGATGGGAAAGATTAAGGAGAGCAAGGGGCTGTACGTGGCCCTGTCCATCCTGCTGGCCATCATTTTCTGGCTCTACGTGCGGGCGGAGAAGGACCTGCCCAGCACCAACACGGTGCGCAACATCGAGATCCAGCTGATCAATGAGGACATCCTGGAGGCCCGTGGCCTGATGGTCAGCCAGATCGAGCCGGAGACGCTGAACATCACTTTCAACGGCTCCAGCACAGTGGTCCCCAAGCTGAACCGGAACAACGTCACCGTCTCGGTGGACGTGTCACGGCTTACTTCCGTGGGAGGGTATGACCTGACCTATACCGTCAATATGCCCACCTCGCTCTACGCTTCGGGCACCGGAGTGTCCCACACCAGCGACACCACGTCCGTCTCTGTCACAGTGGTGCCCCTGTACAGCAAGGAGATCGAGATCGAGGGCACCTTTGCCGGCGAGGTGGCGGACGGCTACCAGGCCGGCGAGCTGGAGATCACGCCCAAGACGGTGATCGTCCGGGGCGAGGAGTCGGCGGTCAACCAGGTCGCCAGGGCAGTGGTGGAGATCGGCGGCGAGACGCTGACCGAGACCTTTGAGGGCGAGCTGCCCATCCTCCTGCTGGACAGCAAGGGCCAGCCCATCGAGGACAGCCGCATCCGCACCAATGTGGACACCGCGCTGGTCACCCTGCCGGTGGAGGTCGTAAAGGAAGTTCCCCTGACAGTGGAGCTGATCCCCGGGGGCGGCGTGACCGATGTGAACACTCAGGTGAAGGTGGAGATCTCGCCCGAGACCATCCTGATCGCCGGCGAGGCGGTGGATGTGGATCCCACCACGGAGATCTCGCTGGGCAGCATCGACCTGTCCACGGTGTTCACCTCCCAGACCTTCGAGATGCCCATTGAGCTGACCAGCGAGCTGAGCAACACCAGCGGCGTGACCAAGGCGACGGTGACCGTGACCATCGAGGGGCTGGACATGCGGACGGTGACGGTCACGGAGATCGAGCCCACCAACGTGAGCGACGGCTACCGCGCGACAGTAGTGACCCAATCCATCGACATCCAGATCCGGGGCCCGAGGGAGAGCCTGGATCAGATCGCGCCCTCCCAGATCCGGGTGGTGGCCGACCTGACCGACATCGTCTCCGCCACCGGACGGTATACCGTGCCCGCCAAGGTTTACCTGGACGCGCCGGGCAATGTGGGCGTGGTGGGGACCTATACCGTGGTGGTCCAGGTGAGCAGATAGCGGGACTGAGGTGAGTTTGCAATGACACAGAATGCGACCGTGCGCCGGGTGCTGCCCCGGCACCGGGTGGAACTGGCCATCCAGCGGGAGTCCGCCTGCGGGCACGACTGTTCCTCCTGCGGCGGCTGCTCCATGGGGGAGAAGCGCGAGGTGGTGGTGCTGGCCGACGACCCCTGCGGCGCCAAGCCGGGGGATGTGGTGACGGTGGAATCCAGCACGGGAGCCATGATGAAGATCGCGGTCATCGTATACGGCCTGCCCGTGGTGCTGTTTTTCGCCCTGTACCTGCTCCTGTCCGCGGTGAACGCGGGGGAGACCGTCTCTACAGGGGGGGCGGTGATCGGCTTTGCGGCGGGGATCCTGGTGGCCATCCTCTGCAATCGCCGGGAGAAGCGGAAGGGGACGGTCCGGTTCACTGTGACCGCCATCAAGGGGTGAGTTGCCATTTTCGGATATGTCAGGCCGCTGAAGGCGGAGCTGAAGTGCAGCCAGTTCGAGGCCTATCAGGCGGTCTACTGCGGGCTGTGCCGGGTGCTGGGGCGCAAGTACGGCCCCTTGGCCAGAAGCATGCTGAGCTACGATTTCGTATTCCTGGCCATGTTGGCCGCCACGCCGGACGAGCCTGTGGCGGCGGAGCGGCACCGCTGCCCCATCTGCCCGCTGCGGAGCAAGCAGATGTGCGTGTCCGGCGCGGCACTGGAGCAGGCGGCGGACCAGATGGTCATCCTCGCCTGGTGGAAGCTGCGGGACACGGTACAGGACAACGGCTTTTTCCGGGGGCTGTCCGCCCGTCTGCTGTCCTTCCTGCTCCGGCCCAGTTACCGAAAGGCGGAGCGGGCGTGGCCCGGCTTCGCCGCGGAGACCCGCCGTTGTCTGGAGGAGCTTCATGCTCTGGAGGAGGAGAGATCGGCCTCCATCGACCGCACCGCCGGCACCTTCGGGCAGCTGCTCAGCGCTGCCGCGGAGCATGAGCCGGAGCCGCGCCGCAGGGCGCTGGAGCAGGTGCTGTACCATGTGGGCCGGTGGATCTACCTGATCGACGCGGTGGAGGACCTGGGCGAGGACGAGCGTCGGGGCAATTACAACCCTGTTGCCCTTCGGTTCCCCGCCCGGGAGGAGCGGGAGACCTATCTGCGTACCAATCTGCTCCACTCACTGAACCTGGCCCGGGGCGCCTTTGAGCTGCTGCCCCAGACCCCCTGGAGCGAGATCTGTGCCAATATCCTCTATCTGGGCCTGCCCATGGTGGAGCAGGCGGTCTATTCAGGACAGTGGAAAGAAATAAAAAAATTGATCGGCAGGAGAAGTTGACATGAGAGACCCCTACAGCGTGCTGGGCGTCAGCCCCAGCGCCAGCGACGAGGAAGTGAAGCGCGCATACCGGGACCTGGCGCGGAAGTACCATCCCGACAACTATCAGAACAACCCGTTGGCCGACCTGGCGGAGGAGAAGATGAAGGAGGTCAACGAGGCGTACGATGAGATCACCAAGCTGCGCAGCGGCGGCGGCAGCGGCCCATCCTCGGCCTCGGGCGGCTACCAGGGCCAGTATGCCCGCAGCGGCGGGAGCACCGGCGGCAGCGGCGTTTACGCGCGGGTGCGCAGCGCCATCAACATGGGAAACCTGAACGAGGCGGAGCAGCTGCTGCGGGGCGTGTCCAACCGGGACGGGGAGTGGTATTTCCTGTCCGGCAGCATCGCCTACCGCAAGGGCTGGCTGGATGAGGCACACCAGAATTATATGCGCGCGGTCCAGATGGAGCCGGGCAACATGGAGTACCGCCAGGCGCTGAGTATGATGCAGGCCGGCGGGCCGGTCTACCGCACCTACGGGAACGGGACCGGGATGGATTCCATGGACTGCTGCACCACGCTGCTGTGCCTGAACTGCCTGTGCGGAGGCTGCAACTGAGATGGGGGCGGGCGGTTTCTCCAAAGGGGCAAAGCGGGTGGCCCTGGGCGGCATCCTCACCGCATTTTCCCTGGTGTTCCTCTACGCGGCCGCCTTCGCGCCCACGGGGCAGATCGGCCTTGCGGCTGTCGCAGGACTGTTCCCCATGGCGGCGGTCATCTCGGTGGGGTGGCGGCTGGGCCTGTGCTGCTGGGCGGCTGCGGGGCTGCTGGCCCTGCTTCTTGTCCCCGCGAAGGGCACCGCGCTGCTGTTCCTGCTGTTCCTTGGCGTCTACCCTGTGGTGAAAAGCTGGATCGAGCGGCTGCATCGGCTCGCCGCTGAGTGGCTGCTGAAGCTGGCCTTTTTCAACGCGGACCTGCTGCTCTGCCTGACCCTGACGGCGGAGCTGCTGATGGGCTCGGTGCCGGAGCAGCTGCGGGATCTCTGGGCCTTTTGGCCGGCAGCCAACGTGGTGTTCGTGATCTACGATATCGGCCTTGCCAAGCTGGCTGAGGCGTACCGCGTGCGGATCGACAGACAGTTGCGGAAATGAGCAGACTGTGGTATGATAAATCGTTAAGATTTGTTTCAGAGTTGGGGGGAGCCCAGTGGTAAAAAGTATGACCGGATACGGCCGGGGGGAGTTGACCCTCCATGGCCGTACCATCACGGCGGAGCTGCGGTCGGTGAACAACCGGTATCTGGACTGCAGCGTCAAGATGCCCCGGGTCTATCTGTTTGCGGAGGAATCGCTGAAAAGCGCCGTACAGGCCCACATTTCCCGGGGAAAGGTGGACGTATATCTCAGCGTGGACAACCAGCAGGCGGATCAGGGCACCATTACCCTCAACCATTCGCTGGCGGCGGGGTATCATGCGGCACTGTGTGAGCTGCGGGATTCGCTCCAGCTGAAGGATGACATCTCCGTGTCCCTGCTGGCCCGGTTCCCGGAGATGTTCCGGGTGGAAAAGCCGGAGGAGGACCTGGAGCAGGCAGCGGAGGACCTGCGCTCGGCGCTGGAGCTGGCCCTGGCGGATTTTGACGCCATGCGGGAGCGGGAGGGCGCCAAGCTGGAGCAGGACATCCGCCGCCGGGCGGAGGAGATCCTCCGACTGGTGGGGCTGGTGGAGCTCCGTTCGCCACAGACGGTGGCGGAGTACCGGGCGCGGCTGTCCGCCAAAATGGCAGAGACGCTGGCCAACACCCAGCTGGACGAGGGCCGCATCCTCACCGAGGCCGCCATCTTTGCCGATAAGATCGCTGTGGACGAGGAGACGGTGCGGCTGCGCAGCCACCTGTCCCAGCTGGAGCACATGCTCGGTCAGGGCGGACCGGTGGGACGGAAGCTGGATTTCCTCATTCAGGAGTTCAACCGGGAGGCCAACACCATCGGTTCCAAGGGAAATGATATCGAGATCGCCCGCCATGTGGTGGACATCAAGGCGGAGATCGAAAAGATCCGGGAGCAGGTCCAGAACATCGAGTGACCGGAAATACCGTGCAGGGGGAAAGCTATGAAACTGATCAACATCGGCTTCGGCAACATGGTGTCCGCCGGACGGCTGATCGCCATCGTCAGTCCGGAATCCGCGCCCATCAAGCGCATGGTACAGGAGGCGCGGGAGCGCGGGATGCTCATCGATGCTACCTACGGGCGCAGGACAAGGGCGGTGCTGGTGATGGACAACGACCACATCATCCTCTCCGCCATCCAGCCTGAGACGGTGGCGGGACGTCTGAACACCAAGGAGAACAGCCAGGAAGGAGATATGGGCGAATGATGCCAGGGCGCAGAAAGAGAAAGGGACAGCTGATCGTGCTGTCCGGCCCGTCCGGGGTGGGGAAGAGCACGGTGATCGCCGAGCTGCTCAGCCTGCGGGAGAAGATCCACTTCTCCGTCTCCTACACCACCCGCGAGCCCCGCGTGGGGGAGGAGAACGGTGTCAACTACAACTTCGTGGACCGGCCCACCTTTGAGGAGATGATCCGCAGGGACGAACTGTTGGAATACGCGGAGTACGTCAACCACTACTATGGAACCTCCCTGAAGGTCATCCAGGAGAAGCTGGAGGCCGGGATCGACGTGCTGCTGGATATCGAGGTGAAGGGTGCCGGCACGGTCCGGAGAAAATGCCCCGACGCGGTGCTCATCTATATCATCCCACCCAGCTTCGAGGAGCTCTCCCGCCGGCTGCATGGCCGGCACACGGACAGCGAGGAGGTCATCGCCAGGCGCCTGGCCAAGGCCAGGGAGGAATACGCCCACATCGGCGAATATGACTATATCGTCGTCAATGACAAAGTCTCGGTGGCAGCGGGGGAGATCCTGTCCATCCTCACCGCCGAGGACTGCCGCACCAAGAACAGAATCAATTTGATCGAAGGAGATAATGCCCTATGATGCTCGAACCTCCCATGAAGGACCTGCTGAAGAACGTGCCCAGCCGCTATGAGCTGGTGAATGTGGTGGCTCACCGCGCCCGCCAGATCGCCAGCGAGGCGGAGGAGTCCGGCCTCCCTCTGGATGACAAGCCCGTCACCCTCGCCATCCGCGAGGTGGCGGAGGGAAAACTGACCAGTCAGCTGTAATCAGGAAAAGGCAAGCGGGCCGTCTTCGGCCGCCGCTTGCCTTTTCAGGGTGAAAGGGGGGAGAAAGATGTCGCAGTCTGCCGTGGCGCGTGTAGCGCTGTCCGGTGTGCTTTACGCCATCGACAGGCCCTACGACTATCTGATCCCGCCTGAACTGGAGGGGACGCTCCGCCCCGGCATGCGGGTGATCGTCCCCTTCGGCCGGGGCAACCGGCGCACCGACGGCATGGTCATCGCCCTGGCACCGTCCACGGCCGAGGCCGCACTCAAGCCGGTGCTGGCTGTTCTGGATGAGGAGCCGGTGCTGGATGAGCACGGGCTGAAGCTGGCCCTCTGGCTGCGAGAGCGCTGCTTCTGCACCGTGTACGACGCGGTGAAGGCCATGCTGCCCTCCGGCCTGTATTTTTCTCTCCGGGACCTCTACCGCCTCGCAGATGGGGTGGACCGGGAGAGCGCCTATGCCGCCGCCGGAAGATCGGAGGCGGCCCAAAAGGTCCTCACGGTGGTCTTTGCCAATGACGGCGCGGCGGACCTGGAGCAGATCCGGATGGCGTTCGGCACGAAGAGTCCCGGCGCCGCGCTCCGGCAGCTGGTGGACAGCGGGACGCTTGTCCTTGAGACCAGCGCCATGCGGGGGGTGGGCGACAAGACGGAGCAGATCGCGACGTTGGCCATGCCCGCGGAGGAGGCCATGGCCCTGGTGGCCCCCCGGCGCAAGTCCGCGCCGCTGCGCTATGCCGTCACCGAGCTTCTGTGCACGGTGGGCTCCGCCTCGGTGAAGGAGCTGTGCTACTTCACCGGCGCTTCCACTGCCACGGTACGGTCTCTGTCCAAAAGTGGGGTGCTCACGCTGGAGAAGCAGCCCGTGTTCCGCACCCCGTGCCGCGCTCCGGCGGGGGAGCCGCCCTCCGTGTCCCTCAATGAGGAGCAGCAGAAGGCCTTTCAGGCTCTGGGACAGCTGGCCGCGCGGCGGGAGCCCGCCGTGTCGCTGCTGTACGGCGTCACAGGAAGCGGCAAGACCCAGGTCTATATCCGCCTGATCCGCCGCGTGCTGGAGCAGGGGCGGGGGGCCATCCTGCTGGTGCCGGAGATCGTATTGACTCCTCAGCTGCTGGACAGCCTCAGCGCCCATTTCGGCGACGAGATCGCGGTGCTCCACAGCGCGCTGCGCAGCGGAGAGCGGTACGACGAGTGGAAGCGGGTCCGGCAGGGAAGGGCCAGGGTGGTCATCGGGACGCGGTCTGCGGTGTTTGCCCCGGTGCGGGACCTGGGCCTCATCATCCTGGACGAGGAGCAGGAGCCCTCCTATAAGTCGGAGAACACCCCGCGCTACCACGCCAGAGAGGTGGCGAAATACCGCTGCGTCCAGCACGGCGCGCTGCTGGTGCTGGGCTCCGCCACTCCCAGTCTGGAGAGCATGTATCTGGCCCGCAAGGGCGTGTATCACCTGCAGACGCTGCATAAGCGCTACAAGGACCGGGCGCTGCCCCGGGTGCTCACGGCGGACATGCGGCAGGAGCTGCGGGCGGGCAACAGTGGCAGCGTCAGCGCGGCGCTGCGCCGTGAGCTGGAGCACAACCTCGATTTGGGCGAGCAGTCCATCCTGTTTCTCAACCGGCGAGGGGCCAGCCGGCTGGTCTCCTGCGGGGAGTGCGGCTATGTGCCGGAGTGCCCCCGGTGCGAGGTGCATCTGACCTACCACTCGGCCAACCAGCGGCTGATGTGTCACCACTGCGGCCATTCCCAGCCCTATGAGCCCTTCTGCCCCCAGTGCGGCGGCCGCTTCCGCCTGCTGGGGACGGGGACGCAGAAGCTGCAAAGCGAGCTGCAGGACCTCTTTCCCGGCACAGAGATCATGCGCATGGACACCGACACCGTCTCCGCCACCCAGCCCCACGAGAAGCTGCTCGCCAGGTTCCGGGACAAAAAGGTCCCCATCCTGGTGGGGACACAGATGGTGGCCAAGGGGCTGGACTTTGAGAATGTAACTCTGGTGGGCGTGGTGGACGCGGACCTTGCACTCTACGTGGACGATTTCCGGGCCAGTGAGCGCACCTTCTCCCTGCTGACCCAGGTGGTGGGCCGGGCTGGGCGGGGAAACCGGTCGGGCCGCGCGGTGATCCAGACCTGCACCCCCGACCACGAAGTGCTCCGCTTCGCCGCCCGGCAGGACTACGACAGCTTCTATGAGCAGGAGATCGCCCTGCGGGAGCTGAGAGGCTTTCCGCCCTTCTGCGACCTGTTCGTCCTCTCAGTCACCGGGACGGACGAGGAGCGGGTGCTGCAGGGCTGCATGATCCTGAGAAGCTCCCTTGAGGCGGCGGCGAAGGCCGGACAGGCGCCTGAGGGGCTGCGGGTGCTGGGCCCTGCACCGGACCGGGTGCCCAGAGTGAACCAGCGCTACCGCTATCACCTGACCCTGTGCGGCAGGAACACAAAGCCCCTGCGGAGCCTGATCTCCGGCCTGCTCCGCGCGGCCCATGAGGACAAGCGAATGAGAGGGATCTCGGTCTTTGCCGACTGCAATCCCTTGGATTAAGATAGGAGGAACCGACAGTGGCACTGAGAACGATTTTGACCCAGGGCGACCCCATCCTGAACAAGAAGGCGCACCCTGTGACCAGCTTTGACGAGAAGCTGCACGACCTGCTGGACGATATGCGGGAGACGCTGACCCAGGCGGAGGGCCTGGGCCTCGCCGCGCCCCAGGTGGGCATCCTACGCCGGGTGGTGCTGGTGGTGAACGAGCAGGACGAGATGCTGGAGCTGGTCAACCCGGAGATCATCGCCCAGGAGGGGGAGCAGACCGGTCTGGAGGGCTGCCTGAGCGTGCCGGGCTATTACGGTGAGGTCACCCGTCCCATGCGCGTGAAGGTCCGCGCCCAGGACCGCAATGGCAGCTTTTTTGAAGTGGAGGGGGAGGAGCTGACCGCCCGCTGCTTCTGCCATGAGCTGGCCCACCTGGACGGGCACCTTTACACCGAACTGGCCTCCCGGATGTTCACGGTGGAGGAGCTGGACGAGATGATGGAAAAGGACGGGGAAGACAAGTGAGGATCCTGTTCATGGGTACGCCGGACTTTGCCGTCCCCTCCCTGGAGGAGCTGGTGAAGGCCGGGCACGAGATCTGTGGGGCATTTACCCAGCCCGACAAGCCCAAAAATCGAGGCATGAAGCTCCAGCCAACGCCTGTAAAGGAGTTTGCCATTGCACATGATATCCCGGTTTATCAGCCGCTGTCACTGAAAGATCCTGAGGTGCAGGCCCAAATCCGGGACCTTGCGCCCCGGCTGATCGTGGTGGCGGCGTATGGGCGCATCCTGCCGGAGGCGGTGCTGGCCATCCCCCCGCTGGGCTGCATCAACGTCCACTCCTCGCTGCTTCCCAAATACCGGGGCGCGGCCCCCATCAACTGGGCGGTGCTCCAGGGGGAGCGGGAGACGGGCGTGACCATCATGCACATGGCGAAGGAGCTGGACGCGGGGGATATCATCGCCCAGCAGAGTACCCCCATCGACCCGGAGGAGACGGTGGAGACGCTCCATGACCGGCTGGCCCGCATAGGCGGGCGGCTTCTGGTCAACACTGTATCCCAGATAGAGAACGGGACGGCCCCCCGCATCCCCCAGGACCCGGCGCTGGCCACTTACGCGCCAATGCTCTCCCGTGCCCTGTCTCCCATCGACTGGAAGAAAAGCGCCCGGGAGATCCATGACCAGGTGCGTGGCCTGACCCCCTGGCCGGGGACCACCACCCAGGTGATCAACGGCAGGCCCATGAAGATCATCACCGTCACCGAGACCGGCGCGCGCACCGGCGCTGAGGCCGGGACGCTGCTGTCCGCCGGGGACCAGGGGATCGACGTGGCCTGCGGAGACGGCAGGGTGCTCCGCATCCTGGAGCTGCAGGCGGAGGGAAAGCGGAAAATGTCCGCCGCGGACTACCTGCGGGGCAATCCCATCAAACTCAGCTGAATCCGGAAGGAGCACGACCATGTTCTATCTCGACGGCTATTATCTGGCGGTGATCCTGCCCTGTATCCTGCTGGCGGCGCTGGCACAGCTGAACGTGTCCTCCACGTTTGCCAAGTACTCCCGCGTGCGCTGCCTGCGCAACCTCACCGGCGCCCAGGCGGCGGAGGCGGTGCTGTGGGCCAACGGTGTGCGGGATGTACGCATCGAACGCGTGGCGGGCAACCTCACCGACCACTACGACCCCCGGAGCAACGTGATCCGCCTGTCCGAGCAGGTGTACGATGCCCACTCGGTGGCTGCCGTGGGAGTGGCCGCCCATGAGGCGGGCCATGCGGTGCAGTACGCTCAGAACTACGGCCCCGTCCGGCTGCGCACCGCCATGATCCCCGTGTGCAGCGTGGGGTCTCAGATCTCCCTGGTGCTCATCGTCATCGGCCTGGTCCTCTACTTTGAGCCGCTGTTCGCCCTGGGGATCCTCCTGTTTGCCCTGGCGGTGCTGTTCCAGGTGGTCACCCTGCCGGTGGAGTTCAACGCCTCCCGCCGTGCGGTGGTCACCCTGGAGGAGCGGGGGCTGCTGTCCGACTCGGAGCTGTCCGGCGCGAAAAAGGTGCTGCGGGCCGCCGCGCTGACCTATGTGGCCGCACTGCTGGTGTCCATCGCCCATCTGCTCCGCTACCTGCTGATCTTCGCCGGAGGCAGGGGGCGTCGGGAATGAGGGCCGCCGTGACCTCCGGCCGGGAGACGGCGCTGCTGGCCCTGTGCGAGTGCGGAAAGCAGGGCGGCTGGTCGGACGGAGTGCTCAAGTGCCTGCTCCGCCAGAACGGACTGGACAGCCGGGAGGCCGCCCTGGCCACCCGGCTGTGCTTCGGCGTGCTCCAGAACCGGATGCTGCTGGATCATTACATCGGGACCTTTTCCAACACGCCTGTGGACCGACTGGAGGACAAGGTGCTGACCATCCTTCGGCTGGGCCTCTACCAGATGACCATGCTGGACAAGATCCCCGTGAGCGCGGCTGTGAACGAGTCTGTCAACCTCGCCAGGCGGTATGTGAAAAACCGGGGGGCGGCGGGCTTTGTCAACGGTGTGCTGCGTGCCGCCGCCCGCGGGGGACGCGATCTGCCGCTGCCGGAGGACCCCTTCGTCCGGTACAGCCACCCCCGCTGGCTGGTGGAGGAGTTCGCCCGCCGTCTGCCGGACGGTGAGCTGGAACAGCTTCTCCAGGCGGACAACAGCGCTCCGGACACCCTGTTCCAGCTCAATGGCGTCAAGTGTGCTCTGCCCGACCTTTGCCGCGCGCTGGAGGAGGACGGAGTGTCCGTCCGGCCCCACCCCTGGCTGAGCGACTGCCTGGAGGTGCGGGACACAGGCGATGTCGAGCGCCTGCGGGCCTTCCGGCAGGGCCTGTTCTACATCCAGGACGCGGCGGCGAAGACGGCTGTGCTGGCGGCCGCGCCTGAGCCGGGCATGCGCGTGCTGGATGCCTGCGCCGCCCCCGGCGGCAAGTCCTTCGCCGCTGCCATCCAGATGGAGAACAGGGGAGAGGTGGTCTCCTGCGACATCCATCCCCACAAGATCAAGCTGATCCGTGCCGGTGCGGACCGGCTGGGGCTGACCTGCGTCAGGCCCATGCTGATGGATGCCTCCCGAAGGAACGGGGAATTTGCGGAGCGGTTCGACCTGGTGATCGCAGACGTGCCCTGTTCAGGCCTGGGGGTCATCCGGAAAAAGCCGGATATCCGATACAAGGACCCGGAGCCGCTGAAGCGGCTGCCGGAGGTGCAGTCCGCCATTCTGGAGAACGTGTCGGGATACGTCATAAAGGGCGGCGTGCTGCTCTACTCCACCTGCACCCTACTGGAGCGGGAGAACGAGCAGGTGGTGGACGCCTTTCTGGCGGCCCACCCGGAGTTCCGGCTGGAGGCGGCGCCGGTGCCCGCTCCCTTGGACGGAGCGTCGGGACAGCTCACCCTCTGGCCCCACCGGCATGGAACAGACGGATTTTACATCGCGAGGATGAGGAGAAGCCTATGACCGATCTCAAGTCGCTGACGCCGGAGGAGCTGTCGGCCTTCTGCAGGGGACTGGGGGAGCCGGCATTCCGCGGCAAGCAGATCTTCCAGTGGCTCAGCCGGGGGATCACCGACCCGGACGGGATGACCAACCTGTCCAAGGGCCTGAGGGACAAGCTGCGTGCAAACTGCCTGATCACCTGCCCCAGGATCGAGCGCAAGCAGGTCTCCGCCCTGGACGGCACCATCAAATACCTGTGGCGGCTGGGGGATGGCAACTGTGTGGAGACGGTGCTGATGCGCTATCAGCACGGAAATACGGTGTGCATCTCCTCTCAGGTGGGCTGCCGGATGGGTTGCGCCTTCTGTGCCTCCACCATCGGGGGCAAGGTCCGGGACCTGACCGCCTCCGAGATGCTGGACCAGGTGCTGTTCACCCAGCTGGACGCGGGGGTGCCGGTGTCCAACATCGTGCTCATGGGGATCGGCGAGCCGCTGGACAACTTCGACACGGTGCTGAGGTTTCTGACGCTGGTCAACCATCCGGACGGTATGGACATCGGCATGCGTCATATCTCCCTGTCCACCTGCGGACTGGTCGATAAAATTGACAAACTGGCCGGGTATCGGTTACAATTAACGTTATCCGTTTCTCTCCACGCACCGGACAACGAGACCCGTGACCGCATCATGCCGGTCAACCGTGCCTATCCTGTGGAGGAATTGATTGAGGCGTGCCGGCGGTATTTCGACATCACCGGCCGGCGCATCTCCTATGAATACGCCATGATCGACGGCGTGAACGACTCAGACCGTCAAGCGGACCTGCTGGCCCAGAGACTGAAGCGGGCGCCCGGCCACGTCAACCTCATCCCGCTCAACGATGTGCGGGAGAGCCCGCTGCGGCCCAGCCGCCGCACGGCAGAGTTCCAAAGACGGCTGCAGGCGCACGGCGTGAACGTGACGGTGCGGCGCAGGCTGGGCGGCGATATCGATGCGTCCTGCGGCCAGCTGCGCCGCAAGCGGCTGGAGGAGACGGCCGCTGAGAAAGAGAGGGTGAAGGTCCATGCAGATATTCGGGATCACTGACCGGGGCCGCGTCCGGGAGCAGAACCAGGACGCATATGACTTCAAGCTCCTGGATGAGGACTGCGGGATCGCCATCGTGTGTGACGGCATGGGTGGCGCGAAGGCGGGCAATGTGGCCAGCACCATGGCGGTGGAGTATTTTCTCTCTGCCTTCCTTGCGGGCTATTCCGGGCAGCCGGGCCAGGAGCTGCCTCAGCTGATGAGCGCCTCCGCAGACCAGGCCAACCGGGCGATCTATCACCGCTCCGCTACTGACGCGGACTGCAGGGGCATGGGGACCACCCTGGTGGCGGCTTACGCGACCCCCGAGCGTGCCGAGGTGCTCAACGAGGGGGACAGCCGGGCGTACCATATCAGTGAGTCCGGCATCAGCCGGGTGACCCGGGACCACTCCCTGGTGCAGCACCTGCTGGAGCGGGGCGACATCACGCCGGAGCAGGCCCGCTCCCATCCCCAGAAGAACCTGATCACCCGCGCGCTGGGCGCGGAGCCGGAGCTTCGGGCCGACCTGTTCCAGGTGGAGTGGAAGGCGGGGGAGTCGCTGCTGCTGTGCAGCGATGGGCTGAGCAACGTCGTCAGTGACCAGGAGATCCTGTACGAGGTGCTCCACGGCGGCCCGGCCGAGAGCTGCTGCGGCAGGCTTTTGGACATCGCCCTCAAGCGCGGCGCACCGGACAACGTGACCGCAGTACTTATCACCAACAGTCAAGGGGGGTAATTTTCATGGATCAGTACATAGGAAAATTACTCGACAATCGATATGAGATCCTGGAGAAGGTGGGCTATGGCGGCATGTCCACCGTTTATAAAGCACGCTGCCACCGGCTCAACCGGCTGGTCGCCATCAAGATCCTCAAAGAGGACCTGGCCCAGGATGCGGAATTCCGCCGCAGATTCCACGATGAATCCCGTGCCGTTGCCATGCTGTCCCACCCCAATATCGTGGCGGTATACGACGTGAGCCGTTCCTCCGACATCGACTATATCGTCATGGAGCTCATCGACGGCATCACGCTGAAGCAGTATATGCAGAAGAAGGGGAACAAGCTCAACTGGCGGGAGGCGCTGCACTTCATCACCCAGATCACCAAGGCGCTGGGCCATGCCCACAGCCGGGGGATCATCCACCGGGACATCAAGCCCCACAACATCATGGTGCTCCGGGACGGCAGCGTGAAGGTGGCCGATTTCGGCATCGCCCGGCTCACCAATGCCAGCCACAGCACCCTGACCCAGGAGGCGCTGGGCTCCGTCCACTATATTTCGCCGGAGCAGGCCCGCGGCAGCCATATCGACGCGCGGTCTGACCTCTATTCCGCAGGTGTGGTACTCTATGAGATGCTCACCGGACGGCTGCCCTTTGAGGGAGATTCCCCCGTCTCAGTGGCCATCCAGCACATCAACAGCATCCCGCTCACCCCTCGGGAAATCAACCCCGACATCCCCGAGGCGCTGGAGGCCATCACCATGAAGGCCATGGCGCCCAACCCGGACAAGCGGTATCTGTCCGCCGACGATATGCTGGCCGATCTGGAGGAGTTCCGGAAGAATCCCAACATCAACTTTGACTATTCCCCGTCCGACCTTCAGGAGCATGACGCTGCGGACGAACCCACTCAGGTGGTCAGCGGAGCCGCGGCCGGCGCCAGCCTGGTCCACCACCGGCAGCAGCGCCTGTCGGAGCGGGAGGAGGACGATATGGCCCCGCCCCGCCCGCGCAAGAGCAGTCAGAGCGGTAGAAAGGGCGGAGGTTCGAACAACTACCCCATCATCGCTGCCGTGGTAGTTATCCTTCTGTTCGTGATCGGCCTGCTGGGCTTCCTGTGGACCTCCTTCCTCGCGCCACTGCTGGCGCCGGAGCCCACCCACACGGTCCCCGACCTTCGGGGCTACACGCTGGAGGAGATCGCGCTGGAGACCGATCTGCTCAACGGCTTCACGCTGAATTCCGAGGTCAACGAGGTCTTCAGCGACCAGCCGGTGGGCACCATCGTTGAGCAGGACCCGGCCGCCAACCGGGTGCTCAAGGGAGATGACAACCTGGTCATCACGGTGACGGTGAGCAAGGGCGCTGAGGAGATCCGGATGCCGGAGGTCTACAACCGGGAGGTGCGCGCCGCCCGGCTGGAGCTGGAGGCCATGGGCCTTGTGGTGCTGCCCGACATCGAGGAATTCAGCGATGACATCAACGCGGGGTATATCACCCGCTACTCGCCGGAGTACAATACCGTCCTGAAGGCGGGGGACGAGGTGCAGCTGTGGGTGAGCAAAGGCAAGGAGGAAAAGCTGGTGCCCGTGCCCGACCTGTATGGCCTGACGGAAGAAAAGGCCCGCGCCGACCTGGCCACCCAGAACCTGGAGACTGGGGAGATCACCCCGGTCTATGACGATGAGGTGCCGGAAGGATGTGTGGTCTCCCAGTATCCGCTGGCCAACGAGGAGGTGCCTGAGAAGACCAAGGTCAACCTTCAGATCAGCCTGGGCAAGGACCCCAGCACACAGCCTCAGCCCGGCACACTGGAGATCGAGATCCCGCTGCCCGACGTGGAGGGCTATGTCACGGTGCGGGTGGACGTGGCCGGGGTGACCGTTTACCAGGAGGACTGGGACTGCACCATGAATTCCGTGATCTATCCGAAGATCACCGGTACAGGTACCCAGACCGTCTCCATCTACTTTGACGACGTGCTCTATATGGGCAAAGATTATACCTTCAGCTGACATGGGACAGGGGATTATCATGAAAGCCCTGAGCGGCTTTTATTACGTGGATGACGGGAGCACACTGGTCACCTGCCGCGCACGGGGAAAGTTCCGCCACCAGGGGGAGGCCCCCCTGGTGGGCGACCGGGTGGAGTTCACCCCAGCGGAGGGCGGTGCGGGCACGGTGGACCGCATCCTGCCCCGGCACAACTGTTTCCAGCGCCCCGCTGTGGCTAATCTGGAGCAGCTGGTACTGGTGGTGTCTGAGACCACCCCGGTCACCGACCCCTTCCTGATCGACCGGATGATCTCCCTGGCGGAGAGCAAGCGGTGCGCGCCACTGGTCTGTGTCAACAAGTGCGATCTGTCCGACGTGGAGCGTCTGTATCAGATCTACCGCTCCGCCGGCATCCCGACTCTGCGTGTCAGCGCGGTCACCGGAGAGGGCGTGGAAGAACTCAGAGCGGCACTATCTGGGAAGGTAAACGCCTTTACAGGAAACTCCGGTGTGGGAAAATCCAGCCTGCTGAACGCTCTGTGCCCCGGGCTGCACATCCCCACCGGGGAGGTGAGCGAGAAGCTGGGGCGCGGGCGGCACACCACCCGGCATATCCAGCTGTTCCGCCTGGATCAGAATACCGTCATCGCGGACACTCCCGGCTTTTCCGCCTTCGACGTGGAGCGGATGGAGCAGCTGGGCAAGGAGGAGCTGGCAGCCACGTTCCGGGAATTCCGGCCCTATTTGGACCAGTGCCGGTTCAGTAACTGCGCCCATGTGAAGGAAAAGGGCTGTGCGGTGCTGCAGGCGCTCCGGGAGGGTGCCATTTCCCCGGAGCGGCACCGGAGCTATGTCAGGCTGTACGAGCAGGTCAAAAATATCCCGGATTGGGAAAAGAAGCAGCGGTGATGCCGCAGCGCAGCCATACAATCACAAAACCGGCCTCCTCACGCATATACTGGGAATGAGCGGACCCAGTATCGGCGGAGGGAGGTCGGTTTTTTGAACATCGTCGTGATCAAGGCGCCGAAATTCGTGCAGAGCCTGCTGCGAAAACTTTTTCACCTGAGCTGATATAATCCTCTCCCCACGGTCATATAGTGGCACAGACAGCCATCATACCGTAAGGGGAGAGGAATTTTTATGGGTATTGAACTGAACTATCAGCGTCTTCAGTGTTACGAGCCGGTGCTGACGACCACCATGCTTCAGGAGGAGACTTTGGAGAGCATTGTTCCCGACTCCTGTCCGGATATCGCCAGGATCGTCCTGGCCTCCGGTATCCCGTTTGTCACCAGCCGGTCGGTCCAGGAGGGAAAGGGAGAATTCAGCGGCCAGGTCCGGGCATCGGTGCTCTATCAGCCGGAGGGACAGGAGGGACTGCGCAGGCTGGAGGTGCACATCCCGTTCCGGAGCAGCGTGACGGGCGGCGAGATCACCGACCAGTCAAAAATGATGGTCACGCCCATCCTCCAGCAGATCGAGGGGCGGGCGCTGAACCCCAGAAAGATCCTGGTGCGGGCCAATCTCAGCTTTGGCGTCAGGGTCTGGACGCCAAGCCAGACGGAACTGTGCTGCGGGGTGGAAGCCCCGGAATCCGACGGGGTGGAGCAGCTCCGTCAGGATGCCGCCGTCTACTATGTCTCTGCTGTGCAGGAAAAGCCCTTTACATTTTCGGACGAGGTGTCCCTGGGGGGGCGCACGGGTGCGGAAGAGCTGCTGGATGAGTGGGTGAGCTTTCGCTGCGGAGAGTCCAAACTCATCGGAAGCAAGCTGATCTTCAAGGGGGAGGCCCAGGTCCATGTACTGTACCGGACGATGGACGGCAGCCTGGAAAACGGGGAGTATAAGCTGCCCTTCTCCCAGGTGATGGAGATGCCGGAACTGGGGGAGGACACCGACTGCCAACTGCAGCTGCAGCTCACCGGGGCGGAGTGTACGCTGGGCGGTGAGAACGGGAACCGCCTGTTTGCCGATCTGGAGATCCTGGCCCAGGCGGTGGTGCGGGAGCAGCGGCCGCTGAGTCTGATCCGGGACGTGTACAGCACGGTCTATCCGGTGCAGGCGGAATACCTCACCTGCCGGCTGGCACAGCGCAGCGGCACGGAGGAGGACCATCAGAACCTGCGGGAGCTGGTGGAGACGGAGCAGCCGGTGAAGGCGGTGCTGGATGCGAAGGCGGAGCTGGGCCTTGTCTCCTGTGTGCAGGAGGGGGATCAGACGGTGGTCACCCTGCCGGTAGAGCTCCGCCTTATTTTCCTGGGGGAGGACGATCAGGTCTACTGTGCCCGGCGCACGGTGCAGACGGACAGCAGGTTCGACTGCCCGCTGGACCCGGCGGCTCAGCTGCAATGCCAGAGCGAGGGGGACGTGTTCGGCGCCCCCGTCTCCGGGGGCGCCGAGATCAGATTCGCCCTGAGCGTACAGATGACCGGGGCGAGGCGGGACAGCATGGCGGTGCTGAAAGACGCCGCGATGCAGGAGGGAGAGCCGGAGCAGAGCGCGGGGGAGCGCCCCTCCATCGTCCTGCGCCAGATGGGCGCGGACGAGAGCCTTTGGGATGTGGCCAAGAGCTGCCGTACCACCCGGTCGGTCATCCTCACGGCAAATGAGCTGGAGGAGGAGGATCAGTGCCGGGGCAGGATGCTCCTCATCCCCAGAGTGCGGCTGTAACGCCGGGAATTCAGCGGCGGGCGACCAGCCGGAAGAGCTGGATCAGCAGGGTGGGCGCGAAGGCCAGCAGCAGGATGCACAGCAGGTCGAAGCCGGTCAGGACGGACACCAGGAACAGACGCTCCAGCACCGGCACGAACAGCACCAGAGCCAGCAGCAGAACGCCCGCGGCGAAGGCCAGAAGGGAATAGGGGTTGCTTCTCAGACCCAGGCGGAAGATGGACTCCGGCCCCCGGCAGTTGAAGCCGTGGAACAGACGGGCCAGAGTCAGGGTGGCAAAGGCCATGGTGCTGGCCAGCGCGGGACCGGACTGGAACAGGCCGATATAGAACGCCGTCATGGAAGCCACGCCGATCATCAGGCCCTGGCCGAACACCTTGGTGAGCATGGGCCGGTCCATCATGGAGGCGTTGGGATCGCGGGGCTTCTGGTCCATCAGGCCGGAGCGGGCGGGCTCCATGCCCAGCGCGATGGCGGGCAGGCTGTCGGTGAGCAGATTGATAAAGAGCAGATGCACCGGCTGGAAGGGCACACTCAGGCCAGCCAGGGAGGCATACACCACCGCCAGGATGGCGGCCATATTTCCCGAGAGCAAAAACTGGATCGCGTTGCGGATATTGGCATAGACGCTGCGGCCGTTGAGCACCGCTTTGACGATGGTGGCAAAATTATCGTCGGCGAGGATCATGGCCGCGGCGTCTTTGCTCACCTCGGTGCCCGTGATGCCCATGGCCACGCCCACGTCCGCCTTTTTCAGCGCGGGCGCGTCGTTTACCCCGTCGCCCGTCATGGCGGCGATGCAGCCCCGGCGCTGCCAGGCGGAGACGATGCGGATCTTGTGCTCCGGAGAGACACGGGCGTACACCGCCACCCGGGGCAGGATCTCGTCCAGCTCAGCGTCAGACATGCCGTCCAGCTCCACGCCGGACAGGGAGAGATCGCCTTCGCCCGCGATGCCGATCTGTTTGGCAATGGCGGTGGCGGTGACCTTGTGGTCGCCGGTGATCATCACCGTGCGGATCCCCGCCCGCTTGGCGTCGGCCACGGCCTGGACGCTCTCCGGCCGGGGCGGGTCGATCATGGAGATCAGGCCCACAAAGGTATAGTCCCGCTCATCCTCCAGGGTGAGCAGGCTTCCGCCCGGACGCAGGCGCTTGGCAAAGGCGAGCACCCGCAGCCCGTCCTCGGACAGACGGCGGTTCACCTCCTCGATCTCCCGCCGCAGCTCCGCCGTCATGGGGACGGGGCCGGCGGCGGTCATCAGCGAGACGGAGCGGTCCAGCAGCACGTCAAGAGCGCCCTTGGTGTAAAGTGTGGGGCCGTCGTCGGTGTCGTGCAGGGTGCTCATCAGCTTGCGGTCGGAGTCGAAGGCCAGCTCGGCCAGCCGGGGATGCTGGCTGCGGTAGACCCGCTCATCCACGCTGAAGCGGCTGCCCAGCTGGATCAGCGCTACTTCGGTGGGGTCGCCCACAGCAGCCCCGGTGGTGTGGTCCATGGTGGCATCGCTGTCCAGAACGGCGATTTTCAGCAGGGTGCGCTGCACGTCATTGGCAAGGTCGAGGTCGGTGCCCCGGACCAGACTGCCGTCCGCCCAGATCTGCTGCACCGTCATGCGGTTCTGGGTGAGGGTGCCGGTCTTGTCGGAACAGATGACCTGGACGGAGCCGAGGCTCTCCACCGCCTTGAGTTCCTTGATGATGGCGTTCTGCCGCGCCATCTTCTGGGTGCCCATGGCCAGCACGATGGTGACGATGGAGCTCAGCGCCTCAGGGATGGCGGCCACTGCCAGAGCGACGGCGAACATCAGAGAGTCCAGAATGCTCATGTGGCTGCGGAAGACTGAGAGCAGGAACACTCCGGCGCAGATGGCCATGATGACCATGGCGAGCTTGCCGGAGAAATCGTCCAGGTTCTTCTGGAGGGGGGTCTTGCGCTGCTGGGTCTGGTTCATCAGGGCTGCGATGCGGCCCAGCTGGGTCTCCATGCCGGTCTGGGTGATCACCATCACGCCCCGCCCATAGGTGACCAGAGAGCCGGAGAAGACCATGTTTTTCTGGTCGCCCAGGGGGACGTTTTCCCCCTCGATGGGGGCGTTCATTTTCTCCACTGCTTCACTCTCGCCGGTCAGGGAGCTCTCGTTGACCTTCAGTGACCAGCAGTTGAGCAGCCGGCCGTCGGCCACGATCAGGTCGCCCGCCTCCAGTTCCACGATATCGCCTGGTACGACCTGCGGGCCTGGCACCTCCACCCGCTGACCGTCCCGCAGGACCTTGGCGGAGGGCGCGCTCATGGCCTTAAGGCTTGCCAGGGACTTCTCCGCCTTGAAATACTGCACGGTGCCGAGAACGGCGTTCATGATGAGCACGGCGAAGATCACCAGCGTGCTCTCCAGATTGCCGGAGAACATGGAGATGAGCGCCGCCGCGATAAGGATGGCCACCAGCAGATCCTTGAACTGACCGGCAAAGACCTGGAGCACGCTTTTTTTCTTGCCCTCAGCCAGCTGGTTGGGGCCGTATTGGGCCAGCCGTTCCGAGGCCTGGGCGCCGGTGAGGCCCTCGCTGGTCACGCCCAGCTCGCTGAGGACCTGCTGCCCGCTTTGGTTGAAATAGGTTTCTTTCATATTTTTCAGCACCTTTCTGGTTCCTCCGTGGGGAGGCGGCTCCCGCCGGGAAAGAAAAAAAGACCTCCCGACAGATGCCGATACAGCTCTGTCGAAAAGTCTTGTTACCACCGGCAGGGGTCCGGAGGCGCGCCGAGCCAGAGTCGCGCCGGAAGGTCCGGCGGTCATCGTGCTGTTGACAAGGCGGCTTGCAACTACTCCCTTTTCAAACTGTATAGCATTGTACCATATCCCGACGCCCTTGGCAAGAGGGGAGGACCATATTTCTGTGCCGGCGGACATCCTTCGCGGTTTTGCGCCGCCGCGTTCCGTTCGTCCCTATTTTTTCAGCCCGACCCCGGGCATATTCCTGTCCACCCGCTCATATGGTGGAGCAAGAGACCTAAGGAAAAGAGGAGCGAGCATGACGAACACTTCTATTTATCAGGATATCTCAACTCGTACTTCCGGCGATATCTATATCGGAGTGGTGGGCCCTGTGCGCACCGGCAAGTCCACCTTCATCAAGCGCTTCATGGAGACCCTGGTCATCCCTAACATCGAAAACGTCTACCGTAAGGAGAGGGCCAGAGATGAGCTGCCCCAGAGCGGCTCTGGCCGGACCATCATGACGGCAGAGCCCAAGTTCGTTCCCGAGGAGGCGGTGGACGTGGCCATGGAGTCCGGCCTCTCCTTCCGGGTGCGTCTCATCGACTGCGTGGGCTACATGGTGAAGGGGGCGGTGGGCCAGTTTGAGGACGACCAGCCCCGGATGGTGACCACCCCCTGGTTTCCCCAAGAGATCCCCATGACCGAGGCGGCGGAGATCGGCACCCGGAAGGTCATTGCGGAACACTCTACCATCGGGATCGTGGTCACGACGGATGGTACCATCACTGAGATCCCCCGGGAGGACTATCTTGAGGCGGAGGAGCGGGTCATCACCGAGCTGAAGGAGCTGGGCAAGCCCTTCCTGGTGGTGCTCAACTCGGCCCAGCCCAACTCGGAGCGGGCCCAGGCCATCCGGGCGGACATTGAGCGCAGGCACGGCGTGACCTGCCTGGCGGCCAATTGCCTGGAGATCGGGGAGGAGGAGATCGGGGAGATCATCCGGGGGGTGCTCTATGAGTTCCCCGCCAAGGAGCTGGACCTGTTCCTGCCGTCCTGGGTGGACGCCCTGCCCGGGGAGCACCCCATCAAGCACGCGCTCTACGCCGCCGTGCGGGAGCACGCCGCCCAGATGACCCGCATCCGGGACATCGCCGGGGTGATCGCCGCAATCGGCGAGTGCGAGCAGGTCAGCCAGGCGAAGGTGCAGTCCATCGACTTGGGCACCGGCCTTGCCTCCGCCCGGCTGGAGCTGCCCCGGAGCCTCTTTTACAGCACCATTTCGGAGCAGTCCGGTTTCCAGATTCGGGATGACGGAGATCTTCTCTCCCTGCTCACCGAGCTGTCCCGCGTAAAGCAGTCCTATGACCGGGTGGCAGACGCCCTCCAGGACGTGCAGGAGAAGGGCTACGGCATCGTGGTGCCCTCTACCGACGACCTGGTGTTGGAGGAGCCGGAGATCGTCAAGCAGGGGGGACGGTACGGGGTCCGCCTGAAGGCCAGCGCACCCTCCATCCACATGATCCGGGCGGACATCGAGACGGAGGTCTCTCCCATCGTGGGCAACGAGAAGCAGAGCGAGGAGATGGTCAACTACCTGCTCCAGGAGTTTGAGGGGGACACCACCAAGATCTGGCAGACCAACATCTTCGGCAAATCCTTCTATGAGCTGGTCAGTGAGGATCTGAACCTGAAGGTGAAGCGGATGCCGGAGGATGCCCGCACCAAACTGCAGGAGACGCTGCAGCGCATCATCAACGAGGGGTCCGGAGGGCTGATCTGCATCATCCTGTAAAGAAAAAAAGCCGTGGAGGGCAGCCAAGTGCTGCCCTCCACGGCTTTTTGCAATGAAATTCAGATGTTGTTGCGGATGATCTCGCCCATCTTCCGGCAGCCGATGGCCTGCTCGCCGGGCTTGGCGATATCGGCGGTGCGCCAGCCGTCGGCCAGGGCCTTGTCCACTGCGGCCTCGATGGCGGCGGCCTCGTCGGCCAGGTGGAAGGAGTAGCGGAACATCATGGCCACCGAGAGGATGGTGGCGATGGGGTTGGCCTTGTCCTGGCCCGCGATGTCGGGAGCGGAGCCGTGGATAGGCTCATACAGCCCGGGTGCCTCGGAGCCGATGGAGGCGGAGGGCAGCATGCCCAGCGAGCCGGTGACCATGGAGGCCTCGTCGGACAGAATGTCGCCAAACATGTTCTCGGTGACGATCACGTCGAACTGGGAGGGGTCCCGCACCAGCTGCATGGCACAGTTGTCCACCAGCACGTCGGTCAGCTCCACGTCGGGATAGTCGGCGGCGATGCGGTGCATCACCTCGCGCCACAGGCGGGAGGTCTCCAGCACGTTGGCCTTGTCCACCGAGGCCACCTTCTTCCGGCGCAGCCGGGCCAGCTCAAAGGCGCGCCGGCCGATGCGCTCGATCTCCGCCTCGGAATAGGCCATCAGGTCGGTGCACTCCACGCCCCGGTCCTGGGTCTGATAGCGGTCCCGCTTGCCGAAATAGATGCCGCCGATCAGCTCGCGGACCATCATGATGTCGATGCCCTTTTCCGCCGTCTCCTTCTTCAGGGGAGAGTAGTCCACCAGGGCGGGGCGGAGGGTGGCGTGGCGCAGGTTGGCGTACAGGCCCAGATCTTTCCGGATGGCCAGCAGGGCGGTCTCCGGCCGCTGCTCGGCAGGCTTGTCGGGGCCCCACTTGGGACCGCCCACCGCGCCCAGCAGCACCGCGTCGCAGGCCTTGCAGCGCTCGGCGGTGCCGTCGGGGTAGGACTTGCCCACCGCGTCGGTGGCGCAGCCGCCCAGCAGCAGCTCATCAAAGGTGAAGGTGTGGCCGAACTTTCTGCCAACGGCCTCGATCACGCCCATGGCCTCGGTGACGATCTCAGGGCCGACTCCGTCGCCCTTGATGACAGCAATCTTGTAATTCATTTCGCAACACCTCGCGCTTTCAGAGAGTTGAGCAGCCCGCCGTGCTCAATGATGCCGTTGACAAAGGCGGGGAAGGGGGCGGCCTGGAACCTGGCGCCGGTGGTCTTGTTGACGATCACGCCGGTGGCAAAGTCCACCGAAACTTTGTCGCCGGCGGAGATGCCGTCCACCGCCTCCGGGCACTCCATGATGGGGAAACCGATGTTGATGGCGTTGCGGTAGAAGATGCGGGCAAAACTCTTGGCGATGACGCATTTCACGCCGCAGGCCTTGATGGAGATGGGGGCGTGCTCCCGGGAGGAGCCGCAGCCGAAGTTGCTGCCCGCCACGATGATGTCGCCAGGCTCCACGGTGGAGGCGAATTTGTCGTCGATATCCTCCATGCAGTGAGAGGCCAGGGACTTTTCATCGGGGGCGTTGAGGTACCGGGCGGGGATGATCACGTCGGTATCCACATTGTCGCCGTACTGATAGAGCTTCATTGTGCTTACCTCCAAATCAGAGCTTGTTGGGGTCGGCCACGCAGCCGGCCACCGCGGACGCGGCGGCCACCGCGGGGTTGGAGAGGATGATCTTGGAGCTGACGGGTCCCATGCGGCCCACGAAGTTGCGGTTGGTGGTGGCCACGGCCACCTCGTCGTCAGCCAGCACGCCCATGTGGCCGCCCAGGCAGGGGCCGCAGGTGGGAGTGGATACCGCGGCGCCCGCCTCGATAAAGGTCTGCACCAGCCCCTCGGCCACGGCCTGGAGCATGATCTCCTGGGTGGCAGGAATGACGATGCAGCGCACTCCGTCGGCGACCTTGCGGCCCTTGAGGATGGCGGCGGCCTCCCGCAGGTCCTTGATGCGGCCGTTGGTGCACGAGCCGATGACCACCTGCTGGATGGGCATGCCGGCCACCTCGCTCACCGTCTTGGTGTTGGAGGGCAGGTGGGGCAGGGAGACTGTGGGCTCCAGCGTGTTCAGGTCGATGACCACCTCCCGCTCGTATACGGCGTCGGGGTCGGGCTCAAAGGCCTGGAAGGGACGGCTGACCCGTCCGTCCAGATAGGCCAGGGTCTTTTCATCCACCGGGAAGATGCCGTTCTTGGCGCCAGCCTCGATGGCCATGTTGCAGATGGTGAAGCGGTCGTCCATGTCCAGCGCGGCCACGCCGTCTCCGCTGAACTCCAGGGAGCGGTACAGCGCGCCGTCCACCCCGATCAGGCCGATCAGGTGCAGGATCACGTCCTTGCCGCTGACATTGGGCCGGAAGGAGCCAGTGAGGGTCACCTTGATGGCGGAGGGCACCTTGAACCAGGCAAGGCCGGTGGCCATGCCCGCGGCCATGTCGGTGGAGCCCACGCCGGTGGAGAAGGCGCCCAGGGCGCCGTAGGTGCAGGTGTGGGAGTCAGCCCCGATGATGACCTCACCGGGGGCGGCCAGGCCCTTTTCCGGGATCAGGGCGTGCTCCACGCCCACCTGGCCCACGTCGTAGAAGTGGGTGATGGAGAAGCGCTTGGCAAACTTCCGGGCGGCGGCGCACAGCTGGGCCGCCTTGATGTCCTTGCACGGGGTGTAGTGGTCCAGCACGATGGCGATCTTGTCCCGGTCGAACACCGAGGTCAGGCCGGCCTTGTCAAACTCGGTGATGGCCACCGGTGTGGTGATGTCGTTGCCCAGCACCAGGCTCAGCCGGCCCTCGATCAGCTGGCCCGCCTTCACCTCATCCAGCCCCGCGCAGCGGGCCAGGATCTTCTGAGTCATGGTCATTCCCATGAAAAAACCTCCCTTTCAGGATGAATTGTTCCTCTTTATTATCCCAGACTCCTTGCGGAAAGAATGTAAACCGTGTTACAATCAGGACGGGAAATCCGACAGGAGGGGAGACAATGAGCGCGAAGGGATATGAATTTTTCCGTGGCGAGGCGGACGGGGCGCAGGCGGGGGCCTGGCGGCGGCTGGCGGAGGGGCTGGAGCCCCAGACCTACCAGCCGGGGCAGGTGATCTACCTTCAGGACTCCCGGGCGACGCATTTTTACTATATCGTGCAGGGCAGCGTGAAGACCTTTCTCACCTCGGAGGAGGGGGGAGAGCGTATCCTCACGCTGTACCGCGCCGGCGATATTTTAGGGGAGGCAGCCTTCTTTGACGGGCAGCCCCGGGTCTCCTCCGCCATCGCGCTGACCAGATGCTCCATCATCGCCATCGACAAGGCTCAAGCCGACCGGGTCCTGTCTGAGGACCCGGCGCTGGCCATGGCCCTCATCCGTTACCTGGCCAGAACAGTGCGGCAGCTGTCCACCCATGTGGACGACATGGCCTTTTACAGCGCGGAGCAGCGGGTGGCGCGGCTTCTGCTGTCCCTTGGAGGGGAGGGGGGAGAGGAGATCACCTGCACCCATGAATTTCTGGGCAGCGCGGCGGGCGTGAGCCGGGTCACTGTCAGCCGGATCCTGGGCCGGCTGAAGGCCGATGGGGTCATTTCCCTGGGCTATCGGACCATCCGCGTGCTCCGTCCCGGCATCCTGGAGGACATGATCCGCTGACCGGACGGGCAGAATGCCACAAAAACCACAATCTTTGCATCTTGTTATGGCGCATTTTTCAAATTTGAGGTTATGTAGAAAGAAACGCTTGCAATTTTGCAAGTCTGGGAATATAATGTCGCAGAACAAAACACAATAAGGCAAAAGGAGAGCGACAGCATGAAGCCTATTTCCAAGATCGCGAAGGGGATCGCGCCTTCCGCGACCATGGCCATCGACAGCCTGGCCAAGCAGATGAAGGCGGACGGGATCGACGTGGTGAGCTTCGGCGCCGGTGAGCCCGACTTCAACACCCCCGACCACATCAAGCAGGCCGGTATCCGCGCCATCGAGGAGAACAAGACCCGGTATACTCCGTCCCACGGCCTTCTGACCCTGAGAGAGGCGGTGTGTGACTGGATGAAGGAGGAGCTGGGCGTCAGCTATAAGCCCTCCCAGATCGCCGTCACCAGCGGCGCCAAGCACAATGTGTTCATCGCCCTGCAGACCATCTGCAACCCCGGCGACGAGGTGATCCTGCCCGCGCCCTACTGGGTGACCTATGCCGAGGCCATCCGCATGGCGGGCGCCATCCCCGTGATCGTGGAGACCACGGAGGAGACCGGCTTCAAGATGACCGCCAAGATGCTGGAGGACGCGGTCACCGACAAGACCAAGTGCCTGATCCTCACCAACCCCTCCAACCCCACCGGCATGGTGTACGGCAGGGAGGAGCTGGAGGCGCTGGCCGATGTGATCCTCCGCCACGATTTCTATGTTCTGAGCGACGAGATCTACTGCAGCCTGGTCTACGAGGGCACCTTCACCAGCATGGCCGCCCTGAGCGAGGAGGTCAAGGAGCGCACCATCCTCATCAACGGTGCCTCCAAGTCCTTTGCCATGACCGGCTGGCGGATCGGCTACGCCGCCGCCAACGATGAGATCGCCAAGGCCATGAGCAATTATCTCAGCCATTCCACCGGCTCTCCCTGCACCATCTCCCAGTATGCCAGCATGGCGGCGCTGTCCAAGAACCAGCAGCCCACCCATGAGATGAAGGAGGCCTTCGCGGAGCGCCGCAACTATTTCCTGAAGCGGATCAAGGAGATCCCGGGCGTCAGCTGCGTGGAGCCGGAGGGCGCGTTCTATATCTTCATGAACATCAAGCAGCAGATGGGCCGCACCCTCTACGGGGTTACGGTGAACAGCAGCGAGGACTTTGCCAAGCTGCTGCTGGAAAAGGGGCTTGTGGCCGTGGTGCCCGGTTCCGCCTTCGGGGCCGAGGGCTATCTGCGCTGGTCCTATGCCACCTCCATGGAGACCATCAAGACCGGGCTTGACCGGCTGGAGAAGTTCCTGGCGGAGGGTTAAGAATCTCTAAAAATAAAGGACGGGTCTTGTACCCGTCCTTTATCTATGCTATGCTAAATTCAGGGCCGCAGAGTCCATGCCATCAGGAAAGAGAAAGAGGTTTGACGCATGAAAAAGGACCAGTACGAATCCCCGCTTGCTTCCCGCTATGCCAGCGAGGAGATGCTCTATATTTTTTCCCCGGACAAGAAATTCTCCACCTGGCGGCGGCTTTGGGTGGCCCTGGCCCGGGCGGAGATGGAGCTGGGTCTTCCGGTCACGCAGGCGCAGGTCTCTGAGCTGGAGGCCCACATCACCGACATCGACTACGAGACCGCCGCGAAGTTTGAGCGGGAACTGCGCCACGATGTGATGGCCCACGTCCACACCTACGGCCAGGTCTGCCCCAACGCCATGCCCATCATCCACCTGGGCGCCACCAGCTGCTATGTGGGGGACAACACGGACATCATCCTCATGCGGGAGGGGCTGACTCTGATCCGGGCCAAGCTGGTGCGGGTGCTGGACAACCTGGCCCGCTTCGCAGACCGCTACAAGGCGCTTCCCACCCTCGGCTTCACCCACTTCCAGGCCGCTCAGCTCACCACCGTGGGCAAGCGGGCCACTCTGTGGATGAATGAGCTTCTCATGGACCTGGACGAGGTGTGCTACCGCATCGACAATCTGCGGCTGCTGGGCTCCAAGGGCACCACGGGCACCCAGGCCTCCTTCCTGGAGCTGTTCGACGGCGACCACGGAAAGGTCAAGGAACTGGAGCGTAAGATTGCCAAGGAGATGGGCTTTACAGGCGTTGTGCCAGTGAGCGGACAGACCTATTCCCGGAAGGTTGACGCCGCGATTCTGGCCACATTGTCCGGCATCGCCCAGTCGTCCAGCAAATTTGCCACCGATCTTCGCCTTCTGGCTCACCTGAAGGAGGTGGAGGAGCCCTTTGAGGCAAAGCAGATCGGCTCCTCCGCCATGCCCTACAAGCGCAATCCCATGCGCTGCGAGCGTATCTGTGCCCTGAGTCGCTATGTGATGGCCGATGTGATGAACGGGGCCGTCACCGCCAGCTCCCAGTGGTTTGAGCGCACTCTGGACGACAGCGCCAACAAGCGCATCTCCATCCCGGAGGCCTTCCTGGCGGTGGATGCCATCCTGAACATCTATGCCAATGTGACCAGCGGGATGGTGGTCCATGAGAAGGTGATCGAAAAGCACATCATGGAGGAGCTGCCCTTCATGGCCAGCGAGAATATCATGATGGATGCGGTGAAACGCGGCGGGAACCGCCAGGAGCTGCATGAGCGCATCCGCCTCCATTCCCTTGAAGCGGGAAATAATGTAAAGGAACTTGGCCTGTCAAATAACCTTATCGATCTCATTGCCGCCGACCCCCTGTTCGGTATGAGCAGAGAGGAGCTGACCGCCCATCTGGAGCCTGCCCGTTATATCGGCCGCTGCCCGAAGCAGGTGGAGGAGTTTCTGGAGGGGGAGGTGCGGCCCGTCCTGGAGCGCTTTGCCAGTGACCTGAAGGGTTGCGGCAGCGCGGAGCTGAAGGTCTGAGCATGGAAAACCGCCGCGGTCAGGGGGCTGATATCCGTTGAAGAATCAAAAATACCGCATCTATATCGCCTGGGGCGCCACAGCTTTCATCACCATCGTGCTGAGTATCCTGTTCTTCTTTGCGCTGTTCAAGATCGGAGAGCTGCATGCATTCAGCAAGCTGCTGTCCTCCATCCTGCAGCCCATCATCATCGGTGCCGCCCTGGGCTATGTGCTCACTCCGGTCTACAACCGGCTGCGCAGATTCTTCCGCAGGGGCATCAGCACTGTGGTCAGGAAGGAGCGGCTGGCCGGCCGCCTGGCCTCCGGCCTGAGCATCGCGCTGAGCCTGGCGCTGGTGATCTTCATCCTCTACGGGATGATCGCGATGGTCGTGCCCGAGCTGGTGTCCAGCGTGATGGGGATCGTGGGCAATTATGATGTCTATTACAACAAGGTTGCCGACTGGTTCACCGAATTTATGGAGAACGACACCATCTATGCTCCCTACATCTCCAGTCTGCTGGACAGCGCGGGGACCCATCTCAACAGCTGGATCAACAACACCATCCTGCCCAATCTGAAGAACTATCTGGTCAACCTGTCCCTGGGCGTGGTGCAGGTGCTCAGCGTCCTGCTCAATCTGCTCATCGGCCTGATCGTCACTGCCTACCTGCTGGGCTGCAAGGATACCCTGTGCGCCCAGAGCAAAAAGCTGATCTACGGTTGCCTGAAGCTGTCCGTGGCTAATCTGCTGGTGTCCAAGTTCCGCTATGCCCACCATGTGTTCGGAGGCTTCATAAACGGGAAGATCCTGGACTCGCTGATCATCGGCATCCTGTGCTTCATCGGCTGCTCCCTGCTGCAGATCCCCTACGCCATGCTGGTCAGCGTCATTGTGGGGGTCACCAATGTCATCCCGTTTTTCGGACCCTTCATCGGCGCTATCCCCTCCGGCTTCCTGATCCTGCTGAACAATCCTCTGCGGGCGCTGATCTTTGCAGTGTTCATCCTGGCCCTTCAGCAGTTTGATGGAAACATCCTGGGCCCCAAGATCCTGGGGGACACCACGGGGCTCTCCTCCTTCTGGGTGCTGTTCTCCATCCTG
>CALXCT010000040.1 GCA_944386865.1 uncultured Oscillospiraceae bacterium | reverse complement strand
CGGGACCAGGACTGGCTGCTCATGTTCAAGAACGAGACCCACAACCACCCCACCGAGATCGAGCCCTTCGGCGGCGCGGCCACCTGCATCGGCGGCTGCATCCGGGACCCCCTGTCCGGCCGGGCCTATGTGCACCAGGCCATGCGCGTCACCGGCGGCGGCGACCCCCGCACCCCCATGGACCAGACCCTGGAGGGCAAGCTGCCCCAGCGCAAGATCGCCCAGACCGCCGCGGCGGGCTACTCCTCCTACGGCAACCAGATCGGCCTGGCCACCGGCCACGTGGCCGAGGTGTACCATGAGGGCTACATCGCCAAGCGCCTGGAGTGCGGCGCGGTGGTGGCGGCGGCGCCCGCGGCCAATGTGCGCCGGGAGCGGCCCGCGCCGGGGGACGTGGTCATCCTGCTGGGCGGCCGCACCGGCCGGGACGGCATCGGCGGTGCCACCGGCTCCTCCAAGAGCCACACCAAAAAGTCGCTGGAGACCATGGCCAGCGAGGTGCAGAAGGGCAACGCCCCCGAGGAGCGCAAGCTCCAGCGCCTGTTCCGGGACCCCAACGTGACCCGGATGATCAAGCGGTGCAACGACTTCGGCGCGGGCGGCGTGTCGGTGGCCATCGGCGAGCTGGCCGACGGGCTGTCCATCGACCTGGACGCGGTGCGCAAGAAGTACGACGGGCTGGACGGCACCGAGCTTGCCATCTCCGAATCCCAGGAGCGCATGGCCGTGGTGGTCTCCCCGGAGGACGCGTCTGCGTTCATCGCCGCCGCCGGGGCGGAGAATCTGGAGGCCTACCAGGTGGCGGTGGTCACCGAGAGCCCCCGGATGGTGCTGTCCTGGCGGGGCAAGGTGATCGCCGACCTGTCCCGGGCGTTCCTGAACACCAACGGCGCGGTGAAGCACACCGCCGTGACGGTGGACAAGGTGGACCGCGCCCCCCTGGCCCGGCCCTTGTTCTCCTCCCTGAAAGAAATGGCCTCCAGCCTGAAGTGCGCCTCCCGCCGGGGGCTCACCGAGCGGTTCGACGGCTCCATCGGCGCGGGCAGCGTGCTGATGCCCTTCGGCGGCAAGACCCAACGCACCCCCGCCCAGGCCATGGCCGCCCTGCTGCCCGTGCTGCCCGGCCAGGAGACCGACCAGGCCAGCGTGATGGCCTGGGGCTTCGACCCCGACCAGTCCAGCGCCGACCCCTACGAGGGGGCCCACGGCGCGGTGTACACCTCGGTGGCCAAGCTGGTGGCCGCCGGGGCCGACTACAAGGACGCCTACCTCTCCCTCCAGGAGTTCTTCGAGAAGCTCCGGGACGACCCCCGCCGCTGGGGCAAGCCCTTCTCCGCCCTGCTGGGCGCGCTGGACGCCCAGCTGGAGCTGGGGACGGCGGCCATCGGCGGCAAGGACTCCATGTCGGGCACCTTCCTGGACAAAGACGTGCCCCCCACCCTCATCTCCTTCGCCATCGCCCCGGTGAAGGCCGACCGGGTGCTCTCCCCCGAGTTCAAGGCCCCGGGCCACCCGGTGTACGCCTTCGCCCCCCTGTCCATGGGCGGCCGGGAGCAGCGGCTGTGCTGGGAGGCCTTCCTGGACCGCTGCCGCGCCGGCCGGGTGAAGGCCGCCTGGGCGGTGGAGAACGGCATCGCCGAGGCGGTGATGAAGATGTCCTTCGGCAACGGCGTGGGCTTCCAGGCCGACCCGGACGCCCCCGACCTGTGGTATCAGCCGGGGCTGTACGGGGTGATCGTGGCCGAGCTGGACGAGGAGATCGACCAGCCCGGCGTGGTCCGGCTGGGGACCACCACTGCCGAGCCGGCGGTGGACCTGGTCGGCGAGCGGGCCTCCATCGCGGACCTGCTGGCCTGGAACGAGGGGGTGCTGGCCTCCGTCTACCCCACCGACCCCGGCACTCAGGACGCGCCGGTGGAGCCCATCAGCTGGGACAAGCGCTCCCCGGCGGTGTTCTCCGGCAAGATCGCCAGGCCCCGGGTGGTCATCCCCGTCTTCCCGGGCACCAACTGCGAGTATGACTCGGTGCGCGCCTGCCTGCGGGCCGGGATGGAGGCGGTGACGGTGAACATCCGCAACCTCACCCCCGATGACCTGCGCCAGTCCACCCTGGAGCTGGAGCACGCCATCCGCAACGCTCAGATCGTCTTCCTGCCCGGCGGCTTCTCCGGGGGCGACGAGCCCGACGGCTCGGCCAAGTTCATCTGTTCCTTCTTCCGAAATCCCACCATCACCGACGCGGTGCACGACCTGCTGAAGAACCGGGACGGGCTGATGCTGGGCATCTGCAACGGCTTCCAGGCCCTGGTGAAGTTGGGCCTGGTGCCCTACGGCGAGATCAGGGACATGGACGAGAGCTGCCCCACCCTGACCTTCAACACCATCGGCCGCCACCAGAGCCGGTACGTCACCACCCGGGTGGCCAGCGTGCAGTCCCCCTGGATGCTGAACAGCCAGGTGGGCGATCTGCACTCCGTGGCCATCTCCCACGGCGAGGGCCGCTTCGTGGCCCCCCAGGAGGAGATCGACCGCCTGATCGCCCATGGCCAGGTGGCCACCCAGTACGTCCACCCCCTCACCGGCCTGCCCTCCATGGGCATCGACTGCAACCCCAACGGCTCCCTGGCCTGCATCGAGGGCATCTTCTCCCCCGACGGGCGGGTGTTCGGCAAGATGGGCCACAGCGAGCGCCGGGGCCAGTTCGTGGGCAGGAACATCGCCGGCGACAAGCACCAGCCCCTGTTCGAGAGCGGCGCGGCCTACTTCGGCTGACCCTCCCCCCTCCGTCTCCCTCCGGGGGCGCGCGGTGTCCGCGCGCCTCCGGTTTTTCGCCCCGCCCCCGGGCTCTCCGGACACGGGGCCTGTCCGCCACCGTGAAAAGAGCCGGACCCGGATTTTCATAAAATTTTAATGGGGCTTTTCGCCGGGCTTTAAGATCGGGTGGTAGAATGGCGGCATGAAAAGGAGGCGTATCCCCATGCTTGCCCTGACTTTCTCCTGCGCGGCGGTGATCGTGCTGCTGCTGGCGGGGCTGACCCTGCTGGCGGTGCCCGCCCTGGCGGTGATCCTGGCCCTGACGGCGGCCTGCCTGACCCTGCTGGTGAAAGCGCTGCTGCTGCCCTTCCGGCTTTTGAACTTCCTGCCGGCGGCGGCGGTGCTGCTTCTGCTGCTCTTCCTGTTCTGAGGAGGAAATTTCAAAAAAAGGTTGACAAGCTCCGGAGGATTGGGTATAATATTCCTTGCCCTGTTTGAGGGAATGATCTGGCGGCATAGCTCAGTTGGCTAGAGCATTCGGTTCATACCCGGAGTGTCATGTGTTCGAATCACATTGCCGCTACCATGACCTTGCACTAAGGTCAAGCCCTTGGCGCGTTGGTCAAGCGGCTAAGACACCGCCCTTTCACGGCGGTAACACGGGTTCGATTCCCGTACGCGTCACCATGACGGGAGAGGAATCGCTCCCGTCCAGATGGAGGCTTAGCTCAGCTGGTTAGAGCGCCTGCTTCACACGCAGGAGGTCACTGGTTCGAGTCCAGCAGTCTCCACCAAGTAAAAGGACATCCGAACGGATGTCCTTTTATTTTGCCCTCCGCCGCCCGGCGGGCGGCCGGTCCCCCGCCGCCGGGCTCCGCTCTGACTCCCGGACCCTGTCCGGACAAAAAAGACACGCCCTCCGGCGTGTCTTTCTTTTTGCTCTTCCGGCGGTCATTTCAGCCGGTAGGCGCCCTTTCCCGTCTTTTCGATCTTCCCCTCCCGGCACAGCTGCACCAGGCTGCGCTGCAGGCTGCTCCGGGAGCAGCGCAGGCTGTAGATGACCTCCTCCACCCGGCGGATGCACCCCTCCGGCTGGGTCCGGAGGTAGTACAGCACCCGCTCGTTCATGTCCTCCACCGAGTAGTCGATGTTGGAGCTGAAGGTGAGCTTCTCCGCCAGCGTCTGCACCAAAAAGCGGAGAAACACCGGATCATCCAGAAGGAACTCCCGGCAGTCGGCCACCGACAGGGTAAGGCACTCGGTCCGCCGGGCGGCCTGAGCGTAAAAGGGGACATACTGCCCGCAGACCTCCAGCTCCCCCACGGTGTATCCAGCCTCCACCACCGCGATGGGGGTCTTCTGCCCCCCGGCGGTGATGGAGTAGATCTGCACCGAGCCGGACAGGACGATGTGGAACCGGTGCCCCGAGGAATCCGGGGCCTGGAGCAGCTCTCCCTTCTCATAGGCGCGGTAGTGGTACGGACAAAGGCCCGGGGTGAAGTAGTGCTCCGCCGGGTACGCCTCCTCCAGCTGCCGCAGCCGTCCCCCCGTCAGGATCTCCATCGCGCGCTCCCCTCCCTTCGCTGACGCTCCTCAAAATTTCACGCCCATGTGGCATATGACACAATAATTTTATAGCACATATGTTAAAAGAAAACCAGGACATACGCGGGAAAATGTTATGGGAGGGCGAACGATGAATCTGATCCAGATCGAGTATTTCCTGAAGCTGGCAGAGCTGGGCAGCTTCAGGAAGACGGCGGAGGCGCTGTACATCTCCCAGCCGGCGGTGAGCAAGCAGATCTCCCTGCTGGAGAAGGAGTGGGGGTTTCCCCTGTTCGACCGGAGCTACCGCAGCGTGAAGCTGACCGCCTCGGGAGAGATCATGCTGTCCATGCTCAAGACCAGCTCCATGCTGTTCGACGAGGCCCTGTTCCAGGCCAAGCGGCGCAGCAAGCAGTACGCCCAGCAGCTGCGCATCGGTCTGCCCGAATACTCCAACATGGGCAACCTGTCCGAGGTGCTGGTGCGCTTCCAGGAGGAGTATCCCCAGGCCATGCTGAAGGTGCGCTACGTCCCCCTGTCCCAGCTGGAGCTGTCGGAGGACGAGAACGACTTCGACCTGGTGGTCAACTACGAGCGCAACCTCCGGGGCAAGAGCTACATCGAGACCAGGACCCTGGCCCGGCGGCGGCACGTGGCGGTGGTGTCCCGGACCCTTCCGGCGGTGTGCAAGGAGCGCCCGGCGTTTGAGGACCTGGTCCACGAGCGGGTGTACGTCCCCTGCAACGCCGACTCCACCCTGACCAAGGACTACTGCATCTTCATCTGCAACAACCACGGCTTCACCCCCGCCCAGCTGGAGTGCCTGCCCAACATCGAGTCGGTGCTGATGGCGGTGAAGATGGGCTTCGGCTTCGCGGTGCTGGACAGCCTGCTGGAGCTGCCAGAGCGCTTCCGGCTGATGACCCTGCCCACCTCGGTGTTCTTCGACGTGAAGCTGGCCTGGAAGCGGGACGACTCCAACCCCCTGCTGGGCAAGCTGGCCGACTTCATCTGCCGGGAGCTGAAGATGGACGGAGAGCCGGAGGATAGCCCCGAGGTTATGGAATCATAACGCGCTGCCGGATTGAATGGCCCCGAGCCGGCGCGGATAATAGGAACAGACGGGCCTTGCGCCCGGGAGCATTGATTTTTTAGGAAAGGGATGGGACAGATGAGCGGACTGATGCAGCGCATCGAGCAGATCGGCATCGTGACCCGGGACGTGAAGGCCATGGCCAGGCGGTACGAGGAGGTCTACGGCGTGGGCCCCTGGGTCATCGCGGACGGCGAGGGCGGCCTGGACCCCAAGTACCAGGCGGTGGACCTGACGGTGCGGGGCAAGCGGCAGGATTTCGGGGTGTCGCTGGCCTGGGCCAAGGTGGGGGACATCGAGATCGAGCTGATCCAGCCCCTGGACGAGCTGAGCGACTACGGGAAATTCCTGAAGGAGCACGGCGAGGGCATCCACCACGTCTCCCTGGTCACCGACGTGCCCGCCTTTGAGCGGACCATGGAGCAGCGGGGCGTCCCCACCCTGATGACCGGCCGGGTGCCCGGCTCGGAGACCTGGATCTACTACGACACCCCCGCCGAACTGGGGATGACCGTGGAGATCCACGACCGGGAAAAGGGCTGAAAGGAGGCGGACGAGATGGAACTGATGCGCGCTTTTGTGGCCGTGGGCAGAGGGCAGTTCGAGCTCCGGCAGGTGCCCGTGCCCCAGGTGGGGGACGACGATATCCTGATCCGGGTGAAGGCGGCCGCCATCTGCGGCAGCGACGTACATATCTATGACGGGCACATGGACCCCCTGTGCGGCTACCCGGTGATCATGGGCCATGAGAACGCCGGGGTGATCGTGAAGAAGGGGAAAAACGTGCCCGACCGCTGGCAGGTGGGCGACCGGGTCACCTCGGAAAACACGGTGGACACCTGCGGCACCTGCTATGCCTGCATCACCGGGGACTATGTGGCCTGTGAGCAGCGCCGGGGCATGGGCATCGGGGCGGACGGCGTGCTGGCCGACTATGTGCTCATCCCGGGCAAGATCCTCCGCCAGGTGCCCGACGTGATCTTCCACATCCCGGACAACGTCACCTTCGAGCAGGCCCCCCTGCTGGAGCCCGCCGCCAACGGCTACAAGGCGGTGTTCCAGGAGGGCCGGATGATCGCCGGCGAGCACGTGGTGGTCTCGGGCGCGGGGGCGTTGGGCCTCTACTCGGCCCATATGGCCGCCCTGGGCGGCGCGGCCCGGGTGGCCCTGCTGGTGCGCCGGAGCACCGACCCGGCCAAGCTGGACATCGCCCGGAAGCTGGGGGTCACCGACGTGCTCTACTCCGATGACCCCGACCAGGCGGCCGCGCAGATGGCCCGGCTGACCGGCGGCTTCGGGGCGGACCTGTTCGTGGAGACCACCGGCGTGCCCGCCGTGCTGAACCTGGGGCTGCGGATGCTCCACGTGAAAGGCCGGGCGGTGCGCATCGCCATCAACGGCACGCCCTACGGCTACGGCCTGGACGACATCACCCTGCGCTCCATCGAGCTGATCGGACACATGGGCTACAACACCATCTCCTGGCGCAACACCATCAATCTTGCCCGGGAGGGCAGGCTGGACCTGACCAGCATCGTCACCCACACCATCCCGCTGGAACAGTGCGCCCACGGCTTTGACCTGATGGTCTCCCGCCAGGCGGGCAAGGTCATCGTCCGGATGGACGGCTGAGCCGGTCCCTGTGACGGCTGAGCGGGGGAGGCAGAGCGATCTGCCTCCCCTTTTCACAGAAAAACGATGCGGACGGGAGGCGGCGGACTTGACCGAACACTATGTCCCCGGGCGGCTCTGGAACCGCTTTTTCCTGCTCCTCTGGGCGGAGGCCTTCGCCCTGCAGATGGGGCAGAACATCTTCAACAATCTGATCTCGGCCTACGCCGTCTCCCTGGGGTTCTCCAACACTCTGGCGGGGAGCCTGGCCATCCCGTACATGGTGCTGGCCGTGCTGGGCCGGTTCCTCAGCGGCCGGCTGGCCGACACCCGGAGCCGGCGGGCGGGCATGGTTCTGGGCTGCGCCATGTTCACCGTGGGGGCGGCGGCCTATGTGGCGCCCCTGGCCGCCGTCCCCGCCGCTCTGCTGCTGTTCCGGGGGCTGCACGGCTTCGGCTACGCCGCGGCCAGCACCGCCTACTCCGCCGCCGTGGCCGACGTGACCCCTCCGGACCAGCTGGCCCTGGGCCTGGGGGTGAACTGGACCGCCCAGGGGGCGGCCCAGCTGGCGGGCGGCGTGGCCGTGGTGGTCCTGGTGTGGGGCAGCAGCTACTGGCCCGCCTTCCTGTGCGCCGCCCTCTTCTGCGCCCTGGGCACGGCGGCCGCCGTCCTGTGCCGCTATGAACGCCCCGCTCCCGCCCGGCCCGCGCCCCCGCCCCTCCGAGCGGCCGATATCCTGGAGAAAAGCGCCCTGCCCCACGCGGCGGTGGTGCTCATCTACTACATGAACCTGGCGGTGGGCACCTTCTTCACCATCCCCCTGGCTGCGGAGCGGGGCATCGAGGGAGGCGGGCTGTTCTTCACCACCTGCGCCCTGGGCATGATCGTGAGCAACATCTGCCTGGTGAAGCTGGCCGACCGCTTCGGCCGCCTGGCCACCCTGCTGCCGGTGTTCGCCGTGTCCGCCCTGTGCGATCTGTGCCTGGCGGCGGCCGGCTCGCTGGCCATGCTGCTGGCGGCCGGCGTGCTCTACGGCATATCCATCGGGGCCATGCCGGTGATCCAGAGCGCCACCGTGGAGCCGCTGCCCCTCCAGCGCCGGGGGGCGGGCACCGCCACCCTGCTGCTGGCCCTGGACTCCATCCGCCGCCACTGCGGTCCCGACTTCCCCATCGAGGTGCGCATCTCGGGCACCGACTTCATCGAGGGGGGCGTCACCGTGGAGGATGCCACCCAGCTGGTGAAGATGCTGGAGGGCAAGTGCGACATGGTCAACGTCTCCGCCGGCGTCCACGAGAGTCTGGAGCTGTTCATCCGCACCCATCCCAACCAGTACATCCCCAAGGGCTGCAACGTGTGGCTGGCGGAGGAGATCCGCAAGCACACCACCCTGCCCATCTCCACCGTGGGCGGCATCACCGACCCGGACATGATCGAGGAGATCCTGGCCGACGGCAAGGCGGACATCGTGGAGCTGGCCCGGCCCCTGCTGGCCGACCCCTACCTGCCCCTGAAGATGCGCCAGGGCCGGGAGAAGGAGATCGTCAAGTGCCTGCGCTGCAACGGCTGCTTCGGCGAGAGCGTGGAGACCGGCATGAACTCCTGCGCCGTCAACCCC
>CALXCT010000039.1 GCA_944386865.1 uncultured Oscillospiraceae bacterium | reverse complement strand
CGTCCAGCCGTGGGTGATGATCTGCTTGTAGGGGGCCACGCCCTTGGCGGCGATGGAGGTGAGCATGGAGGACTGGAACCAGCCCCGGTACTGGTCGCCCCCCTCCAGGTACACGTCGGCGGGGAAGTGCAGCTCGGGCCGCTCGTCCAGCACGGCGGCGTGGGTGGAGCCGGAGTCGAACCACACGTCCATGATGTCGCTCTCCTTGGAGAAGTGGGTGCCGCCGCAGTGGGGGCACTTGAACCCCTCGGGCACCAGCTCGTCCGCCGTCTTTTCAAACCAGATGTTGCTGCTGTGCGCCCGGAACAGGGCGGAGACATGGGCGATGGTCTCGTCGGTCACCAGATCGGCCCCGCACTGGTCGCAGTAGAAGATGGGGATGGGCACGCCCCACACCCGCTGGCGGGAGATGCACCAGTCGTTGCGCTCGGTGATCATGGAGGCCATGCGCTCCTTGCCCCAGGCGGGGTGCCAGGAGATGCCGTCGCAGGCCTTCACCGCCGCGTCCTTGATGGCGTCCACCGAGCAGAACCACTGCTCCGTGGCCCGGTAGATGATGGGGTGCTTGCACCGCCAGCAGTGGGGGTAGGAGTGGACGATGTTCTCCTTGGCCAGCAGGAAGCCCTCCGCCTCCAGGTCGGCCACCACCATCTCGTTGCCCTTGGCGTAGAATTGGCCGTTATACCGCTCGTCGGTCATCACGCCCTTGGCGTTCACCGGCACGGGGGTGCCGATGTGGGTCAGCCCCGCCTCGTCGTACCGCTTGCAGATATTGAAGTCGTCGGCGCCGAAGCCGGGGGCGGTGTGCACGCAGCCGGTGCCCGCGTCCAGGGTGACGTGCTCGCCGTTGAGGATGACGCTCTCCCGGTCGAACAGGGGGTGCTTGGCGGTCATCAGCTCGAACTCGCTGCCCGGCAGGGCGGCCAGCACCTTGCAGGCCTCAAAATCCAGCCCGGCGGCCTTGCACACCTGGCCGGCCAGCTCCCGGGCCACGATATACACCTCGCCGTTGGGGGCCTGCAGCAGGACATACTCATACTCCGCGTTCAGGCAGATGGCCATGTTCCCCGGGATGGTCCAGGGGGTGGTGGTCCAGATCACGAAGTAGGTCCGGCTCAGATCGCAGTACTGACTCAGCTTGCCCTTGTCGTCCTTCACCGGGAACTTGACGAACAGGGTGGTGCAGGGATCGTCGGCGTACTCGATCTCCGCCTCGGCCAGGGCGGTCTGGTCGTGGGGACACCAGTAGACCGGCTTCATGCCCTTGTAGATATAGCCCTTCTTGGCCATGGCGCCGAAGACCTCGATCTGCTTGGCCTCAAACTCCGGCTTCAGGGTCAGGTAGGGGTCGTCCCAGTCGCCCAGCACGCCCAGGCGCTTGAACTGCCCCCGCTGCTTGTCCACGAAGTCCAGGGCGTAGGCCTTGCACTTCTCCCGGAACTCGGTGGTGGTCAGCTCGTCCCGGCGTACCTTCTTGTCCTTCAGGATGGCCGACTCGATGGGCAGGCCGTGGGTGTCCCAGCCGGGGACGTAGGGGGCCTGGAAGCCCGTCATGTTCCGGTGCTTGACGATGATGTCCTTCAGGATCTTGTTCAGCGCCGTGCCGATGTGGATGTTGCCGTTGGCGTAGGGCGGGCCGTCGTGGAGGACGAACCTGGGCTTGCCGTCGTTCCGGGCCACCATCTTGTGGTAGATGTCGTGGTCGTAGAACTCCTGCAGCATGTCGGGCTCCCGCTTGGGCAGCGCCGCCCGCATGGGGAATTCGGTCTGGGGCAGATGGACGGTCTGGTTGTAATCCATGGTGGATGCTCCTTCTTTCCGTTGTGTTTGCCGCCGGGGCGGGAGAGGGAAGAAAAAATGCCTCTGTCTCCCTCAAGAGACAAAGGCATGAACCTCTGCGGTACCACTCTTGTTGCCGGGACGGGCCCGGCCCCTCGTGCGTGAGATAACGGTCACATCCGGCGAAGCCTACCGGGAGGGCGCGCCCTCCGTTCGGTCCGCGGCTCCAAGGCGATCTTCCCCGCCGGCCCGCCTCCGTCCTCTCACCAGCCGGACGGCTCTCTGAAGACGATTGCCGGGGGTACTGTCCTTTTCAACGCCATACACCCCACAATATTATAGGCATTCCCCCCGTTTGTCAAGGGCCGCGGGGGGAAAAATCCAACCATTCGGGCCATTTCGGGGAAATATTCGTTGTGTCGGGCGCATAAGTATGATATGATAATAGACCGATTCCCCCAAACCATCCCGGCGGCGGCCCTCCGCCGCCCTGATCCGCAAGGAGGCATTCCCATGCACATCTGGAAAAAACTGCTGGCCCCGGCCCTGGCCGCCGGGCTTCTGGCCGGACTGCTGGCCGGCTGCGGCGCCCAGTCCGCCCCCGGCGAGAACGACACCGGCGACATCATCCAGCAGACCGCCGGCATCCCCGGCGACACGGTGGTCATGACCATCGACGGCAGCGACATCACCGCAGAGGCCTACCTCTACTGGGTGGCCTACTCCGCCGACTACCTGGCCAATTACTACTACGGCGCCACCGGCCTGGACTGGTCGGACGAGAGCCTGACCGGCTACCTGGAGGCCAACGCCCTGGACGCCCTGTCCCTCTACACCCAGGCCGCCCTGTACGCCGGGGAGGAGGGCATCACCCTGGGCGAGGAGGAGCAGGCCGCCCTGGAGGAGGACATCCAGACCACCATCGACCAGCTGGGGGGCGAGGAGGCCTACGCCCAGCGGCTGAAGGAGTCGGCGGTGACCCCGGAGGGCTTCCGGTCGCTGCTGGAGCAGTTCTACCTCTACTCCGCCCTGCTGGACCGGCTGTACGGCCCGGAGGGGACCGAGCCGGTGACCGAGGAGGAGATCGCCAGCTACATCGACGAGAACGGCATCTACCGGGCCAAGCACATCCTGCTGCTCACCAAGGACATGACCACCGGCGAGGCGCTGGACGAGGAGACGGTAGCCGAGAAGAAGGCGCTGGCGAACGACCTGCTCTCCCAGCTCCGGGAGAGCACCGCCCCCCAGACCCTGTTCGACCAGCTGATGAACGAGTACAGCGAGGACACCGGCCTTGCCACCAATCCCGACGGCTACACCACCCAGACCGGCGCCATGGTCTCCGCCTTTGAGGACACCGCCCTGGCCCTGGACATCGGCCAGATCAGCGACGTGGTGGAGAGCGAGTACGGCTACCACATCATCCTGCGCCTGGCGGTGGACCCGGACGACTACTGGTCCACCGTGGCCTCCGCCAAGCTGGACGCCACCCTCTACCAGCGCATGGACGAGCAGAACGTGGAGTATGCCGACGCCTACGGCTCCCTGGACCTGGAGGCCTTCTACACCGCCCTCACCGCCTACCGGGACACCGCCGCGGAGGGCTGACCCCCTCCCCGAGGCGGCTTCCTTCCCGGCCTGCGCCCGTCCGGCCCTCTGTGCCGGCGGCCCATCCCCGCGTCCCGCCGCGGCGGCCCACCCGGGCCGCCGCGGTCTTTTTGTCCCCCGCCGGGCCAAAACCCCGCGCCGCCGCCCCCCTTCGACCTCTTTTTCTGCCAGGATATGGTAATCTCTGGGGGAAAAGGGGTGTTTTCATGGCATGGTTCCGCAAAAAGGAGGAGGACGGGCTGCTGTACCTCTCCCCCGCCCGGATCGTCCCCAATCCCAACCAGCCCCGGCAGGTGTTCGACCCCCGGGGGCTGGAGGAGCTGGCGGCCAGCATCCGGGAGCACGGCATCCTCCAGCCGCTCACCGTGCGCCGGGTGGGGGAGGACTACGAGCTGGTGGCCGGGGAGCGGCGGCTCCGGGCGGCGGTCCTGGCCGGGCTGGAGAAGGTGCCCTGCCTGGTGGTGCGGGTGGAGGAGGAGACCTCCTCCCTGCTGGCCCTGGTGGAGAATCTGCAGCGCCGGGACCTGGACTTTATGGAGGAGGCCCAGGCCCTCTCCCGGCTGATCCGGACCTACGGCCTGTCCCAGGAGGAGGCGGCCCGGCGCATCGGCAAGAGCCAGTCGGCGGTGGCCAACAAGCTCCGGCTGCTCCGTTTGCCCCCCCAGGCGGTGGAGCTGCTCCGGGAGCACCGCCTCTCCGAGCGCCATGCCCGGGCCCTGCTCCGCCTGGACGGCCCCCAGGCCCAGCTGGACGCCCTCCGGTATATCATCGACCACGACCTGACGGTGGCCCGGACGGAGGCCTATATCGAGGGGCTGCTGGCGGGAAAGGCTCAGGAGCCGCCCCGGCGGCCCACCTACATCATCAAGGACGTGCGCCTGTTCCTGAACACCATCACCCGGGGGCTGGAGCTGGTGCGCTCTGCCGGGGTGGACGCCTGCTGCCAGCGCCGGGACGAGGGGGACGCCATCCTGCTCACCATCCGTCTGCCCAAGGGCCGGGAGCGGCCCGCCCCCCGGCCGGGGGCGGAGGAGGACCGGAGCGCGGGGTGACCGGGCCGGTGTTTCACGGGAAACAGAGCAGGCGGGCCGGGGGATTTGTTTCACGTGAAACCATGCTGAGACCCAGGGGGGATGTCCGCGGCGGGCATCCCCCCTTTCTTCGCCCGGAAAAGCGCGCCGCAGCGGCAAAAACAGTTGAAACGCCGTGCGGATGGTTGTATAATGGGGAGTACTGTGAGTGTCCCGTCCCCCCTTCCGGCGGCGGGAGAAAGTACGGGATTTCCCATGGCAAAGATCATCGCTGTGGTCAACAGAAGGGCGGCGTGGGCAAGACCACCACCTGCGTCAATCTGGCGGCGGCGCTGCACCAGAAGGGCCGCCGGGTGCTGGTGTGCGACTTCGACCCCCAGGGCAACGCCACCTCGGGCTTCGGGGTGGACAAGACCGCCAGCCCCAGCATCTACGACGTGATCATCAGCGGCGCCGACGTGACCCGGGCGGTGGTGTCCACCCCCTGGGGGGACGTGCTCCCCGCCAACAAGGCCCTCTCAGGGGCCACGGTGGAGCTGATCGGCATGGACCGGCGGGAGTACCGGCTGAAGGACGCGCTGGCCCTGGTGTCGGGGCGGTACGACGAGATCTTCATCGACTGCCCCCCCTCCCTGGAGCTGCTCACCCTGGACGCCCTGTGCGCTGCGGATTCCCTCATCGTGCCCGTCCAGTGCGAGTATTACGCCCTGGAGGGGCTGAGCGACCTGCTGTACACCGTGCGGCTGGCCAAGAAGTCGCTGAATCCCTCCCTGGAGCTGGAGGGGGTGGTGCTCACCATGTACGACGGACGCACCAACCTGTCCATGCAGGTGGCGGAGGAGGTCAAGCGCCACTTCCCCGGCAAGGTGTACGCGGCGGTGGTGCCCCGGAACGTGCGGCTGTCCGAGGCCCCCAGCCACGGCAAGCCCATCTGCGCCTACGACGGGCTGTCCCGGGGGGCGGAGGCCTACGCCGCCCTGGCGGAGGAATTTCTGAGCAGACAACGCTGAGGGCGTTTCACGTGAAACGCCCTCCGGCGGAAGACCGCCCGGCGGGCGGCGGAAAGGACGGAACAGAACTATGGCAAAAGCGAAGGGCCTGGGCCGGGGGCTGGGCGCCCTCATGGGGGACGTCACCCTCCAGAGCCAGGAGGGGGGCTCGGTCACCCTCCCCATCGCCCAGGTGGAGCCGGGGCTGAAGCAGCCCCGGAAGCGGTTTGAGGAGGAGAGCCTGGCCGAACTGGCCGACTCCATCCGGGAGCACGGGGTGATCCAGCCGCTGACGGTGCGGCGGCTGAGCTCCGGGTATTATCAGATCATCGCCGGCGAGCGGCGCTGGCGGGCGGCCAAGCAGGCGGGGCTGACCGAGATCCCCGCCCTCATCATCGAGGCGGACGACCGCAAGGTGATGGAGCTGGGGCTGATCGAGAACCTGCAGCGGGAGGACCTGAACCCGGTGGAGGAGTCCCGGGGCTACCGGACGCTGATGGAGGAGTACGGCATGACCCAGGAGGAGGTGGCCCGGCGGATGGGCAAGTCCCGCCCGGCGGTGACCAACGCCCTGCGTCTGCTGGCCCTGCCCGAGCCGGTGCTGGCCATGCTGGAGGACGGGCGGCTGTCCGCGGGACACGCTCGGGCGGTGCTCTCCGCGCCGCCGGAGGCCCGGCAGGAGCTGGCCGAGCGGATCGAGCGGGAGGGCCTGTCGGTGCGGCAGGCCGAGCAGCTGGCCAAGAAGCCCCACAAGCCCGACGCGCCCCGGAAGAAGGGGGCGGAGGGAGGACAGCTGGCGCTGTATCTGGCGGAGCTGGAGAAATCCCTCTCCGGGCGGATGGGCCGGAAGGTGCACATCGTCCACGGCCGGAAAAAGGGCCGCATCGAGCTGGAATACTATGACGAGCGGGATCTGGAGGCGCTGCTGGCGGCCCTGGAGCAGATCCGCGGAGGTGTCCAATGAACGAGGAAAAGACCAACACCCAGCCGGAGCGTCCGCCCCGGCGGCCCCGGACGGTGCACAAGCAGCGCTCGGTGCTGCTGTACATCCTGCTGCTGTTCGTGGCGGCCTGCCTGCTGATCCTGTTCTCCTACCTGATGCAGCGGCGCAACAACGACCAGATGCTGGACGGGCTGAACCAGTCGGTGTCCGCCATGCAGTCCATCAGCAACCTGCAGGAGGAGAACAAGACACTCACCCAGGAGAACAACGCCCTGGAAAACGAGGTGACCCGGCTGGAGGCTGAGGCGGCCGCCCTGGAGGCGGAGGTGGAGGCGCTGGAGCGCCGGAGCCAGGCCATGGACTGGTTCTGGCAGATCGACGAGAACTACGTCCGGGGCCGGTACGGCACCGCCCGGGACCTGATCGAGGCCATGGCGGAGGCGGGACTCGGCAAGGACGACCTGGCCACCGAGAGCGTCACCGACACGGGCCGCTTCTCCCCCGCCGACCGGTATCAGGAGATCTACGACAAGCTGTATTGACGGCGGGTCTCATGGAAAAGATTGATTTTTAATTTGAGGTGAAGGGAATGCTGGACATCAAGTTCGTCCGGGAGAATCCGGAGATCGTAAAGGAAAACATCAAGAAGAAGTTCCAGGAGGAGAAGCTGCCCCTGGTGGACGAGGTGCTGGCCCTGGACGAGGCCAACCGGGCCGCCATGACCGAGGCCAACGAGCTGCGCTCCCAGCGCAACGCCCTGTCCAAGCAGGTGGGCGTGCTCATGGGCCAGGCCAAGAAGGACCCCTCCAAGCTGGCGGAGGCGGAGGCGGCCAAGGCTCAGGTGAAGGCCAACGCCGACCGTCTGGCCCAGCTGGAGGAGCAGGAGGCCGAGCTGGCCCAGAAGATCCGCAAGATCATGCTGGTCATCCCCAACATCATCGACCCCTCGGTGCCCATCGGCCCCGACGACTCCTGCAACGTGGAGGTGCAGCGCTTCGGCGAGCCCGTGGTGCCCGACTTTGAGGTGCCCTACCACACCCAGATCATGGAGTCCTTCGACGGCATCGACATGGACGCCGCCGGCCGGGTCTCCGGCAACGGGTTCTACTATCTCATGGGGGACATCGCCCGGCTCCACGAGGGCGTGCTGGCCTACGCCCGGGACTTCATGATCGACAAGGGCTTCACCTTCTGCGTGCCCCCCTTCATGATCCACGGCAATGTGGTGGAGGGCGTGATGAGCCAGACCGAGATGGACGCCATGATGTACAAGATCGAGGGGGAGGACCTCTACCTCATCGGCACCAGCGAGCACTCCATGATCGGCAAGTTCATCGACCAGATCATCCCGGAGGACAAGCTGCCCCAGACCCTCACCTCCTACTCCCCCTGCTTCCGCAAGGAGAAGGGCGCCCACGGCATCGAGGAACGGGGCGTGTACCGCATCCACCAGTTCGAGAAGCAGGAGATGGTGGTGGTGTGCAGGCCGGAGGACTCCATGGCCTGGTATGAGAAGATGTGGCGCTACTCGGTGGAGCTGTTCCGCTCCATGGACATCCCCGTGCGGCAGCTGGAGTGCTGCTCCGGCGACCTGGCCGACCTGAAGGTGAAGTCCTGCGACATCGAGGCCTGGTCCCCCCGGCAGCAGAAGTACTTCGAGGTGTGCTCCTGTTCCAACCTGGGCGACGCCCAGGCGAGAAGGCTGAAGATGCGGGTCAAGGGGGAGAACGGCACCTACCTGCCCCACACCCTCAACAACACCGTGGTGGCCCCTCCCCGCATGCTCATCGCCCTGCTGGAGAACAACCTGCAGGCCGACGGCAGCGTGCGCATCCCGGAGGTCCTGCGCCCCTATATGGGCGGCAAGGAAGTGCTGGTGCCCAAGGGCTGAGGACGGCGGGCTGCCGCCGCCCCGCCGCGTCAGCGGCACCCCCTCCCCCGCCCCGCCGGGCAAAAGGGGAGAAAGTTGAAAACAACGCGTAATATTAGAAGAAATTGATACAAGGAGCAATCACCTATGGCGAAACAGAAACCCCGCACGCTCTCGGGCTTCATGGAGCTGCTGCCCGGGGCGCAGATGCAGATGGAGCGGATGATGGAGCTGCTGCGGCACAGCTATTCCCTGTACGGCTTCACGCCGCTGGACACCCCGGTGATCGAGGCGTCGGAGGTGCTGCTGGCCAAGGCGGGCGGCGAGACGGAGAAGCAGATCTACCGGTTTTCCAAGGGGGACACCGACCTGTCCCTCCGCTTTGACCTGACAGTGCCCCTGGCCAAGTACGTGGCCCTGCACTACGCCGAGCTGTCCTTCCCCTTCCGCCGGTATCAGATCGGCAAGGTCTACCGGGGGGAGCGGGCCCAGCGGGGCCGGTTCCGGGAGTTCTATCAGGCGGACATCGACATCATCGGGGACGGCCAGCTGGACATCATGAACGAGGCGGAGATCCCCTCGGTCATCTACCGCACCTTCACCGCCCTGGGCCTGCGCCGGTTCCAGATCCGGGTGAACAACCGGAAGATCCTCAACGGGTTTTACGCCATGCTGGGGCTGAGCGACCGGGCGGCGGACATCATGCGCACGGTGGACAAGCTGGACAAGATCGGTCCGGAGAAGGTGGCCGCCCTGCTCACCGGGGAGGAGATCGGCCTGACGGCGGAGCAGGCGGCGGAGATCCTGAAGTTCATCGCCATCCGGGGGACCAACGGCGAGGTGCTGGCGGCGCTGGAGGGCTACCGGGGCCGGAACGAGGGGTTCGACCAGGGCCTGACCGAGCTGGAGACGGTGGTGGAGAACCTGGGCGGCTTCGGCGTGCCCGAGGAGAACTTCGCGGTGGACCTCACCATCGCCCGGGGCCTGGACTACTACACCGGCACGGTGTATGAGACCACCCTGCTGGACCACCCGGAGATCGGCTCGGTCTGCTCCGGCGGGCGGTACGACAACCTGGCGGAATACTATACCGACAGGCAGCTGCCCGGGGTGGGCATCTCCATCGGGCTGACCCGGCTGTTCTACGTGCTGGGGGAGCAGGGGATGCTCAATCCCGCCCTGCCCACCGCGCCGGCGGACGTGCTGATCCTGCCCATGACGGAGGACCTCTCCCCCGCCATCGCCCTGGCCACCGCTCTGCGGGAGGCGGGGGTGCGGGCCCAGCTGTACACTGAGCGGAAGAAATTCAAGGCGAAGATGAGCTACGCCGACAGGCTGGGCGTGCCCTACGCGGCCTTCCTGGGGGAGGACGAGATCAGCCGGGGGCTGGTCTCCCTGAAGGACATGGCCACCGGGGAGCAGCGGCTGGTCACCCCGGAGCAGGCGGCCCAGATCGTGAACGAGCGCGTCGTCGCCGGGCGGCGGGTGGCCCCCATCCTGGAGGGCTGAGCGGAAACAGGACAGGAGGACGCCATGTCAGAGGAGAAGAAGTGGGGCCCGGAGGGCGCCCCAGAGCGGCAGGAGGGCCCGGGCTATGTCCCCGCCTCCCCCACCAAGCGGGTGCTGGCCTGGATGGGCGTGGTGTATATGGTGCTCATCCTCGCCCTGAGCACCTACGGCCTGGCCGCCGGCACGGTGCTCCACGGGCTGGCGGGCCTGATGCTGGCCCCCGCCTTCGGGGCCTTCGCCGCCATCCAGCTGCTCAAGGCGGTCCAGCTGCGCCGAGCGGGCGGCTCCTTCGCGCGGGCCGCTGCGCTGGGCGCGGTGGGCGTGCTGGTGTGCCTGTACAGTCTGGCCGACGGGCTTTTCAGCCTGGCTGCGGCGCTGGGAGGCTGACGATGAGAGAGCTGATCGAGGCGGGCCTGGCCCAGCTGGGCCTCTCCGGCCGGGTGCCCCCCGGGGCGGCGGACGCCCTGGCCGAGTACGGCCGGCTGATGCTGGAGAAGAACCAGGTGATGAACCTCACCGCCATCCGGGACGAGGCGGGGGTGGCCCGGCTGCACATGCTGGACAGCGCCGCCCTGCTGCACTGCGGGGAATTCGAGGGAAAGAAGCTGCTGGACGTGGGCAGCGGCGCGGGCCTGCCCGGCCTTCCCCTGAAGATCCTGGTCCCCTCCCTGGACGTGACCCTGCTGGACAGCCTGGGCAAGCGGGTGGACTGGCTCAACCAGGTGGGCGCCCAGCTGGGCCTGACCGGCTTCCGGGCGGTCCACGCCCGGGCGGAGGAGCAGGCCCTGGTGAAGGGCTGGCGGGACAGCTTCGACGTGGTCACCGCCCGGGCGGTGGCCGAGCTGCGGCTTCTGTGCGAGCTGTGCCTGCCCTTCGTGAAGGTGGGGGGCGTGTTCCTGGCCATGAAGAGCGTGGACAGCGGCGCGGAGCTTGAGGCGGCGGAGCGCTGCATCGAGCTGCTGGGCGGCCGGGCGGAGCCGCCGGTGGACTATGAGGTGCCCGGCGCCGGGGTGACCCACCGGGTCATCCCCATCCGGAAGGCGGCCCCCACCCGGAAGGGCTATCCCCGCCGCTGGGCCAAGATCCAGAAGGACCCCCTGTGAGGGAATGTTTGTACACTTTTTCTGATTTTTCCAGACAGATTAGATTTTTCTTGAACATATCCCACAGATGTGTTACATTTTTAACTGGAGGCGCGCTATGGGAACGGTGATCGTGGTGACATCGGGCAAGGGCGGCACGGGGAAGACCTCGCTGACCGCGGGCGTGGCCTCCTGCCTGGCGGCGCTGGGCCGGAGGGTGCTGTGCATCGACATGGATGTGGGCCTTCGGAACCTGGACATCGCCCTGGGGATGACCGACTGCGCCCTGATGGATTTCACCGATGTGCTCAGCGGCCGGTGCCCCCTGGAGCGGGCGGCGGCCCCCCACCCGGAGCTGGTGGGCCTGTGGCTGCTCACCGCGCCGGTGCGCCCCGACGGCGCGCCGGACGCCGCTGCCATGGCGGACCTGGTCTCCCGCGCCCGGGAGCGGTATGACTATATCCTGATGGACTCCCCCGCCGGAGTGGGCGGCGGGTTCCGGCTGGCCGCCGGGAGCGCCGACCGGGCCATCGTGGTCTCCACCAGCGACGCCTCCTCCCTGCGGGACGCCCAGCGGGCGGTGGCCGAGCTGCCGCTGGAGCAGATCCAGCTGGTAGTCAACCGGGTGCAGCCCCGGCTGCTGCGCCGGCTGCGGGCCACCATCGACGACGCCATGGACGCCGCCGGCCTGCCCCTGCTGGGGGTGGTGCCCGAGGACGAGCGGGTGATGCTCGCCGCCAACCGGGGCGTGCCCCTGATCCTGGACTGCCGGGGCAAGGGGGCCGCGCTGGCCTATCTGAATATCGCCAAGCGGCTGGAGGGGCTGCGGGTGCCCGTGATGCGCCTGCGCTGAGCCGGCCTGATCATAAAGAAAGGATGGATGCCCCATGAACATCGCGCTCATGAGCCATGACCATAAGAAGGAACTGATGGTGCAATTCTGCATCGCCTACTGCGGGATCCTGTCCAAGCACACCCTGTGCGCCACCAACACCACCGGCCGCCTGGTGTCCGAGGCCACCGGCCTGCCCGTCCACCTGTTCCTGTCCCACGCCCACGGGGGCAGCCAGCAGATCGGGGCGCGCATCGCCTATAACGAGATCGACATGGTCATCTTCTTCAACGACCCCACCTCGGACGAGCTGGACGAGGACGTGAAGTACATCTCCCGGCTGTGCGACCAGTACTCGGTGCCCTTCGCCACCAACGTGGCCACGGCGGAGATCCTGATCCACGGCCTGGCCCGGGGCGACCTGGACTGGCGGGAGATGGTCACCGGCAGCAAGCCCCTGGCCACCTGACCCCCTTGACTTTTCTCCCCGCAGTGGATACAATATTGCATACCGTGTGGAAGTCCCATGAGGCCGCCTGGCCGGAGGGACGGCATTCCGCCGCACAGAGAAGGGCGCCGTCGGCTGGAAGCGCCCGGCGGGCAGGGGCCGTCCATGACAGGGACGGAGCGGGGGCGGAGACGCCCGCGGAGGCCCGCCGCACAAAGGGGCGGAAAGGGTGTGCGCTTTACAGTGCGCGCCGAAGGTGGGTGGCACCACGAAGCGTGAAGGGATTCATGCTCTCGTCCCATACAGCATGGGGCGGGAGCATCTTTTTTTCCGCCCGCCCACGAAGGAGGAACCTGAATTGTCCCATTCATTTGCCATCCGTCCCGCCCGGCGGGAGGACTGCGGCACCATCCTGGCCCTGATCCGGGCGCTGGGAGAGTATGAAAAGCTGGCCGACGAGATCGTGGCCACCGAGGAGATCCTGGAGCAGTGGCTGTTCGACAAGGAGAAGGCGGAGGTGCTGCTGGCCGAGGAGGACGGCGTGGTGGCGGGCTACGCCCTGTTTTTCCACAACTTCTCCACCTTCCTGGGCCGGGCGGGCCTCTACCTGGAGGACCTGTTCGTCCTGCCCCAGTACCGGGGCCGGGGCTACGGCCGGGCGCTGCTCAGCCGCCTGGCCGCCCTGACGGTGGAGCGGGGCTGCGGCCGGCTGGAGTGGTCCTGCCTGGACTGGAACCAGCCCAGCATCGACTTCTACCGCGCCATGGGCGCCCAGCCCATGGACGGCTGGACCGTCTACCGCCTCACCGGCGATACCCTGGAACAAGCGGCAAAATACGACAACAAAGCGTGATTTTTTCCGGGGATAATACAGCGGGGAGCGAAAAATCGCCGGGAGCCGCCGGACAGAGCGGAAGGGGCGCCTGCGTTCCGGAGGGAAAAGCGCGGCGGTGCCCTGTGGGACGAGGGCGGAACAAGCCCCGGTCCGGCGTTCCGGCGGAAGGCGGCTGACGGCCCGCCCCTCCCTTGGGCAGAAGCGCCGGTTCCCCGCTGCGACGGTGGGAAGCGCCTTCCGCCGCCCCGGATGGAGAGGTCCCCCCGCCGCTCCGTGCGGAGCTATGCCCCTGCCGCCCCGGGGAGAATGGCCTCCCCCCTCCCCTGCCTCCCGGCGGCGGAGGGAGCAAAAATAGAAAAATGATAGGAATATCGTAAACTAATAATACTAATTGGAGTTGATTTTTCATGACACAGAACCGAACCCACACCTGCGGTCAGCTGCGGATGGAGCAGGTGGGCGAAAAGGTCCGCCTGTGCGGCTGGATGGAGAACGTCCGGGAGGTGGGGCAGAACTTCGCCTTCGTGGTGCTCCGGGACTTCTACGGCACCACCCAGATCGTGGTGGAGACGGAGGAGATGATGGCGGCCGTCAAGGGGCTGAACAAGGAGAGCACCATCGCGGTGGAGGGCGTGGTCCGGGAGCGGGACAGCAAGAACCCCAAGCAGCCCACGGGGGACATCGAGGTGGTGCCCGAGAAGATCGAGGTGCTGGGCCGCTGCCGGTATAACGAGCTGCCCTTCCAGATCAACCGCAGCCGGGAGGCGGACGAGGCCCAGCGGCTGAAGTACCGCTATCTGGACCTGCGCAACCCGGAGGTGAAGGGGAACATCATCCTGCGCTGCCAGGTGGTGGCGGCCCTGCGGGCGGCCATGATGGAGCAGGGCTTCCTGGAGATCACCACTCCTATCCTGACGGCCTCCTCCCCCGAAGGCGCCCGGGACTACCTGGTGCCCAGCAGGAAGCATCCCGGCAAGTTCTACGCCCTGCCCCAGGCGCCCCAGCAGTTCAAGCAGCTGCTGATGGCCAGCGGCTTCGACCGCTATTTTCAGATCGCCCCCTGCTTCCGGGATGAGGACGCCCGGGGCGACCGCTCCCCCGGCGAGTTCTACCAGCTGGACATGGAGATGGCCTTCGCCGACCAGGAGGACGTGTTCACCGTGCTGGAGGGGGTGCTGCCCCCCATCTTCGCCAAGTACGGCACCTACAACGTGGCCTCCGACGCGCCCTTCCGGCGCATCCCCTATCTGGAGGCCATGGAGCGCTACGGCTCGGACAAGCCCGACCTGCGTATCGACCTGACCGTGCAGGACGCCACCCAGGTGCTGGGCGGCTGCGGCTTCGGGCCCTTTGAGGGGAACACCGTCAAGGCGGTGGTGGTCACCGGCTTCGAGGGCACCCGCAAGCAGATCGACAAGCTGTGCGCCGATGTGGAGGTGCAGTCCGGCGAGAAGGCCTACTGGTTCCGGTACGACGAGAACGGGGAGATCGTGGGCGGCATCGCCAAGTTCGTCCAGCCGGTGAAGGACGCGGTGGTGTCCGCCCTGGGTCTGGAGAAGGGCTGCTTCGTGGGTCTCACCGCGGGCAAGCTGCTCACCGCCCAAAAGACCGCCGGCGTGCTGCGCACCAAGCTGGGCAACTTCTGCCCTGACCATATGGATAAGGAGCGGTATGAGTTCTGCTGGATCGTGGACTTCCCCATGTACGAGATCGGGGAGGAGAGCGGAGAGCTGGAGTTCTGCCACAACCCCTTCTCCATGCCCAACGGCGGGCTGGAGATCTTGAAGAAGGCCGCAGCGGGCGAGGTGGACCCCCTCAGCATCACCGCCTACCAGTACGACCTGGTGTGCAACGGCGTGGAGCTCTCCTCCGGCGCGGTGCGAAACCACGACCCTGAGATCATGATCGAGGCCTTCCGCCTGGTGCGCCTGGGCGAGGAGGACGTGAAGGCCAAGTTCCCCGCCATGTACAACGCCTTCTGCTACGGCGCGCCCCCCCACGCGGGCATCGCCCCCGGCGTGGACCGGATGGTGATGCTGCTGGCAGGCGAGGAGTCCATCCGGGAGATCATCCCCTTCCCCATGAACAAGAACGCCCAGGACCTGATGATGGGCGCGCCGAGTTTTGTGACCCAGGCCCAGCTGGACGAGCTGAACATCGCCTGCACCAAGACCGAGGAGGAGTGACGCGCCCATCATCGGGACCCGCAAAGCGGGCCGCGCACCGCGCGTGCAAGGGGTCCCGCCCCGGGACCCTTGGCGCGGCGGGATTCACTTCCGCCGCGCATGGGAAAATCGGTGGGGTCCCCGGCGGGCAGCGCCCGGCGGGGCTGGGCGCGCCGAGTTTTGTGACCCAGGCCCAGCTGGACGAGCTGAACATCGCCTGCACCAAGACCGAGGAGGAGTGACGCCGTTCCCCTCCCCCGCCGGGAGAGGAACGAGGAGAAAGGAGCCGCCATGACCTGGGACGAGAACCTGCTGGAATTTCAGGAGAAGTACGGCGGGACCCTGCTGGGGTCCCCCGACCCGGGCTGCCTGAGCGGCCTGCTCCACACCCGGTATGAGGGGACGGAGGTGACCCTATCGGCCGCCTTCCGAACCTGGGGCCGGGACTGGACGCTTGTGCTGTGCGCGTCGTCGGCGGTGGAGCTGGAGCGGCCCTACCGCCTGCTGGCCAAGCACCGCAACAGGATGGTGCCCCAGGGGCTGCTGGCCGACCTGGAGCCCTGCTCCACCGGCCGGGAGGAGCTGGACCGGGCGATGTATGTGGAGAGCGACGACGCTGAATTCACCAAAAAGGTGTTCCTCTCCCCCGCCCTGTCTGACCTGCTGCCCCGGGAGAAGCGTTATCAGCTGCGCATCGCCCCGGTGGCCGATTCCCAGACCCTCCACGTGGTCCAGGCCCGCACCGACCGGCTGGTCTGCGATGTGGACGGCCAGATGACCGCCTGCTTCCCCCTCAAGCCCCTGGAGGACGGCCGGGCCCTGCCGGTGCTGGAGCACCTGGCGGCCCTGGCTGCGGCGGGGGCGGACGCGGTCACCCGCTGGCGGATGTGAGAGGAGGCGGGCCATGAAGCTGACCTGGAGCGACACTCTGTACCGCCTGCACGGGCGGTTTGGGGGCGTGTTTTTGGGAGAGGTGAACAAGCCGGAAGACCACGCCGTGCTGCATCTGGAGCACCGCGGCGCGCCCCTGACCCTGGAGGACCGGTATTACTACAACGGCTGGACCCGGTCCACCCGGTATCTGGTGCTGGCTTCCTGTGAGCTGGAGCAGCCCTACCGGCTCACCCTGCGGCATCGTGGGTATTTAGAGCATGGGTTGGACCTGGTCAAACCCGACCGCCTGCTGGCCCCATGGCCGGAGCTGAAAAAGGAGTACCGGGCGGACACCAGCCATCCGGAGTTTACGGCCACCGTGCTGCGGCAGGCCTCCTTCCGCGCCGCCCTGCTGGGCGGACCGGCCTGTCTGGTGCGGGTGCGGCCCTGTGAGGAGGGCAGGCCCGGGCTGCATCTGTTGCAGGTGCAGGCCAGCTGGAGCGAGCTGGAGCAGGCCGGCCCCGACTCCGGCGCACCGAAGGGGGAGCTGAGCTTCGAGCAGGCCAGCCAGCGGCGGGAGGAGCTTCTGGAGCAGTGCGCCCGGTCCGTGGAGGAGCAGGTGGTGCGCCTGATGGACCTGGCCGCGGAGGCCCGGGCCGCCGTGACGGCCTATCGAATGCTGTGAGGTGAACGCCATGCCCCCCAAACTGATCGCCGTGGTGGGCCCCACTGCCTCGGGCAAGACCCGCCTGGGGGTGGAGCTGGCCCTGGCGCTGAACGGCGAGGTGGTGTCCGCCGACTCCATGCAGGTCTACCGCCGCATGGACATCGGCACCGCCAAGCCCACCGTGGAGGAGATGCGGGGGGTGCCCCACCATATGCTGGACGTGGCCGACCCGGAGGAGGACTTCTCGGTGGCCCGGTATGTGGAGCTGGCAGCGCGCTGCGTGGACGACATCCTGGCCCGGGGGAAGCTGCCCATCCTGGTGGGCGGGACGGGTCTGTATGTGGACTCGCTGCTCTCGGGGCGCACCTTCGCCGCCCGGTCCACCGGCTGGCGGGAGCGGCTGCAGGAGCGCGCCCGGACCGAGGGCATCGCCCCCCTGCTGGACGAGCTGCGCGCCGTGGACCCGGACAGCGCCGCCCGGCTGCACCCGGCGGATGAGAAGCGCATCCTCCGGGCGCTGGAGGTCTGGCACGAGACGGGCATGACCATCACCCGGCACAACGAGCTCACCCGCGCCCTCCCGCCCCGGTATAAGGCCCTCACCGTCGCCCTCTCCTTCGCCGACCGCGCCCGCCTGAAGGAGCGCATCGACCAGCGGGTGGACGAGATGATGGAGCGGGGCCTGGAGGCCGAGGTGCGCGCCCTGCTGGCCCAGGGGGTCTCCCCCGGCTGCACCGCCATGCAGGCCATCGGCTACAAGGAGCTGGCCGCGGCACTGGAGTCGGGCGAGCCGGTGGAGCAGGCGGCGGCGGAGATCAAGCTGCGCTCCCGGCAGTACGCCAAGCGGCAGTTGACCTGGTTCCGGCGCGATCCCGGGGCCCACTGGCTGCTGTGGGGAGAAACACCAGATTTTTCCAACGCGCTCCAGGAAGCGACAAGACTCGCCCGGGAGGTTGGCTTAGTATAGAGGCACTCCGGCGGACAAGCCCGCCGACAGAAAAAAGGAGTGCTGACCATGCAAAAGACCAACAATCTTCAGGATGTATTTCTGGCCCAGGTGTACCGCCGCCGGCTGCAGGTGACGGTGTTTCTGATGAACGGCTTTCAGATGCGGGGCCACGTGACCGGATTTGACGCCTTCACGGTGGTGCTGACCAGCGACGGGAAGCAGCAGATGATCTACAAGCACGCCATCTCCACCATCATCCCGGAGCGGGCGGTGGAGCTGGAGCCGGAGCGGCAGGAGGGCTGAGGGCCCGCCCCCCCCGCGCCGGCGGACGGACGGGGCGCCCGGCGGGCGCGAGGGGACGGACGATGAAACAGGGAACCATATTCACAAGGATCGCCATGCTGGTCATGTTCCTGGGGGTGATGCTCTACCTGGGCATCTACCTCTGGCGGGGGATGACCGACGGGTATACCACCACCTTCGCCTATGAGTACACGGCGGACGACGGCGTGGAGGCCGAGGGCCTGATCGTGCGGGAGGAGCTGGTGCTGCCCGGCCAGTCGGGCATCGTGGACTTCCGGCTGGACGAGGGGGAGAAGGTGGGCGCGGGCCAGGCGGTGGCCTATCTCTACCAGACGGAGGAGGCGGTGCAGCGGCAGGACGAGCTGCGCGCCCTGCGGCTGGAGGCGGAGCAGCTGGAGTACGCCATGGCCCAGACGGACGCGGGGGACAGCGTGAAGCTGGACGAGACCATCCTGGACCAGCTGACCGACCTGCGCGCCTCGGCGGCCCGGGGGGACTTCACCGGGCTGGAGGACCAGGTGCTGGAGCTGAAGAGCACGGTGCTCAAGCGGGACTACACCTACGGCGGCACCCCCGAGGGCAGCAGCCTGAGCCAGCAGCTGAGCGCGGTGCAGGAGGAGATCCGCGCCCTGCGCGCCCAGGCCACCCAGGACACCCGGTCGGTCACCGCCCCCCAGGCGGGCACCTTCTCCGCCCTGGTGGACGGATATGAGCAGCTGGTCACCCCGGAGACGCTCTCCGACCTGACCGCCTCCGGCCTGGAGGAGCTGCTGGACCGGCAGGTGGAGGAGGACAGCTCCGCCCTGTGCAAGCTGATCACCTCCGCCCGGTGGTACTTCGCCGCCCTGCTGGAGGAGGGGGACGCCCAGCGCCTGAGCCCGGGGGACCAGGTGACGGTCCGCTTTTCCCGGGACTTCTCGGCCGACGTGACCATGCGGGTGGAGTCGGTGAGCCAGGGGGAGGACGGCCGGGCGGCGGTGGTCTTCTCCTCCGCGGAGCACCTGGCGGAGATGACCCTGCTGCGCCGCCAGACGGTGGAGGTCATCTTTGAAAGCCGCACGGGCATCCGGGTGCCCAAGCAGGCGGTCCACCTGGAGACCAGGACGGTCACCGGGGAGGACGGCGCCGAGACGGAGCAGACGGTGTACGGCGTGTACGCCGTGGTGGGCGCACGGGCGGAGTTCAAGACGGTGGAGATCGTGGCGGAGAGCGGGGATTTTTACATCGTCCGCTCGGTGAGCGACGGCAAGGCCGCCCTGCGGCCGGGCAACGAGATCATCGTCTCCGCCCCCGGCCTGTACGACGGCAAAGTGGTGGGCTGACGGCCCCCGGAGAGAAAGAGGGGAGATCGCAATGACTATGGAAGAACGCATCGCCCAGGTGCGCGCGAGGATCGACGCGGCGGCCCGGGCGGCGGGCCGGGACCCGGCGGAGGTGATCCTGTGCGCCGCCACCAAGGTGCAGAGCTCGGACACCATCCGCCGGGCCATCGCCGCGGGGATCACGGTGTGCGGGGAGAACCGGGTGCAGGAGATGACCGCCCACCTGGCGGACGACGCCTACCGGGGCGCCGCGCTGCACTTCATCGGGCGGCTGCAGACCAACAAGGTGCGCCAGGTGGTGGGCACGGCGGAGCTGATCCACTCGGTGGACTCGGAGCACCTGCTGCTGGCCATCGACCGGCAGGCGGAGAAGCTGGGGCTGCGGCAGGACATCCTCATCGAGGTGAACATCGGCGGGGAGCAGAGCAAGGGCGGGGTGGACGCCCGGGGCGCGCTGGCGCTGGCGGAGCAGGCGGCGGCCCTGGACCACGTGCGCCTGCGGGGCCTGATGGCCATTCCGCCCCCGGCGGCCCGGCCGGAGGAAAATCGTCCCTTTTTTGTGGCCATGCGGCAGCTTTTTGTTGACATAAGATCGAAAATGGACGATAATAATGCTGAGTTCAACTGCCTTTCCATGGGCATGAGCGACGACTTCGAGGAGGCCGTCGCCCAGGGGGCCACCCTGGTCCGGGTGGGGACCGCCCTGTTCGGGCCCCGGCCCGCCCCCGCCCATCTATAACGATCTGCACGGAGGTCATCGGATATGAGTTTTCTGGATGAGTTCAAGCGCCTGGCCCGCCCCTATGAGGACGAGGAGGACGAGGACGATTACGAGGAGCTGGAGCCCGTTCCCACCCGGTCCCAGCGCGCCCAGCGGCAGGAGCCCGTCCCCGCCGTCGAGCCGGACCGGCGGAGCAACAAGGTGGTCAACATCCACACCACCACCCAGCTGCAGGTGGTGCTGGTCAAGCCCGACCGGTTCGAGAACGCGGCGGAGATCGCCGACCACCTGCGGGAGAAGCGCACGGTGGTGCTCAACCTGGAGCAGACCAACAAGGAGATCGCCCGCCGCCTGCTGGACTTCCTGTCCGGCGTGGCCTACGCCAACGAGGGCAAGATCAAGCGGGTGGCCATCTCCACCTACATCATCACGCCCTACAACGTGGACATCCTGGGCGACCTGATCGACGAGCTGGAGAACAACGGCCTGTATTTCTGACCGGGCCGGACAAAGCAGACCGGGCGCGGCCCGGGAATGAGGGGGACTGAATCATGCTGACTCCGCAGGAGGTTTCGGAGCACGCCTTCAGCAAGGCGTCCTTCGGCGGCTACAACATGGCCATGGTGGACGAGTTTCTGGACCTGGTCACCGCCGACTACACCAGCCTGTACAACGAGAACGCGGTGCTCAAGAGCAAGATGAAGGTGCTGGCCGACAAGGTGGAGGAATACCGCTCCACCGAGGAGGCCATGCGCAAGGCGCTGCTCACCGCCCAGCGGCTGGCGGATGAGATGGTGAAGGAGGCGGAGAACAAGAAGGCCTCCCTGCTCAAGGAGGCGGAGGCCGACGCCAGGGAGCGGATGGACCAGCTGCGCCGGGAGATCGAGGACGAGCAGTTCCGGCTGGAGACCGCCCGGAAGGACACCGCCGACTATGTGGAGAAGGTGCGCGCCCTGCACCAGCAGGGCCTGGCCATGCTGGACGGACTGGGCGAGCTGACCGCCGCCCCGGCCCAGAAGCCGGAGAGCGCGCTCAGCGCCGACCCGGTGAGCGTGGCCGCCATGGAGATCGAGGACACCATCCAGAAGCTGATGGCGGAGGAGATGCCCCAGGGGGAGGACCGCACCCACGGCCAGGACGACTTCTTCTTCAACGACAGCGCGCCCCGGGCCACGGAGCGGCCGGAGCAGTCCGCGTCGGCGGAGCCGGCTTCGGAGGAGGACGGCGACGAGGATGAGGACAGCGAGCCCACCCGCCGCATCAACTTCGACAATCTCCAGTTCGGCCGGGACTTTGAGATCCGCTGAACGGCAAACGATCCACAGGCGCCGCGGGAGACCCCGCGGCGCCTTTTTGTCCGCCATTCCCCCGCCCCGTCTGACCCGGGGGCCCAGACAAAATCAGGCGGGGAATGTCCCCGCGCCCGGCGCGCCGGACCTCCGCCGCCCGTCGGCAGCATAGCGGCCTGCGGGAGCGGGCGCTGAGGCGGCACCTGTACCGGAAGGGCGCTTCCGGCGGTCCGGGCGGGGAGCCCGTCTCCCCCCTCCCCGCCGGACGCGCCGGGGCCAGTCGCCCCCAGTGCCGCTCCGGCCGGGAAAGGGCGGTCGGAGGGAGTCAAAGGATTGCGCATCGGCGGAAAATATGTATAATAGGGGGAGAGACCATCCGCCGGAGCGGACGGCGGAGAATGACGAGAGAGGGAGAGGTGGGCGACGATGGAGGCGGTGCTGCCGGGAGGCATCCTGTCCATGACCGGGGAGGCGGCCGACCGGCTGCTGCGGCAGGACAGCGGGGACGCGGCCCTTCTGTACCTCCACCTGCTCCGGGGGAGCCAGGCCCCCGCCCTGCCCTGGCCGGAGGAGCGGCGGCGGGCCGCCTTCGAGCAGCTGCTGGCCCTGGGCCTGGCCCAGGAGAGCCAGCTGCCCCCCTCCCCCGCCCCCAAGGCGGAGGCGGACGTTCCCCCCGACTACTCCGGGGAGGACATCGCCCGGGAGCTGAGCCGGGACGCGGTGCTGGCCGGACTGGCCGGGGAGATGGAGCGGCGGCTGGGCAAGCTGCTCTCCCCCGCCGATCTGAAGAGCCTGTACACCCTGTACGACTACCTGGGCCTGCCCGCCGAGGTGATCCTGATGCTGACCACCTGGTGCGTCCAGCAGGCCCGGGAGCGGTACGGCCTGGACCGTCCCCCCCGGATGGCCCAGATCCGGCAGGAGGCCTTCCGCTGGCACCGGCTGGGCATCCGCACGGTGCAGGGGGCGGAGGAGCATCTGAAGCGGTTGGGCGCCCTGCGGGGCCGGGAGCGGGAGCTGCTGCCCCTGCTGGGCCTGGAGGGCCGGCCGCTGGTGGAGCGGGAGCGGAGCTACCTGGCGGCCTGGATCGACCAGGGCTTTGACAACGGCGCGCTGCAGCTGGCCTACGAGAAGACCGTGATGAAAAAGGGCGGACTGAACTGGAGCTACATGAACGGCATCCTGCGCCGCTGGCATGAGAAGGGGCTGCACACCGCCCAGGCGGTGGCCGCGTCCGACTCGGACTATCCCCGCCGCGGCGCCGGGGAGAGCGGCCGGCAGCAGGCCCCGGGCGCGCTGCACAGCCCGCCCCCCGACCAGGTGCGCTCGGACATGGAGCGGATGCGCCGGCTGATGGAGCGGATGAAGGAAGGAGAGGGATGACCCATGGGCTATGACAGCGGGGTGCTGCGCCGGGCCACCGCCCGGCTGGAGCAGCGGCGGGCGGCGCGGCAGCAGGAGCAGGAGCGCCGCCGGGCGGAGGTGTACGCCGCCTGCCCCCGGGCGGCGGAGATCGACCGCCAGCTGCGCCGGACCATCGTGGACATCATCCGCTCCTCCCTGAAGGACGGGCGGGACCCGGTGCCCTCCATCCAGGTGATCCGGGACCGGAACCTGGACCTGCAGCGGGAGCGGGCCGACCTGCTGCGCGCGGCGGGCTTTCCCGAGGACGCGCTGGAGGAGCGGCCCTTCTGTCCCCAGTGCGGGGACACGGGCTGGCAGGGCAGCCGGATGTGCGACTGTCTGCGACAGCTGTGCGCCCAGGAGCAGATCCAGGCCCTGTCCGACCTGCTAAATCTGGGAGATCAGTGCTTTGACAGCTTCTCCCTGGACTATTACAGCAGCCGGCCCACCGACCAGTACGCCGTCTCCCCCCGGGAGAACATGGAGCTGGTGTATGAGGTGTGCCTGAACTACGCCCAGAAATTCGGCCGGTTCTACTTCGACAACCTGCTGCTCAGCGGGGGCACGGGGCTGGGCAAGACCTTCCTGTCGGCCTGCATCGCCCGGGTGGTGGCGGAGAACGGCCACTCGGTGGTATACGACACGGCGGGCAATATCTTCGCCCGGTTCGAGGCCCGCAAGTTCTCCCGGGACGCGGAGGACAGCGGCCAGGCCCGGGACGAGACCCGGCGCTACCTCAGCTGCGACCTGCTGATCGTGGACGACCTGGGCAGCGAGCTGACCACCCCCTTCGTCCAGTCGGCGCTGTACGAGCTGGTGAACACCCGGCTGATGGAGGGCCGCCGGACGGTGATCTCCACCAACCTGACCCCGGAGGACATCCGCCGGCGCTACACCCCCCAGATCGCCTCCCGGCTGGAGGGGGAGTACCACGTGCTCCACTTCTACGGCGAGGACATCCGCCTTCTGAAGAAGCAGCGGCTGTGAGAGAGCAGAAAAGCACCCCGTCCGAACGGACGGGGTGCTCTCTTTGTCTCGGGACCGCGCCGTGCTCAGGCCCAGCTCTTGGTGACGTCGTTGGCGCACCAGTCGTTCTTGATGGCCAGGAAGATCACGATGGTGTCCCAGAGCAGCATCAGGCTGAGCATGATCATGGTGACGAACTCAAAGATGTAGAAGGGATACAGGGGGATTTTCAGCACGGCGGTGATGGTGTTGGTGCGGATGGACTCGAAGATCTGGATATAGGCGCCGTAAGTCCACAGGATGCTGGCCACGGTGGCCAGGGCCTGCATCACGCCGAAGACCAGGAACTTGAGCACCCGGGGGAAGTGGGTGATGATGAGGGTGGTGTTCACGTGGGCCTTGCAGGCCTGGCCGTAGGCCAGGGAGGCGAACACGGTGCACATCAGCAGGCGCTCGGTGAGCTCATAGGCGCCCTGGATGGGCATTTCGAACACCTTGGTCAGGATCACGTCCACCAGGTTCAGAAGGGTCATGGCGACGATGCCGATATAGCTCAGGGTGCCCACGGCGGCGGCGCCGCGGTAGAAGACCTTGTTGATTTTTTCGATCATACTTCACTACCTCCAATCAGCCGCCCGCAACCATGTTGGGGATGAGCAGAACGATGGTGGGGAAGACGGCGATAATGAAGCACATGATCCACTGTATCGCGATATATGGGATTGCGCCTCGGTATATCGTGTGCAGCGGCACGTCCTTGGCCGTCTTGTAGATGACGAACAGGTTCAGGCCGACCGGGGGGGAGATGGCGCCCATCTCCATGGTGATGATGATGTAGATGCCGAACCAGATGGCGTCCCAGCCCAGGCGCTCGATGATGGGCAGGAAGATGGGCACGGTCAGGATGACCATGGCCATACCGTCCATGAACATGCCCAGGACCATGTAGATGGCGGTCATGATCAGCAGGATGACGTACTTGGACACGTTCATGCCGCCGATGGCGTCGGCCATGGCGCTGGGCAGGCCGGTGACGGCCAGGAAGGTGCAGAACACCATGGCGCCCATCATGATCAGCATGGTCATGGCGGTGGTGGTGACGGTGTCCTTCATGGCGGTGAAGAAGCTCTTCCAGGTCATCTTGCGGTTGACGATCATCAGCAGGAAGGCCAGGAAGGCGCCGATGGCGGAGGCCTGGTTGACCGAGAAGAAGCCGGCGAACATGCCGCCCAGGGTCGCGCCGAACAGGACCACCACGCCGATCAGACCCTTCAGGGAGGCGAAGCGCTCACGCCAGGGGGTTCTGGTGGGCTTGGGAGCCCAGTCGGGGTGGATCTTGCAGCGGATGACGATGAAGATGATGTACAGGCAGGCCAGCAGGATGCCGGGCAGGATGCCGGCGGAGAACAGCTTGCCGATGGAGCACTCCGCGATGATGGCGTAGATGATCATGGGAGTGGAGGGCGGGATCAGGATGCCCAGGGTGCCGCCCACGGCCAGGGAGCCGGTGGACAGCGCGTCGTTGTAGCCGCGGGCCCGCATCTCCGGCATGGCGATGGCGCCCATGGTGGCGGCGGTGGCGGCGGTGGAGCCGCAGATGGCGCCGAAGGCGGCGCAGGCGGCGATGGTGGCGCAGGACAGGGCGCCCGGCAGACGGGACAGCCATTTGGAGGCCGCGTCATACAGGGCGTTGGATAGGCCTGCGTGGAAGGCGAAGTTGCCCATCAGGATGAACAGGGGGATGACGATATAGGAGTATTTACTTGCCGTATCTGCCGGCATGGTGCGCACCAGGCCGAGGGCCGCGTTCATGTTGATCATGTACACGTAGCCCACGAAGCCCACCAGCAGCATCGCCAGGCCGATGTTCATGCCCAGGAAGATCAGCACCAGGAAGATGATGATGGCGATGATCGCGATGGTGATACCAGATGACATAGCGGGAGATCATCCTTTCTATTTGCGAACTTGCGGCGGGCCGGAAATCGACTCGCCGCAGGTGGATCGCCCCGCGCTCTCCCCTTCCGGCCCGAAGGCCGGAAGGGGGAGGCTGAGGATTGCTTGAGTTTATGCCAGGACAGAGACTTACTCGTACTGAGCGATGATCTCCTGAGCCTGAGCCAGGTAGGCGGCACCGTCGATGCCGGTGGTCTGGGTGATGCTCTCGCACCAGGAGGCGGCGTACTCGTCGGCGGCGACCTGCCAGCCGGCGATCTCGTCGGCGGTGGGAGTGATGAACTCGCCGGGCTGACCGTTGGAACCGTTGGAGGACTTGATCAGCTCGATGGCGGACTCCATGGAGTCATGGAAGTTCTGGGCGGAAGCCAGGGAGGCCTCGCGGCCGGAGATGCCGTCGATGGCATCGCGGTACTCCTGGGGCAGGTTGTTCCAGGAATCCCAGTTCATGGCGACGGCGAAGGGACCGGTGTACAGGCCCATATCCAGGTAGTAGTTGGTCACTTCCTGCAGGGAGAAGGAGGTGGTGCCCACGACCTCGAAGATGTAGCCGTCGATGTTGTTCTTCTCCATGGCCTCATAGATGTCGGGCGGGCCCATGCTGATGCCGGAGGCGCCCCAGGCGGCCAGGATGTCGGTGATGGCGCCGGACGGGCAGCGGATGGTCATGCCGTGGATGTCATCCACGCTGGAGATGGGGGTCTTCATCTCGAAGATCATCGGGGGGTTGGCGTACAGCTGCAGCACCTTGTACTCGTTGTCCCACTGAGCGGCCATCTCGGGCACGGTCTCATACAGGTCCCAGAGCATCTCGGTGGCGGCCACGTTGTCCTCGAAGCCCTGCAGGGGCAGGGTGATCACGTCGGACAGGGTGAACTGGGTGGGATAGTAAGAGGTGTAGACCCAGCCCATGTCGACGCCCTGAGAGGAGATCATGTCGCCCACGGTGGCGGCGGAAGCCACCACGGCGGAGGCCAGCATCTCCACCTGCACCTTACCGCCGGTCACCTCGGAGATCTGGTCGAAATACTCCTGGGTGTGGACCATGATGTTGGAGGTCTCGGGGTCGTGGGTGGAGAAGCGCAGGGTGTAAACGGTGTCGTCGGGGGCGCCGGTGTTCTCGGTGCCGGAGCCGGTCTCAGTGCCGCCGCCGCCGTCACCGGAGCAGCCGGTCAGGCACAGCGCGAAGACCATGGCCAGAGCCAGGATCAGCGCAAGGGTCTTTTTCATGTTGCATCTACTCCTTCATTCTAAAATTTGCCACGGGGTTGGTTCCCATCCCGCATTCGCCGCCCGCCGGGTTTGGCGATATTGTTACGAAAATGTGAACCGATGGTGTCTTTAATATAGCAATCTGCACCAGAGATGTCAATCACTTTTTGCATGTGGACGGAGTACAGCTACAACCGGCGGGTTGTGGACCGTGTCCGGAAGGCGCGGGAGAGAACCGCGCCGAGAACCGCGAGAAAGTTTGGAAAAACCAGAAAACACCGGGAAATTCGGCCCAAAAGCGGGCGCACGGCAAAAAAAGAAAAGAGTTCCCGCCCCCAGGCAAAAGGGGCGGGAACAACAGATCGGAACAAAAGAACAACCAGAAGTTGTGAGCCTGGCTTTTGGGGCCCTCCGGGAGGGAAAAAAGAAGTCTTATCGTGCAATAAGTATGTATTATTAAGGAAGGGGCGCGGGCCGCTCACCGGTACTCCCGGACCAGGCCCTTGGCGAACAGGGGGTCCACGTCGAACACGGCCAGATCGCCGGCGGAGCACTTCAGATCGGTGACGTCCACCAGGGTCTCGGTGGCGCCGATGGCGCCGATGACCCAGGCCCGGTGGCCGCCGATGCGCACCGAGAAGCGCCGCCGGCGCGGGGCGCGGCGCAGACGCTGCCACAGCCCCTCCTCCCTGGGACGTTCCACCCCCAGGCCGTTCTGGTAGCCCACGGGGAGCACGGCCACCCGGGTGGGGCGGCGGAGGGGGACCAGCTTCTGGGTGCCCACGGTGTGGCCTTTGGGCAGCCAGTGGGTCTCGGAGATGGACACCTCGCCGCTGCCCACGGTCTGCAGCCCGTCCCCCCGGGTGCGGCGGCAGCGGCCCAGCAGGGCGGACCCGGCCCGCACCGCGTCCCGGTGGACGGCGGGGTAGTGGAGCAGGGCGTAGGACCCGGCCACGTGGACGATGCCCGTCTCGAAGCCCTCCTTGTGGATCAGCTCCAGGGTCTCGTCGAACAGGGCCATCTGGGCCTGGGCGCGGTCGGCCTTGGTGGTGCCCTGGATCTGGGTGTAGATGCCCGAGATGGCCACGTTGGACAGGGAGCGGTAGGCCAGCAGGACCTTGTCCGGCTCGTCCACCAGAAAGCCGCCGAAGCCCAGGCCGGTGTCCACCTGCAGGTGGGCCTCCACCACGGTGGAGCGGGCCTCGGCCACGCTGTTCAGGGCGACGCCCGTCTCGATGGAGCTGACGGTGCACACCACGTTCAGGTCCACCAGCCGCTCCAGCTCCTCCGGGTCGGCGGTGGCCCGGAGCATGAGGATCTCCTCGTCCACGAAGCCCGCCTTGCGCAGGGCAGCGGCCTCCTCCGGCTCGGACACGGCGAAGCGGCCGATGCCCTCCGCCCGGAGCACCCGGGCCAGCTCCGCCAGCCCGGCGCCGCCCCCGTCCCCGGAGAGCACGCCGTAGATGGCGCTCTTGCCGGCCTTCTCCTTGAGGACGGCCAGGTTGTTTTTCACCGCCGCCTTTTCGATGATGAGCTTTTTCACGGGCCCACCGCCTTTCCCCCGCTCCCGCGGGTCGTCTCGCGTCTGGCCCCATTATACGACAGCCCTCGCCCCGCCGTCAATCGGGGGCGGGGAGATCGCCGCGCTCTTCCTCCTCCGGGAGGGGCTGACCGGGGCGGTCCACCTCCCGGAAGCGGCCCTGCCCGC
>CALXCT010000038.1 GCA_944386865.1 uncultured Oscillospiraceae bacterium | reverse complement strand
GGCTCCAAGGACCGCTACTTCCAGGAGAACAACAAGAAGCTGGTCCCCGAGGGCGTGGAGGGCCGCGTCCCCTACAAGGGAAGCGTGGGCGACACCATCTACCAGCTCATGGGCGGCCTGCGCTCCGGCATGGGCTACTGCGGCTGCCACACCATCTTCGAGCTGCAGGAGAAGGCCCAGTTCATCCAGATCACCGCCGCCGGCCTGCGGGAGTCCCATCCCCACGACATCTACATCACCAAGGAAGCGCCCAACTACACCATCAATCCCTCCTGATCTTTCTCACGGCTCCGCCCATCCTGGGCGGAGCCGTTTTTTTATGCGCCGCCGAATTTGCCGTTGAGGCGTCCGGCCGGACTGTGGTACAATAAGGGTCGAAAACCGCAACGACGCAGGGGAGAGGAGGGGCGAAATTGGAACGTTTTACGGTACGGTCCGACGCGGGCTGGACGGTCCCGCCGGAGCGGCTGGACCAGGCGCTGGAGCGCCTGGCCCGGTTCGAGGACATGGTCCAGGGCCTGGAGGGCGAGCAGACGGAGCTGTCGGAAACGATGGCCCGCCTCCGGGAGGAGAAGCGGGAGCGCACGGTGCAGTTCCGGGAGCTGCTGGCCCGGAAGCTGACCAACAGCCAGCTGCTGCTGACGCTGGAGCGCTGGTCCCTGCGCTGAAAAGGGAGAAAAATGGGACAGCTGATGCAGTATACTGCCGGGGATGAGAGAGGAGGTGAGCGCCATGCTGGAGATCCTGATGGGCCGGGCCGGGTCGGGCAAGACCACGCGGCTGATCGGCGAGGTCTGCCGGGCGGGGCGGGAGCGGCCCCAGGTACTGCTGGTGCCGGAGCAGGCCTCCCATGAGATGGAGCGCAGGCTGTGCCGCCAGGGCGGCGGCGGGGCCTGCCTGTACGCGGAGGTGCTGTCCTTCACCCGCCTGGCCAACCGGGTGTCCGCCCAGGCCGGGGGACTGGCCCGGCCGGTGCTGGACGAGGGGGGCAGGATGCTGCTGCTCTACCGGGCGGTGCAGTCGGTGGCCTACCGGCTGACACGGTACGGAAAACCGGCGCGCAGGCCCGCCTTCCTCACCGGGATGCTGGCCACGGTGGACGAGCTGAAAAGCTACGGCGTGACCATGGAACAGCTGACCCTGGCGGGGGAGGAGCAGGGGGGGCTCCAGGGGGAGAAGCTCCGGGACCTGGCCCTCATCTGCGGGGCGTATGACGCCCTGCTGGCGGGCACCGCCCTGGACCCCCGGGACCGGCTGACCCGCCTTGCCCGGCAGCTGGACCAGTGCGGCTGGGGCGAGGGGATCGACCTGTCTGTGGACGGCTTCACCGACTTCACCAGCCAGGAGGAGCAGGTGCTCCGCCGCCTGATCTGCCGCTGTCGGAAGGTGACGGTGGCTTTGACCTGCGACCATCCCGAGGAGGACGAGGAGGGCACCGGCATCTTCTCCGCCGCCCGGCGCACCGCCGCCTCCCTGGCGGAGCTGGCCCGCCGGGACGGGGTGGAGGTCCGGGTGCGGCTGCTGGAGGGAAGAGCCCGCTTCCAGCCCGGCAGCGCGCTGGAATTTCTGGAGCGGAACCTGTTCGCTCGGGAGGAGCCGGAGCCCCGCCCCGCGGGGGAGGAGATCACCGTTTTTGAAGGGGACGACGCCCGCAGCGAGGTGGAATGGACGGCGGCGTCCATCCGGGAGCTGCTGCGTGCCGGGCAGTTCCGCCTGCGGGACATCGCGGTGGCGGCCCGGAGCATGGAGGAGTACGGCCATCTGCTGGAGAGCGTCTTCCGCCGGTACGAGCTGCCGCTGTTTTTGGCGAAGAACAGCGATATCCTCAGCAAGCCGGTGCTCACCCTGGTGTCCTCCGCCCTGGAGATCGCAGCCCGGGGCTATGAGTTCGACAGCCTGTTTCGCTACCTTAAGACCGACCTGACCGGCCTGGGCCGGGAGGACCGGGACCTGCTGGAGAATTACGCCCTGAAGTGGGACATCCGGGGGTCCAAGTGGACGGGAGCGGACTGGACCATGCACCCCGGCGGTTACGGACTGCGCTTTGCCCCGGAGGACCGGGCGCTGCTGGAGCGGCTCAACAGCATCCGCCGCCGGGTGACGGGTCCGCTGGAGGCGCTGCGGGGCGCGCCCGACCGCACAGGTGCGGGTCAGGCCATGGCATTGTACCGATTCCTGGAGGAGATCGGGCTGCCCGGGACCCTGGAGGAGCGCACCGGGTATCTGCGCGGCCGGGGAGAGCTGCAGCTGGCGGAGGAGTACGGCCAGCTGTGGGAGATCCTGTGCGGCGCGCTGGAGCAGTGCGCCCGGCTGCTGGGGGACACGGAGCTGGAGCGGGAGGAGTTCTGCCGCCTGTTCCAGCTGACCCTCTCCCAGTACGACGTGGGCGCCATCCCCGTGTCCCTGGACCGGGTGACGGCGGGGGAGCTGCCCCGGATCGTCAACCGGGAGGTGAAGGTGCTGTTCCTGCTGGGGGCGGACGACGGCGCCATCCCCGCCCGGGGCGAGTCCGCCGGCCTGCTCACCGACGAGGACCGGGACCTGCTGGCCGACTACGGGGTGCGGCTGGCCCCCCGGTGGGAGGAGAAGCTGCACCGGGAGATGACCATCGTCTACGCCGGCTGTGCCCAGCCCTCCCGCCGGCTGTATGTGACCTGGTCCCGCGGCGGCGCGACGGGGGAGGAGCTCCGTCCGTCCTTCCTGATCGGACGGCTGCAGAGGCTCTTTTCCGACCTGGAGATCCGGCGGGAGGGGCAGCTGGGGGACGGCTTCCGCCTGGCCGCTCCCCTGGCCGCCGCGGAGCTGGCGGGCCGGGACGAGCAGCTGCGCCGCCGCCTGGCGGCGCTGCCTGAGCTGCGGGAGCGGATGGAGCGGATGGAGCGGGGGGTGGCCCAGACCCGAGGCGCCCTGTCCCCCGACTCCGTGTTCCGCCTCTACGGCAGCCGCATCCCCATGTCCGCCTCCCGGCTGGACCGGTACAAGTCCTGCCACTTCTCCTATTTTATGCAGTTCGGTCTGAAGGCCCAGCCCCGCGCTCCCGCGGGCTTTCATGCCCCGGAGTACGGCACCTTCGTCCACTATGTGCTGGAGCAGGTGCTCACCGCCGTCCGGGCGGAGGGAGGCGCCGCGGCAGTGTCCGCGGCGCGGCGCCGGGAGCTGACCGACGGGGCCGTGGAGCGGTACATCCGGGAGGAGCTGGGGGGACTGGAGGGGCAGACGCCACGGTTCCGCTACCTGTTCCAGCGCCTGCGGCGCACGGTGGACCAGATCGCGGCCAATGTGCTCCAGGAGCTGGCCGCCTCCCGGTTCCAGCCCATCTCCTTTGAGCTGGGCTTCGGCAGCAAGGGCGATCTGCCTCCGGTGGAGGTGCGTACCGGAGGCGTGTGCGTCAGCATCTCCGGCTTTGTGGACCGGGTGGACGGCTGGGTGCACAACGGGCGGCTCTACCTGCGGGTGGTGGACTACAAGACAGGCCGGAAGTCCTTCGACCTGACCGAGATCTGGAACGGCATGGGGCTTCAGATGCTGCTCTACCTGTTTACTTTACAGGAGCAAGGGGAATCCCTTTACGGATACCCGGTGGAGCCCGCCGGGGTGCTCTACCTGCCCGCTCGGGAGGCCCTGGTGGAGGGCAGCAGCAGGATGAGCGAGGAGGAGCGGCAAAAAGCGGTGGACAAGCAGCTGCGCCGCCACGGTCTGGTGCTGGACGACCCCGAGGTGCTGGCCGCCATGGAGCAGGCCGGAGAGGGGGGCGTGCGCTTTTTGCCGGTGCGGGTCACCAAGTCGGGAGCCATCACAGGGGAGAGCCTGGTGACGGCCGAGCGCCTGGGCCGTCTGAAGCGACACACCGAGCGCGTGCTGGCCCAGGTCTGCCAGGAGCTGGCGGCGGGCAAGATCACCGCCGACCCCTTCTGGCGGGGCGAGCAGAAAAACGCCTGCCGGTACTGTGACTACGCCGCCGCCTGCCACTTCGAGGACGGGCGGGGCGGCGACTGCCGCCGCTGGCTGCCCAAGGTGGACAGCCGCCGGTTCTGGGAACAGGTAGAGCGGCAGGATGAATAACTGGCAAGTAATATTACCTTACAAATATGAAAGGATGGAGAGGATCGGCCATGAACTTCAGGATGGTCCATGAAAACTACAATGTGAGCGACCTGGAAAAGGCGAAGGAGTTTTACCGGGATGCGCTGGGTCTGGAGGAGGTGCGGCGCATCGCGCCGGAGGACGGCTCCTTCATCATCGCCTATCTGGCCGGAACGGAGGGCGGCTTTGAACTGGAGCTGACCTGGCTGCGGGACCACCCCCAGAAGTACGACCTGGGGGAGTGCGAGTTCCACCTGGCCTTCGCGGTGGATGATATGGAGGCGGCCCACGCCAGGCATCAGGAAATGGGCTGCATCTGCTACGAGAACCCGGACATGGGCATCTATTTCATCCAGGACCCGGACGGCTACTGGCTGGAGATCGTGCCGGGCTGAGGGAGACACTGCTGACGACAGGGAGGTGAGGGCATGGGCTTTCCGCTGACACAGGAGCAGCGCGCCGCGGTGGAGGACCGAGGCGGGACGCTGCTGGTCTCCGCTGCGGCGGGCTCGGGCAAGACCCGGGTGCTGGTGGAGCGGCTGCTGGACCGGGTGGTGAACGAGGGGCACAACATCGACCAGTTCCTGGTCATCACCTATACCCGGGCGGCGGCGGCCGAGCTGCGTGCCCGGATCGGCGACGAACTCAACGCTCTGCTGGCCCAGCGGCCGGGGGACCGGCACCTGCGGCGGCAGCTGGGCCTTGTCTACCACGCCCAGATCTCCACCGTCCACGCCTTCTGCGCCCAACTGCTGCGGGAGTGCGGCCATCTGCTGGACCTGGAGCCGGATTTCCGCCTGTGCGACGAGCAGGAGGGAGGCGTGCTGCGGCTCCAGGTGCTGGACGAGGTGCTGGAGCGGCAGTATGAGGACCTGGCGCCCGAGAGCGACTTCTGCCAGCTGGTGGACACCCTGTCCGCCGGACGGGACGACAGTGTGCTGATGCAGATCGTGCTGGACATCTATGACAAGATCCAAAGCCACCCCGACCCGGACCGCTGGCTGGATGAGCAGCTGGCGGCCTACCGGTTGGACGGCGTGATCGACGCGGCCCAGACCCCCTGGGGCCGCCTGCTGCTGGAGGACGCTGCCCGTCAGGCCCGCTATTGGCGGGGCAGGATGGAGCACTGCCTGGCCCTGACCGGCGGGGAGCCGGGCCTGGCTCAGAATTACGGCCCCACCGTGGCCGACACCCTGGACAGCCTGGACGGGTTCCTGTCCGCCGCCGCCCGGGGCTGGGACGCCGCCGCAGGCGCGCTTCCCATCCGGTTTTCTGCCGCGGGCCGAAAGAAAATGGCGGACTCCGCGGAGGCAGCACGAGTCAAGTTGATCCGCCTGTCATGCAAATCCCAGATGGAAAAGCTTGCCGGCCGCTTTTCCGACTCCAGCACCGCGCTGCTGGACGACCTGCGGGGAGTGGCGCCCGCAGTGCGGGGACTGTTTGCCCTGGTGCGGGAGTTTTCCCGGGCCTTCCGGGCGGAGAAGCGCCGCCGGGGCATCCTGGACTTCTCCGACCTGGAGCACGAGAGCGTGCGCCTGCTCACCAGCGGGGAGGGCGGCGGCCCCAGCCAGGCGGCGCTGGACTGGAGCGGACGCTACGTGGAGATCATGGTGGACGAGTTCCAGGACACCAACGAGGTGCAGAACGCCATCTTTTCCGCCCTGTCCCGGCAGGGGAAGAACCTGTTCCTGGTGGGGGACGTGAAGCAGTCCATCTACCGCTTCCGGCTGGCCGACCCCACCATCTTCCTGGAGAAATACCGCGCCTTCCCCTTCGCCGGCCAGGCGGAGGAGGGCGGTCCCCGGAAGCTGATCCTCTCCCGGAATTTCCGCTCCAGAGCCGAGATCCTGTCCGCCGTGAACGATGTGTTCAAAAATATTATGTCAACTGAACTCGGCGAGATGGAGTATACCGCCGACGAGATGCTCTATCCGGGGGCGGAGTATCCCTCCGTGCCGGAGCCCTGTGTGGAGCTGGCGGTGGTGGACCTGCAGGGGGAGCCGGACGGGGAAGAGGACGAGGGGGCGAGGACCGACCGGAACCTGATCGAGGCCCGCTATGCCGCCCGGCGGATCGCCCGGCTGCTGGAGGGGGAGGGGCAGGTGACCGAGAACGGCGGACTGCGGCCTGTCCGCCCGGAGGACATCGTGATCCTGCTGCGCTCCCCGGGCACGGTGCTGCACCACTACGCCCGGGCCCTCAACGAGCTGGGCATCGCCTGGCAGGCGGACGGGGACCGGGATTTCTTCGGCGCCACCGAGGTGAACGTGGCCCTCTCCCTGCTCCAGGTGGCGGATAACCCCCGGCAGGACGTGGCGCTCATCTCGGTGCTGCGCTCGCCGGTGTTCGGCTTCACCGCAGACCGGCTGGCTCAGCTGCGGGCGGAGGGACCGGGCGACTTCTACGCCGCGGTGGAGCGCGCCGCGGCGGCAGGCGCGGCGGACTGCAAGGACTTCCTGGAGCGGCTGGAGCAGGTGCGTTTCGGCGCGGGGGAGAAGGCGGCCCACGAGCTGGTCTGGGACATCTACGAGCGCACGGGTCTTCCCGCCCTGTTCGGCGCCATGCCGGACGGAGATCAGCGCCAGGCCAACCTCCTCACCCTGTATGAACTGGCCCGGGCCTGCGAGTCGGGAGGGCACAAGGGCCTGTTCGGATTTCTGCGCTATCTGGAGCGGCTGAAGGCGGCGGGGGGCCGGATCACGGTGCAGTCCAAGACGCGGGACAGCGGGGCGGTGCGCATCCTGTCCATCCACAGGTCCAAGGGCCTGGAGTTCCCGGTGGTGCTGCTGTGCGGCTTGTCCAAGCGCTTCAACCGGGAGGACATGAACAAGCCCGTGCTGTTCCACCCCAGGCTGGGCGTGGGGCCCAAGCGGCTGGACCGGGAGCGGATGATCCAGGGTCCCACCCTGGCCCGGCAGGGGGTGGCCCGGCAGCTGCTGGGGGAGATGCTCTCCGAGGAGCTTCGGCTGGTCTATGTGGCTATGACCCGCGCCCGGGAGAAGCTGATCATGACATGCACCGTGCCGGACTGTGAAAAGACACTGCCCAAACTGGCGGAGGACGCGGGCAGCCCCGTGGCGCCCCAGGCCCTTCTTGACCGGGAGAGCGTGGCCCAGTGGCTGCTGTTGGCCGCCATGGGCAGGCCGGAGGCGGGCGCGCTGCGCCCCTTCGGCATGGCGGCGGTGGAGGAGTCCGGCCCGCCCTGGGACATCCGGGTGGTGAACGGGTCGGACTACGAGCACCCCGCCCGGGCGGAGGTGACGCTGGCGTCCGCCCGGCCGGGCCGCGGGCTGGACCTGACCGGGCTGGAGGAGCGTCTGACCTGGACCTATCCCTACGCCCGGTGCGCCGATATCCCCTCCAAGCTCACCGCCACCGAGCTGAAGGGCAGGCCGCCCGACGAGGAGGCCGCCCAGCAGGCCGGGCGCTTCCCCGGTCCCCGGAGCGGGACCCCCATCGGCCTGCGACGCCCCCGGTTCGCCCAGGAGGCGCTGGGCCTCACCCCGGCCCAGAAGGGGACCGCCCTGCACCTGGTGATGCAGTACCTGGACTTCTCCCGCACCAGTTCGGAGGAGGAGCTGCGCGCCGAGGTCCGGCGGCTGACACAGCTGGAGCTGATCTCTCCCCAGCAGGGGGAGGCGGTCAGCGTGGAGCGCCTGCTGGCCTTCTTCCGCTCGCCGCTGGGCCGGCGGCTGCGCCGGGGAGACGGGGTGCACCGGGAGTTCAAATTCTCCCTCCTGGTGCCCGCCCATGAATATTATGTCAACTGCCCGCCGGAGGAGGAGATCCTGCTCCAGGGCGTGGTGGACTGCTGGCTGGAGGACCCGGAGGGGCTGACCATCCTGGACTTCAAGACCGACCGGGTCACCGGGCAGACGGTACAGGCCCGGGCGGAGGAGTACCGGGGGCAGTTGGCGGCCTACCGGCGGGCTATGGAGGAGATCACCGGCCGGCCGGTGCATCGGCAGGTGCTGTGGTTTTTCCAGCTGGACCGGGCGGTGGAGCTTTGAGGCGGGCCCTCGAAAAAATATGAAAAAAATCAGAAAAAAAGGTTGCATTTCAAGGAAAGGCATGCTATACTAATCCATGCGCTTTTAGAGAGCTACCTTGAAACGAGAAAGAGGTGAACACGAATGAAGGAAGGCATCCATCCCAACTATGAACAGACCACCATCAGATGTGCCTGCGGTAATGTAATCGAAACCGGCTCTACCAAGAAGGACATCCGGGTTGAAGTTTGCTCCAAGTGTCACCCCTTCTTCACCGGCAAGCAGAAGATGGTGGATACTGGCGGACGCGTCAGCCGCTTCAACAAGAAGTACGGTCTGGACAAGTAATGTTGGCTACAAAACCCCGCATCGGTTTCGATGCGGGGTTTTTTCTGCAGGACGGGCTTTTGCCCCGCGGAGCGCATAGGATAGAGTACGCATCATGACAGGAGGTAGTGCAGATGCTGAAGCGGATCTCTCCCAACGAGATCGGACAGAACGTATTTTCCCTGATCGGGGAGCAGTGGATGCTGGTGACCGCCGGCACGGCGGACCGGTGCAACACCATGACGGCCAGCTGGGGCGGACTGGGCGTGCTGTGGGGCGGCCCCATGGCCACCATCTATGTGCGCCCCCAGCGGTACACCTTTGAATTCCTTGAGCGCAGCGATACCTTCAGCCTGTGCTTTTTCACGCCGGAATACCGCGACAAGCTGGCCCTGTGCGGCAGCCGGAGCGGCCGGGATGTGGACAAGGTAAAGGAGTGCGGCTTTACGGTATTTGAGGGGGCGGAGGGCACGCCCTGCTTTGCGCAGGCGGAGCTGGTGCTGGTGTGCCGGAAGGTCTACTGGCAGGACCTGGACCCCAGCCACTTCCTGGACGGCACCATCGACGGGAAGTGGTACAAGAAGGACTATCACCGGATGTATTTTGGACAGATCCTGGAGGTCTACCGCCGGGAGGGATGATCCGCCGCGGGACGGAAAGGAGAGGGTTATGACCGAGAGCAACACGAAGCAGTGCCGCAACCGCGCCGTGCTGGTGGGCCTGAGCGCCCACAGCCTGCCCAGGGAGGAGAACGCCACCGACAGCACCCTGGAGGAGCTGGCGGCCCTGGTGGAGACGGCGGGCGGGGAATGTGTGGGCCAGGTGCTCCAGCAGAAGGACAGCCCCGACCCCAGGACCTTCATCGGCGAGGGGAAGACGGCGGAGGTGGCCGAGCTGGTCCGGGTCCAGGGAGCCGACCTTGTGATCTTTGACAACAGCCTGTCCCCCTCCCAGCAACGGGTGCTGACCGAGGTGCTGGGGGTACAGGTGATGGACCGCTCCGGCCTGATCCTGGACATCTTCGCCCAGCGGGCCCAGACCAAGGAGGGGCGGCTGCAGGTGGAGCTGGCCCAGTACCAGTACCTGCTGCCCCGGCTGCTGGGCATGTGGACCCATCTGGAGCGGCAGGAGGGCGCCATCGGCACCCGCGGCCCCGGCGAGACCCAGCTGGAGACCGACCGGCGGCACATCCGCCGGAAGATCTCCAAGCTGGAGGAGGAGCTGAAGCAGGTGCGCAGGGTGCGCGCCACCCAGCGCCAGCGCAGGCTGAAAAACGAGGTGCCCGTGGTAGCCATCGTGGGCTATACCAACGCGGGCAAGTCCACCCTGCTCAACGCGCTGACCCAGGCGGGCATCCCGGCCAACAACCGCCTGTTCGACACGCTGGACACCACCACCAGAACGCTGGAGATCTCGGACACCTGCACGGTGCTCATCTCGGACACGGTGGGCTTCATCCGCAAGCTGCCCCACCACCTGGTGGACGCCTTCAAGGCCACGCTGGAGGAGCTGTCCTACGCGGACCTGCTGCTCCATGTGATCGACGTGTCCAACGAGGAGTGGCGGGAGCAGGCCGAGGTGGTGGACCGGCTCATCGCGGAGCTGGGGGCGGAGCAGACCCCCTGCATCCGGGTCTTCAACAAGACCGACCTGGCCCGGGACGAGGTCCTGCCCCACGGGGAGGACATCGTGCCCATCTCCGCCCGGACGGGGCGCGGCCTGGACAGGCTGCTGGAGGAGATCGGCAGGCGTCTGGACAAGGGCCTGTGCCGGGTGACTCTGGCCCTGCCCTACGATCAGGGCGGGCTGCTGGACATGCTCTACCGGGAGGCCAGGGTGGAGTCGGTGGAGTACGGGGAGCAGATCCAGGTCACCGCGGTGTGCACCCCCAGGGCGGCGGGCCTGGTGGAGGAGTATGTGGTGGACGGCTGGCGTAGGCCCAGAGAGCCCTGGGAGGAGTAAGCCATGGCGCGCGGCAGTGAAAACCTGTGTGTCGGATTTGAGACCCGACGGCTGTTGCTGCGTCCGTTCCGAGAGGAGGACGCAGCCGACCTTTATGAATATGGAAAGGACCCCCGAGTGGGACCGAGCGCGGGTTGGCCGCCGCACAAAAGCGTGGAGGAGAGTTTGGAGATCATCCGCACTGTTTTTTCTTCTCCTCACGTATTTGCAGTGACGGAACAGCGGAGCGGAAAAGTGATCGGCTCGGTCGGGTTTGTGGGCCGGCACAGGACCGAGCTGCCGGGCCCCGATGATGAACTGGGCTATGCACTCCATCCCGGCTATTGGGGACATGGATTGATGACGGAGGCTGCGGAACGGATCGTCCGGTATGGATTTGAGGAGCTGGGACTGTCCACCCAGTGGTGCGGGCATTATGAGACCAACCGCAGGTCCGGACGCGTGATGGAAAAATGTGGGTTCCGTTACCGTTTTACAGAGTTGGCCGATGTCTGCTTGTTGAAGGAAAAGCGGATCCAGCTGCTGTACGCGCTGACGAAGGAGGAGTGGCAGGCCAGATGACGGAATATCAGATCCCCACCGGTTCCGCCCAGGCGGAGCTGGTGGAAAAGCGCTCCCGGTTCATTGGGCAGGTGTGCCCGGTGAGCAGCGAGGAGGAGGCCCGCGCCTTCGTGGAGCAGGTGAAGAAGCGGCACTACGACGCCCGGCACAACTGCTGGTGCTACCGCCTGCACGAGGGCGGCGTGGAGCGCTACTCGGACGACGGGGAGCCCCAGGGCACCGCGGGACAGCCCATGCTCAACGTGTTTCAGCGGGAGAACGTGACCAACGTGTGCTGCGTGGTCACCCGGTATTTCGGCGGCGTGCTGCTGGGCGCGGGGGGACTGGTGCGGGCCTACACCCAGAGCGCCAAGGACGCACTGGACGCGGCGGGGATCTCCGCGGTGCGGCGATGGACGCAGCTGGCGGTGCCCTGTCCCTACCACCTGCTGGAGCGGGTGAAGCAGGAGGCCGGCGCCCTGGGGGGCGTGCTGGGGGAGATCGACTACGGCGCACAGGTGACGGTGAACGTGCTGCTGCCCCAGCAGCTGACTGACCAGTTTTCCGCCCGGATGACCGAGCTGTCCGCCGGCGGCATCGCCGTGCAGCAGGTGGGGGAGCGGGACGTGGGCGTCCCGAGAGAAAAAATTTAGAAAAAGTTTTTGATTTTTGCAGGGAAACGGCAGAAAAAAACGTATATATTATTAGACCGGCAGAAAAGGGGGCGGGGACGGTGACCCTGAGAGAACAGACCGAGCAGCGGGAGGCCCAGTTCCTCTCGCCGGCGGCGACCCTGTCGTCAGCCAGCCGGGGCCGCGCGCGGCAGGAGGCGCCCTGCGAGGTGCGCACCTGCTTCCAGCGGGACATGGACCGCATCGTGTACTCCAACGCCTTCCGGCGGCTCAAGCACAAGACCCAGGTCTTTCTCCAGCCCGAGGGGGACCACTACCGCACCCGCATGACCCACACCCTGGAGGTCAGCCGCATCGCCCGGACCATCGCCCGGGGGCTGTGCCTCAACGAGGACCTGACCGAGGCCATCGCCCTGGGCCACGACCTGGGACACACCCCCTTCGGCCACGCCGGGGAGCGGCTGCTGGCCCAGCTGATGCCGGGCGGCTTTGAACATAACCTTCAGTCCCTGCGGGTGGTGGACCGGCTGGAAAAGGAGGGGGACGGGCTGAACCTGACCTGGGAGGTGCGCAACGGCATCGCCTGCCACACGGGGGACACCGCTCCGGGCACCCTGGAGGGCCAGGTGGTGCGCCTTTCTGACCAGATCGCCTACATCAATCACGACATCGACGACGCCATGCGGGGGGGCATCATCTACCCCACCGACATCCCCATCAGCATCTCCCAGGTCCTGGGTTTCACCCACGGGGAGCGCATCAACACCCTGGTGCTGGACGTGATCCGCTCCAGCCAGGGCAAGGACCGGATCTGTCAGAGCGGGGAGATCGGCGCGTCCATGCAGCAGCTGCGCGCCTTCATGTTCGACAGCGTGTACACCAACCCCCGGGCCAAGGGGGAGGAGGGCAAGGCCCAGGAGATGCTCCAGCGCCTGTTTGAGTATTACAGCAGTCAGCCCGACTTCCTGCCCGCCGAGTATCAGGATATCCGCGTCCGGGAGGGCGTGGAGCGGGCGGTGTGCGACTACATCGCCGGGATGACCGATATCTACGCCACGGGAAAATTCGTCGAGCTGTTTATCCCCAAAGGATGGACGGTAAAATAGCTTTACAGCAAAAAAGACGGCATGGGAGAAGGGAGGGGAGCGGGTTGCGCATACCGGACAGCTTTCTGGACGAGCTGACCGCCAGGAGCGACATCGTGGACGTGGTGAGCGGCTACGTCTCCCTGAACAAGAAGGGGGGCAACTACTGGGGCCTGTGCCCCTTTCACAGCGAGAAGACGCCCTCCTTCTCCGTCTCCCCCCAGAAGCAGATCTACAAGTGCTTCGGCTGCGGCAAGGGGGGCGGAGTGATCAACTTCATCATGGAGATGGAGAACCTGCCCTTTGTGGACGCGGTGCGCCTGCTGGCCCAGCGGGCCAATCTGGAGGTGCCCGAGTCGGGTGAGCGGCAGGGGGTGCGGGAATACCGCAAGCGCCTGCTGGAGCTCAACCGGGAGGCGGCGCGCTATTTTCACCAGGCGCTGCTCCAGCCGGAGGGGCAGGCCGGGCGGGAGTATCTGTTCGGCAAGCGGCAGCTGTCCCGGGCCACGGTGACCCGCTTCGGCCTGGGCATGGCGCCCGAGGGCTGGGACAACCTGATCCGGGCCATGGAGGAGAAGGGGTACAGCAAGACCGAGCTGCTGGACGCGGGCCTGGTGGTGAAAAACCAGCAGGGCCGGTTGTACGACCGCTTCCGCAACCGGGTGATGTTCCCCATCATCGACCTGCGGGGGGAGGTCATCGGTTTCGGCGGCCGGGTGCTGGACGACGGCACCCCCAAGTATCTCAACTCGCCCGACACCCCCATCTACAACAAGAGCCGCAACCTGTTCGCCCTGAACCTGGCCCGAAAGAGCAAGCTGGGGCGGATCATCCTCACGGAGGGGTACATGGACACCATCTCCCTGCACCAGGCGGGCTTCGACTGCGCGGTGGCCTCTCTGGGCACCGCACTCACCGCCGAGCACGCCCAGCTGCTCTCCCGCTACACCCACGAGGTGGTCATCTGCTACGACGGCGACGGCGCCGGCGTGGCGGCGGCCCAGCGGGCCATCCCCCTGCTGGAAAACGCGGGGCTGAAGGTGCGGGTGCTGCGGATGCAGGGGGCCAAGGACCCGGACGAGCTGTTAAAGACCCAGGGAAAGGCCGCCTTCGAGCAGCTGCTGGAGCAGAGCGAGAACCACATCCAGTACCGGCTGGACCAGATCCGGAGCCGGTATGACCTGAGCGAGGACAGCCAGCGGGTGGAGTTTCTGAAAGAGGCGGTCTCCCTGGTGGCCTCGCTGCACAGCGCGGTGGAGCGGGAGATCTACGGAGGCCGGGCCGCCCAGCTGGCCGGCATCTCCGCCGAGTCCATGGCGGCCGAGGTGAAGAAGGAGCTGCGCCGCCGGTTTTATCAGGAAAAGAAGAAGCAGGAGCACAAGGACCTGACCCCCGCCGCCCAGCTCCAGCCGAAGGAGCGGGGCCTGCGTTACGAGAACATCCGTTCCGCCCGGGCGGAGGAGGGGGTGATCCGGCTGATGCTGCTCTCACCGGACCTGTTCCGCCAGGCCGAGGGGCTGGAGCCGGAGCAGTTCTCCTCTCCGCTGCTGGGCAAGGCCTACCGCCTGCTGCGGGAGCGGTGGCGGGAGGGACTTCAGGTCCACCTGCCCGGCCTGGCCGGGGAGTTCAGCGGCGATGAGATGAGCCACCTGGCCGCGGTGGCGGACCAGCCGGAATCCACCGCCCACGGCGGACAGGCGCTGGCGGATTACATCAGGATCATAGAAGCCGAGGGGCTGCGGCGCAGCGGACAGGGGACAGAGGCGCTGCTGCGGGCCGCCCAGAGAAGATATAAAGAAAACAAAAGCTATGGAGGATCGTAACATGAGTGCAAAGAAGCAGGAAAGCGCCGCCCAGGAGGAGCACGGCAAGAAGGAGCGCACCATCGAGGAGAAGATGGAGGCGGGCAAGCTGGAGGTCCAGAAGCTGGTGGAGGGCGTGCAGGGCGCGGAGAAGCTCACCGAGCTGATCGAGCGCGGCAAGAAGAAGGGCAAGCTCTCCTCCACCGAGCTGCTGGAGGTGCTGGAGGACCTGGACTTGAGCAGCGAGCAGATGGACAAGATCTACGACGTGCTGGAGAACCTGGGCATCGACACCGTGGGGGAGGACTACATCCCCGAGCTGCCCGACGACGTGGAGCCGCCCCTGGAGGAGATCGAGGAGATCGAGGAGATCGCCGAGGAGGAGATCGTCGATCCCAACACGCTGGTGGACTCCTTCGGCATCGACGATCCTGTGCGGATGTACCTGAAGGAGATCGGCAAGGTGAACCTGCTCACCTCCGACGAGGAGATCGAGCTGGCCCAGGTGATGGGCGACGGCGAGGCGGCCCGCCAGCGTCTGGAGCAGCTGGAGCAGCAGCGCGCCGACGGGGAAGAGGTGGATGTGACCGAGGAGGAGGAGAAGGACCTCCGGGCCCAGGTGAAGAAGGGGGAGCGGGCCAAGCAGCGCCTGGCCGAGGCCAACCTGCGTCTGGTGGTGTCCATCGCCAAGCGGTATGTGGGCCGGGGCATGCTGTTCCTGGACCTGATCCAGGAGGGCAACCTGGGCCTGATCAAGGCGGTGGAGAAGTTCGACTACACCAAGGGCTACAAGTTCTCCACCTACGCCACCTGGTGGATCCGCCAGGCCATCACCCGGGCCATCGCCGACCAG
>CALXCT010000037.1 GCA_944386865.1 uncultured Oscillospiraceae bacterium | reverse complement strand
GAGAGGTAGTCCTCCTCCACCTCCTGCTTGTAGCCCTCCACCAGGGCGGCGACGGCGGGGTCCTCCGGCAGGGTCTCGTCGATGGGCACCAGCTCATAGCCCGCCAGGGAGAGCGTGCCGTCCTCCGTCAGGTCCAGCTCCAGCACGCCAAGGTTCTTCCCGTACTCCCCGGCGGAGACGATCCAGGTGCCGTTGACCTCAATGGGCTGCTCCAGAACGGCATGGCTGTGGCCCGAGATGATCACGTCGATGCCGTCCACCTCCTTGGCCAGATCATAATCCTCTCCCTTTCCGTCCTCCGTACCCGAGTGGGACAGGCAGACGACCACCGGCTCCTGGCCATAGAGCTGGGCGCACTCCGCACGGGCCTTCTCCACCACGGCCTTCGCCGTCTCCACCGGGTCATGGAGCACCATGCCGGACATGGGGGCGCACTCGTCCGAGTCGAAGCCCATCAGGCCGAAGATGACATAGGGCACGCCGCCCCGCTCCAGCAGGACATAGTCCTCCACGCCGTAGGCGGAAAAGGCCTCCCACACCGCCTGGGCGTCCTCGCCGTAGCCCTCCTCCCCGTAGGCGGGGGGCAGGTAGTTGGCCTCCACCACAGCGGGCAGCGCATCCCCGCTGCCTGCTGCCGCGCGGAGCATCGACGCCAAACCGGAGGCCCGGTAGTCATACTCGTGGTTGCCGAAGGTGGTGGCGTCATAGCCCAGGGCGCCCATGATCCGCAGCTCCGTGGCCGCAGTGGCGTAGGCCGTCTGAAACAGGGAGCCCATGGAAAAGTCGCCCCCGTCCACCAGCAGGGCGTCCGGGTGCTCCGCCCGCTGGCGGTCGATGGCAGTTTTCAGTCTGGCGTAGCCGCCGTACTCCCCGCCCTGCCCGTCGGAGGCGGGCAGCAGGTGGGAGTGCAGATCGTGGGTAAACAGGATGGTGACCCGGCCGGACTCCCCCTCCGCGGCGGCCGGGAACAGCGCAAGCGCCCCCAGCAGGGCGGCCGCCAGCAGGACGGCGGTCAGGCGGCGCAGTCCCTTCATAACGGTTTTCCTCCTTTTGCGGAACTTCCTGAAATTGCAATTTTTTCTGCATTTGGCGCTGTTATTTTCTCATATTTCGCGCAGAATAACAATACCTTCCCCCAGCTCCATGCAAATTTTCTTTCCCGTCCCTGTTGACGGGCAAAACGGGGCATACTGTGCAGGAGGTGATATCATGCTGCCCAGATATTTTGACCCCCGGCGTCGGCCCGTCTACCTGCCGGAGATCTCGGCCACCGAGTCGGCCACCGAATGTACCGGGCTGATGCCCACCCCCGCCCTCGATCCGGAGGCAGAGCAGTCCTACCAGGAGCTTTGTTCCACCGCTCTGCCCGAGGAGTGGGAATGAAAGAACGGGGACGGCACTGGGCCGTCCCCGTTCTTTTCTATCAACATCAAATCTCCACGCCGTTGACGATATACCAGGGCCGCTCCCCCGCCTCGAACCGGCACAGGTTGACCCAGGACATGGCCACCTGACGGCGGAAGGAGGCGCCGGTGACCCCGCCCAGGTGGGGGGCCAGCACCAGGCGGCGGTCCGCCTCGGGAGACAGGTGCAGCAGCGGGCTGTCCAGCGGCAGCGGCTCCGCCTCCATCACATCCAGACCCGCGCCCCCCAGCCGGCCGCTCTCCAGCGCCCGGGCCAGGGCCGCCTCGTCCACCAGGGCGCCCCCGGGCGGTGATCACCAGTACCGCGCCCGGCTTCATCAGGCCCAGGGTGCGCTCACAGATGATGTGCCGCGTCTCCGGGGCCACGGCGGTGTGCAGGCTGATCACGTCGCAGCCCTTCAGCAGTTCGTCCAGCTCCAGATAGTCAATGCCCAGCTCCCGCTCCAGCTCCGGCTTGGGACTCCGGTTCCAATAGCTGATCCGGCAGCCGAAGGCCCGCAGGCGCCTGGCAGTCTCCACGGCGATGTTGCCAAGGCCCACCAAACCCACGTGGCAGTCGGCCAGCTCCACCATGTCCTCCTGCATCACCCGGTTCTTGCACTGCATGAACCGGCCCTGGAACACGGCGTGGTGCCCCTCCACCAGGAAGCGCTGCACCGCCAGGATCAGCATCACCGTCTGCTCCGCCACCGCGCCGGCGTTGGTGCCCGCGCAGTTGCACACCGGGATGCCCCGACGGGCGGCGGCGGCCAGGTCGATGCGCTCAAAGCCCACGCCCTCCGCCTGGATCATGCGCAGCTTCGTCATGCCTTCGATCAGCCGGGTGCTCACCTCCACCACCGAACCGGTGTAGAGATAGTCCGCGTCCCCGGCGGCGGCCAGCCGCTGCTCGTCCGTCATGTCCAGGCCGTAGACCAGCTCCCAGTCCTCCGGGTGCTGACCCGGCGCTCCGTACTTCGCGATCCGCTCCGGCGGGACCAGCATCAATACCTTCACCTTTGCCATGGTCAGCTTCTCTCCAGCTTGGCGGCCAGGGCGCGCAGGTCCTTTTCCGCCTGGTTGATCCGGTGGCCCAGGTCCCGGTGGCAGGTCACCTCGTCAGGGGTCAGATCGTCCGCCTCCTCCAGGTCGGACGCCAGCCGCCGCAGCCGGGCGGCGCACTCCCGCAGTGCTTTTTCCTTCTCAGACATAGGCGTTGCCTCCTCCCCGGTGGGCGCTGAACATGGTCTTCTCGATCTCCAGCAGGCGGTCGCACTCGGCCACCACGTCCGTGCCGATGGCGGTCAACTCCCCGGCCAGCCGCTCCAGCTCGGCCAGCTGCTCCGCCTCCGCGCCGGCCAACTGCTCCCTGAGCCCGGCGCAGGCGCTGCCCATCTCCCGGATGCGCAGGCCCTGACGACGGCCTTCTGCGTAGTCGATGGAAATGTATGACATCTGCATCCTTCCTTTCAAAACAGTTCCCTCCGGCTCCGGCCGGAGGGAACCTTCGTTTCTCGATTTATTTTACAACAATCTGCGTGCTGTTGGCAAGAGGCGGCTTCACTCCTCCAGCCCGGACAGGAGGATGCGGTCGCTGTCCAGTTTTTTGCCGGCGCCCGCCCGGAACCGCTCCAGCAGGTCCTCCACCGTCAAGCCCTTCCGCTCCTCTCCCCCGATGTCCAGCACGATATTGCCCGAATCCATCATCAGGGTGCGGTTGCCCAGCTCCAGGGCGTCCTGCATATTGTGGGTGACCATCATGGTGGTGATATGGTGCTCCGCCACCACCTGCTTGGTGATCTCCAGCACCTTCTCCGCCGTGGCGGGGTCCAGGGCGGCGGTGTGCTCGTCCAGCAGCAGCAGCTTGGGGGGGACCATGGTGGCCATCAGCAGGGTCAGCGCCTGGCGCTGGCCACCGGAGAGAAGGCCCACCGGCTGCTTCATCCGGTCCTCCAGGCCCATGTTCAGCAGGGCCAGCCGGTCCCGGAAGCGCTGGCGGTCGGACCGGGTCATCCGGGAGAACCACCCGCCGCTGCCCGCAGCCAGGGCCAGGTTCTCCTCGATGGTCATGCCGGGGGCGCTGCCCCGCATGGGGTCCTGGAACAGCCGGCCGATGATCCGGGCGCGCTGGTACTCCGGCTGGAAGGTGATGTCCCTCCCGTCCAGCACGATGCTGCCCGAGTCGGTGAAAAAGCTGCCCGACACGGCGTTGAACAGGGTGGACTTGCCCGCGCCGTTGGAGCCGATGATGGTGACGAAATCCCCCGGCTCCAGGTGCAGGGACAGGTCGGTGAGCGCCTTCTTCTCGTTGACGGTGCCGGGATTGAAGGTCTTGGAGATATGGGACAGGGTGAGCATCAGACCTTCCCTCCCTTCGCCGCGGCCGCCCGGCCGTGGGTCAGGCGGCGGTAGATCATGGGCCAGCGGCTCTTCAGGTAGGGCCCGGAGATGGCCAGCACCACGATGACGGAGGAGACCAGCTTGAGCATGAAGGCGGGCATATCAAGCCGCAGGGCGATGGTGTACACCAGCCGGAACACGAAGGCGCCCAGCACCACGCCCAGGGCGCGGGTGAAGATGCCCCCCCGGCCCAGCAGGGTCTGCCCGATGAGCAGCGAGGCCAGGGCGATGGTCACCATGCCGGTGCCGATGTTAACGTCCACCGACTTCTGGGACTGGGCCAGCAGGCAGCCGGACAGGCCGGTGAAGGCGTTGGCCACGCACAGGCCCACGATGGTGGTGAACACCGGGTTGATGGACGAGGAGCGCACCATGTCCGGGTTGTTTCCCGTGGCCCGGATGGCCAGGCCCAGCCGCGTGTTCAGGAACAGGGTCAGGAAGACCACCACCAGGATCACGGCCAGTACCGCCACCACCAGCTTGGACTGACCGGCCAGAGGGGTGCCCTCCAGCAGGTCCTCCATCAGGGTGAACACCGTCACCGTCTTGTTCATGTTCAGCAGGGACGAGCCGCCCATCACCGCGATGTTGATGGAGTAGAGGCCTGTGTTGACGATGATGCCCGCCAGCAGGCTGTCCACCCCCATCTTGGTCTGGAGCAGCGCGGTGATGAAGCCGGAGCATACCCCGGCGGCCATGGCGGCCAGAATGGCCAGGTAGGGGTGGCCCGAGATGGCCACGATGGCCCCCACCGCCGCCCCCAGGGTGAAACAGCCGTCGGTGGACAGGTCGCACACGTTGAGCATGGAGTAGCTCAGAAACAGCGCCAGCACCGTCAGCGAGCAGATCAGGCCCAGCTCCAGGGCGGTCTGGACCAGCGCAACAGTCATAATGGTGTCTCCTCCTTCACGGACGCGCCCGGGGGGACGGAGCGCAAGGCTCCATCCCCCGGGCGTGATCCTTTATAAGCTTTCAGGTCTTGTCACTCCGCCAGCTCGTCAAAGCTCTCGGCGGTGGTGATGGCCTGCACCTTGGTGCACAGGGGGGCGAAGGTCTCGGCAATGGTGTCGTAGTCCAGCCCCAGGGCGGCGCAGGTCTCGGTGTTCACCGTGGCGGTGCCGTTGTCAAAGGTCATCACCGGCGTGGTTGCGGGGTCGGCCCCGTTCACCAGGATGTCGGCGATCATATTGGCGGTCTCCACGCCCAGGTTGGCGTAGTCCACGCCGTAGCCCAGGAAGGCGCCGTTCAGGGCGAAGGAGTCGGCGCCGGTGTAGTGGGGGATGCCCGCCTCGATGAAGGTCTCATAGATGGCAAGCTCGGCGGTCATGATGGTGTTGTCGGTGGGGGTGAACACCGCGTCCACTCCGTCGGACACCAGCGCCTGGGCGGCCATCATCACCTCGTCGGTGGTGGTACCGGTGCGCTCCACCACCTCGATGCCCTTGGCCTCCAGGTACTCCTTGGCGTGAGCGATGGGGGTGGCGGAGGAGTCCTGGCCCACGTCATACAGCAGGCCGATCTTGTCCGCGTCGGGGTCGGCAGCGAAGATCAGGTCCATGATGGCATTGGTGTCCAGGTAGTCGGAGGTGCCGGTGATGTTGGAGCCGGGGGCCTCCAGGCTGTCCACCACGCCGGTGCTCACCGGGTCGGAGACGGCGGAAAAGACCACCGGGATGCCGCTGCCCTCGGTGGCGGCCTGCATGGCGGTGGCCACCGGGGTGGCCACGCCCACCATCAGGTCCACCTCGTCGGCCATGAAGTTGGCGATGATCTGATTGAGCACGGTGGCGTCGGCGTTGCAGTTGTCGTAGGAGATGTCGAAGGTCACGTCGTACTGCTCGCCCAGCGCCGCCAGCTGGGTCTGGATGTTGTCCACGATCTGGTTCAGGGACGCATCATCCACATAGTTGCAGATGCCCACCTTATAGACGGTGCCCCCCTCCGCGGGGGCGGAGGTGTTCTCCATCTGCTCCTCTCCTCCCCCGCCGCAGGCGGTAAGAGACAGGGCCAGGGCGGCCGCGGCGGTCAGGGACAGGATCTTCTTCATCGCGTTCTTTTTCATGATTGTTACCTCCATGTAGTTGCCCGCAGGCTTGATTTGTTTGGGTGGGTGATGGAGGGGCCGTTGCCGACGGCCTGGAATTTGGAATAAAAAAACGCCCCTGCCCCACACATGGGACAAGAGCCTTACTCCTGCGATACCACCCAAATTGACGCTTGCGCGTCCGCTCGCTTCACGCGCCATCACGCGTGCCCGATGGATAACGGGTGGGGTCCCGTCGGCATCTACTTGGTTTCCCGTTCAAGCCGCCCTCGGAAGTCCATTCACCGGCCGCGCCCTGCCTCGATCCCACCAGCCGAGGCTCTCTGAAAGTTTGCAGTGCCGGGTACTTCTCTCCCTCACAGGTTTGCCTTGATTTACTTGTGGCTCATTATACGCACCCTTCCCCCGTTTGTCAACCCCCTTTTCCCGTTTTTTCTTTTCCGGGCTAAAGCAGGAAAGCGCGCCGGGCCGTCCGACGCGCTTTCTGTGTCCTGCTCCATGGGGTCTCCCTGTCCGGCGGTCACAGGGGCTGGCGGCAGTCCGGCTCCTCCCCGGCGGGCTTTTTCCGGCGCAGGAACTCGAACTTGGTCTCCGAGCACACCACCGCCACGAAGATCAGGCCAAAGCCGCACAGCAGGCGCGCCGTCACCGGGTCGCCGTAGAAGACCACCGAGCACAGCACCCCGAACACCGACTCCAGCGACAGGATCACCGACGCGGAGGCCGGGTCGGACCACACCTGTCCCACGTTCTGGAACAGCAGCGCCACGGTCGTCGCCATGACGCACAGGTAAGCCATGGACAGCAGCACGTCCGTCCGGGTGAGGGCCTGGGCGGGGAACTGCTCGGTGGCAAGGCCGCAGATCCAGGCGTAGAGCGCGGCGAAGGCGAACTGGAACACGGTCAGCAGATAGATGTCCTTCTCCGGGGACACCTTGGCCACCGCCACGATGTGGCTGGCGTAGAACACCGCGCAGATCAGGGTGAGCACGTCCCCCCAGGTGACGGTCAGCGCGTCGGTCAGCGACACCAGCCCCACCCCGGTGACGCACAGCAGGGCGGCCAGGATGTTGAAGCGGTCGGGCCGCTTATGGGCCGCCAGCCAGTACAGGAATGGCACGATCACGCAGTACACCGCCGTGAGGAAGGCGTTCTTGGAGGGCGTGGTCCCCGCCAGGCCGAAGGTCTGCACCGAGTAGGCCAGGAACAAAAACCCGCCGATGATCGCGCCCCGCCACAGGTAGTCAATTGTAAAGTGTTTCCACTTGCGCCAGCAGACCAGAGCCAGCAGCACCGCGCCGGCGGTGAACCGGATGGCCAGCAGGAAAAAGGTGGGCATCACGTCCAGGGTGTTCTTCATGATGAAGAAGGAGGAACCCCAGATGAAGGCCGCCAGGAACAGCATGGGCTTGGCCAGCTTTCTCATCACTTCAGGGCGCATTTCTGATCACTCCATGTTTGCAAAGATCGTCCCGCCATGGTATCATGTCAGGGATATGAGAGGGGGCGTTTCCATGACAGACCGGCTGGACCGTGCGTTTTTTGACCGGGACACCGTGACGGTGGCCCGGGAGCTGCCGGGCCGCTATCTGGTCCGGATATGGGATGGGCGGCCCCTGGTGGGGCAGATCACCGAGACGGAGGCCTACATCGGCCGCTGCGACAAGGCCTGCCACGCCTACGGCTACCGCCGCACGCCCCGCACCGAGACCCTCTTTGCCCCGCCGGGGACGGTGTACATCTACCTGATCTACGGGATGTACCACTGCCTGAACCTGGTCACCGAGGGGGAGGGCGAGCCCGCAGCCGTGCTGATCCGGGGCGTGCGCCCGGTGTACAACCTGGATATCATAGCAGAAAACCGCCATCATTGCAAGTGGGACGCGCTCACCCCCGCCCGTCGGGCCCATCTCACCGACGGGCCGGGCAAGCTGTGCCGGGCCTTCGGCCTCACCCGCGCCCAGAACGGCATCAGCCTGCTGGGAGACGAGCTGTTCGTCTGCTCCTCCCTGCCCCGGCTGGGCCTGGAGCGGGAGGATGTGACGGGCCGGGTCCAGGCGGGCGAGCGCATCGGCATCGACTACGCCCAGGAGGCGGTCCACTTCCCCTGGCGCTTTTGGCTGACATTCTGAAGGACAGAGAGGTATCCCCATGTATATCTTTGATTTTGACGGCACCCTCATCGACTCCAACCATCTGTGGGTGGACATCGACCTGGAATTTCTGGCCCGGCGGGGGCTGTCCGTCACCCCGGAGTACACCGAGCTGGTGATCCACTCCATCTTCCCCCTCGCCGCTCAGTATACCAAGGACTACTACCATCTCTCCGAGAGTCCCCAGGAGATCATGGACGAGTGGATGTCCATGGCCCGGCAGGCCTACGCGGGGTCCGCTCCCCTCAAGCCGGGTGTGCCCCAGTTCCTGGAGCGGTGCCGCAGCCATGGGCGGAAACTGGCGCTGTTCACCGCCTGCCAGCCCGAGCTGTGCATGTCCGCCCTGGACCGGCACGGGCTGACCGGCTTCTTCCGGGACATCGTCTTTGCCCAGGAGCTGGGCGTGGAGAAGCGGGACCCGCTGGCCTTTCCCATGCTGGGAAGACGGCTGCAGGTCCCGCTGGAGCGGTGTGTTTTCTTTGACGACTCCCCCGCCGCCTGCGCCTCGGCCAAAGCCGCGGGGCTGACGGTGGTGGGAGTGCGCGACGATTTCTTCGCCGGGGCGGAGCAGGAGGTGCGCGCCGCCAGCCACCGGTTCATCACCGGGTTTGATCAGCTGCTCGGCGAGCCCTTTCCTCCTGCAATTCCCGGGCGAACAGACGCCCGGTGAACAGGCAGGCCGCCGCAACCGCCAGCACCCCCGCCGTCAGCTTGCCCAGGAACATGGGCAGGATGTACTCCGGATTGGTGGCCACGGTGAAGCCCAGGTGGGCCCCCAGCATATTGGACATGGAGGCGGCGAAGGCCCCCATCACCACCTTGCCCCGCACGTTCATGTCCTTGAAGGAGACGAAGGCGGGCACCACGCTGGACAGGGACACCAGGATGCACGTCACGGTGATGCCGTTGACCCCGATGAGCCTGCCCGCCTTCTCCAGGGGCTTTTCGGCCACCTTGGTGAGAAACCACACGAAGGGGATGGTGCCCGCCAGGGTCAGGGTCACCGAGCCCACCGTCTGGAACCCGTCGGTGATGGGGTTGATCTGCTCCACCAGGGTCAGGCCGGTCATCTTCTGCGCGCCGCCCAGGATCAGGCCGATCATGATGACGATCACCAGCCCCCGGGAGAACAGCTGAAAGCCCCGGATCATCTTCTGGGGGATGAGGGCCAGGCCCAGAATGATCAGCAGGGCGATGATCACCACCGGCACCAGGTTGCGCAGCACGGTGACCGGCGGCAGCCCCGCGGCCAGACCGCCCACAAAGCACCCGACCGGGTCCACCATAAAGCCCGCAAGGACACCCACGGCGAAAAACCGGGTGTCCTCTTTTTCTATGATCCCGCAGGCGGTGGGGATGGAGAAGGAGATCACGCCGCCCATCACCGAAGCCACGATCAGCCCGCCGAAATAGGCCAGCTCCGGGTCCTCGGCCAGCTCCGCGGCGATGGAGTACCCCCCCGAGTCGGGAGCCAGAAAGGTGCCGGAGAACATGGCGGGGTCGGCCCCCAGCAGCCGGAACACCGGCACCACCACCGGCGCCAGCAGGGCGGACACCACCGGCGCGATGCAGATCAGGCCCAGGATGCTCAGGGCCACCGTGCCCATCAGGCCGAAGCCCTTCTCGAACTCCCTGCCGAAGCCGAACCGGCAGCCCAGGCACCGGTCCAGGGCGCCCAGGGTGAAAAAGACCGCCGCCACGATCATGATGACCTGGTTGGGGCTCATTCGCTCTCCTCCCTTTCAAACAGCCTCCTGCAGAAAAACAGGGACAGGGGAAGTCCGATCAGGGCGGCCGCAACCTTGGCACCCATCATGGGGATGATGTAGTCCTGGTTCACCGACGCGGTGAAGCCCAGATGGGGGCCCAGGATATTGGCCGAGGTGGCGGTGAAGGCGGACACCAGCACCTTGCCCCGGGTGTTCATATCCTTCATCACAGCATAGGCCGGCACCACACTGGCCAGCGCAACAAAGAAGCCGGTGATGGTGGTGCTGTTTATCCCCATCTTTCCGCCGAGCCGCTCCAGGGGCTTTTCCATCGTGCGGGTGACCAGCCAGATCAGGGGCAGCGCCCCGCCCAGGGTCAGCCCGATGCTGCCCACGGTGAGGAAGCCGTCGGTGATGGGGTTCATGTCCCGCACCAGCGCCACCCCCGTCATCTTCTCCACCGCGCCCGCCGCCAGGCCGATCATGATCATAATGAGCAGCACCTTGGCCATCAGCTGGAACAGGAAAATGGTCTGTTTGGGGAACAGCGCCAGGCCGAAAATCACCAGGAATGCGATGAGGATCACCGGCATCAGGTTGCGGAGGATCACCAGGGTCTCCAGCCCGGCCAGCCAGCCGCCGACCAGACCGCCCAGGGGCACGCCCACGAAGCCGCACATCATGCCCACCGCCAGATACCGGGTGTCCTCCTTGTCGATCAGACCGCAGGCCACGGGGATGGCCATGGTGATGGCCGCGCCGAAGATGGAGCCCACCACCAGGCCGCTGAAGCAGGCCATCTCCGGGTCCTCCGCCAGCTGGACGGCCACCGCGTAGCCTCCCGCGTCCGGTGAGAAGAAGCTGCCGGCGAACATGGCCGCGTCCGCGCCAAACAGGTGGTAGACGGGCACTACCACCTCCTTGAGATACTCGGCCACCGCCGGCGCGATGCAGGTCAGGCCCAGCACGCTCAGGGCGATGGGGCCCATCAGCTTGAAGCCCCGCTCGAACTCCGGACCAAATCCGATCCGGTTGCCGATGCACCGGTCCACCGCGCCCAGCACGAAGAACACGGTCAGCACCGCCATGACGATCTGATTTGCGTTCATCCCTCAGCCCCTCTTTTCTCCCATTGTTCCGGGAACAGTCTCTTTCCCAGCACGGCGCCCAGCGGGAAGGCCAGCACGCCTCCCAACACCTTGGCCCCCACCATGGGCAGGATCATCTCCTGATCCGTCATGGCGATGAAGCCCAGATGCGCCCCCGCCATGTTGCCCACGGTGGCGATGGCCGCGGCCAGAAAGACCTTTTCCCGCGCGTTCAGCTTGGGGTAGTTCAGAATGGCGGGCACAAAGGTCACCGTGCAGATGAGGATGCTCACCAGCGCGCAGTTGTTGACTCCAAATCTGCCGCCCACCGCGTCCAGAGGCTTCTTCCCCACCTTGGTGGCGAAATAGATCAAAGGCAGCGCGCCCCCCATGGTGATGGTCACCGAGCCGATGATCTGAAAGCCCTGCTCGATGGGGTTGAGCTCCAGCGGCACGGACAGGCCGACCATCTTCTTCACCGCGCCCAACATCAGGCCGATCATCACCAGGATGCCCAGCGCCCGGGCAAACGCCCGAAAGCCCCGGATCATCTTCCGGGGGATCAGGGCCAGCCCCGCCACGATCAGCCCGGCCACCAGCACCACCGGCACCAGATTGCGCAGCGTGGTCAGGGGGGACAGCCCCATCATCAGCCCCGCGCACAGGCACGAGACGGGAGACACGGCAAAGGCGGAGAGCACGCCCACCGCGAAATAGCGGATCTCCTCCTCGTCCAGCAGGCCGCAGCACACCGGGATGGCAAAGGCCACCACGCCCCCGATGATGGCCGCCACCAGCAGCCCGCCGAAGCGGACCATCTGGGGGTCGTCCGACAGGGCCAAGGCGATGGAGTAGCCCCCGCAGTCGGGGGACAGGATGCAGCCGGAAAACAGGGCCGGGTCGGCTCCCAGCACGTCGAACAGCGGCAGGACGACCGGCTGCAGGACCGCGGCGATGGCCGGCGCGCCCACCACCGACCGGACGAGGTTCATCCCGGTCACGCCCAGCGTCCCCAGTCCCCGCTCCAGCCCGGCAGCCAGACCCGCCCGGTTGCCCAGCCAGCG
>CALXCT010000036.1 GCA_944386865.1 uncultured Oscillospiraceae bacterium | reverse complement strand
CTGCCGCTGGTGTCGATGGAGTAGTACACCGTCACGCCGGAGGACAGGTCGAACTCCTGCCCCTCCAGGGGGGTGATGGTGATGGTGGCGGCGAAGGTGGAGACCCCGCTGGAGCCGGCGGTGGCCTCCAGGCTCAGGTAGGTCAGCTCGCCCTGGTAGTACACCGTGCCCGAGGAGGCGGTGCGGTACACCGTCACCGGCATGCCCACCTCCAGATAGTCCACGTCCAGCTCATCCACGTTCACCGAGATCTGCATGGACTCCTGGTTGTACACCACTACGCTGCCCACGTCCTCGCCGGTCATGCGGTTGGTGACGTAGTCGGCGGAGACCACGGTGCCGTCGATGTCCGAGTAGCGGCTGTACTCGGTCTCGATCTCCTCCTGGAGCTCGGCGATGTTCTTCTCATAGTTCTCGATCTGCTTCTCCACCGTCTCCAGCTGGGTCTCGTAGCCCGAGGCGTCGATGACGAACAGGGTCTCCCCGGCGGACACCCGCTGGTAGTCCACCGGATCCACCGCGGTCAGCTCACCGCTGGCCTCGGCGGTGAGGACGGCAGAGTGGTTGTACTCCAGCTGGGCGTCGCTGACGGCGTAGAGCTCGGTGCCGTCCGCACCCTCCGCCCAGCAGGTGGCGGAGGCGCCCTCGGTGAGGGAGCCGGGGTTCTCCACCGTGACGGTGACCGCGAAGCATTTCATGCCCTCGGTGGTGGTGTAGTCCACATAGCGGATGTCGGAGACCGTCCCCTTCAGGGTCAGCATCTGGTCGGGGACGGACAGGGTGACCGCCATCCCCTCGTACATCTCGTCCTCATAGGCGTAGCTGAAGTAGAGGGTGGCCTTCATCTCGCTGTCGTCCACCAGGGTGGCCAGGGTCATGCCGTTTTGCACCTCGTCCCCCGCCTCCACCTGGATGCTCTGGATGCGGCCGGAGAAGGGGGCGGTCACCCGCTGGTTGGCGATGCTCTCCTGGATGTCGCTGCGCTGCTCGTACAGGTCCTCCAGGTCCACCTCATACTCCAGGATCGCATCCTCCGCGTCGGAGGAGTCCAGCACGTAGAGCAGGTCGCCCGTGTGGACCTCCTGCCCGGCCGTTACGTTCCACTCCAGCACCGTCCCGCTGATCTCGTAGGTCACCGAGTCCGCCGGGGTGGTGGTGCCCGAGCCCTCGATGGCCTCGTTCAGGGCGCCGTAGGTGGTGACGCCGGTGAGGGCGGTGCGCTCCTCCTGGACGAAGAACAGCCGGTAGATGCCCACGCCGGCGGCCAGGACTGCCGCGGCCAGCAGAAGGAGCAGCACCAGCCGCTTCACGGACAGCCGCCTGCGGGGCTTGGGCGCGGGGGGATTCTCCCCGGGGGCCTTCTCCTCCGGGACCGGGCCGGGGAGGGGGGACTGCTGGGGACAGATGTCGAGCTTGCTCATATTCAGACCTCCAGTTGCGCGTGATGAGAACAGGATAGTGCAGCCGCCTTAATTGAAGCTTAAACCGGGGCGGAATGCCGGGAGCGGGAGGGGGACGGTGACAAATCTCCGGATCTGTGCTATCCTTTTAGCTAAGCTTAAAGTTGGGCTGGTATCTTTCGGAGATATCAGGCGATGAGCTGGACAAGGGAGGAGATACACGTGCGCATTCTGCTTGCCGAGGACGAGCGGTCCCTCTCCCGGGCGGTGATGGCGCTGCTGGAGCGGAACAACTACTCCGCAGACGCGGTCTACGACGGGGAGGAGGCCCTGGCCTATCTGGAGGCCGGGAACTATGACGCGCTGATCCTGGATATCATGATGCCAAAGCTGGACGGACTGGCGGTGCTCCGGCGGCTGCGGCAGGCGGGCAACCCCATCCCGGTGCTGCTGCTCACCGCGAAGTCGGAGGTGGAGGACAAGGTGCTTGGGCTGGACACCGGGGCCAACGACTATCTCACCAAGCCCTTTTCCACCCAGGAGCTCATGGCCCGCATCCGGGCCATGACCCGCAGCCGGAGCGCCCAGGTCAGCAGCCGGCTCAGCTTCGGCAACATCACCCTGGACCAGACCACCTTCGAGCTGTCCTCTCCCACCGGCAGCTTCCGGCTGGCCAACAAGGAGTTTCAGATGATGGAATTCCTCCTGCGCAACCCCCGCCAGCTGATCCCCACCGAGCGGTTCCTGGAGCGGATCTGGGGCTATGACAGCGACGTGGAGCTCAACGTGGTCTGGGTGTACCTCTCCTATCTGCGCAAGAAGCTGGCCGCCCTCCACGCAGACATCCAGATCAAGGCCACCAGGAACGCGGGCTACTCGCTGGAGATGGCGGAATGATCCGGGCGCTGAGGATCAAGTTCATCGTGGCCACCATGCTCTCCCTGGCAGCGGTGCTGCTGGTGATCCTGGGCGGGGTGAACGTGATGAGCTACCGCAAGGTGGTGGAGGACGCGAACCGCATCCTGGAAGTGCTCAGCGAGAACCGCGGGGCCTTCCCCCTGTGGGAGCAGGGGGAGGGGCCGGAGGGGGAGCTGGGCCCCGGCGGACGTCCGACGGAGGAATTCTGGCAGCACCGGCTGCCCGGCATGTCGCCCGAGACGCCCTACGAGTCGCGCTTTTTCTCCGTCCTGCTGGACGAGGAGGGGCAGGTGGTGCAGACCGACACCGTCCAGATCGCGGCGGTGGACGGGGAGGACGCGGCTCAGTGCGCCCTGAGGGTGTTGAGCTCCGGCAGGGAGAGCGGCTTCCTGGACGACTACCGCTACCTCCGCTGTGACGAGGAGGGGGGCGTGCGGATCATCTTCCTGGACTGCGGGCGGAGCCTGTCCAATTTCCGCACCACGCTGCTGGCCAGCCTGGGGGTGGCAGCGCTGGGGCTGCTGGCGGTGCTGGCCCTGCTCACTGTGCTGTCCGGGCGGATCATCCGGCCCTTGGCCGAGAGCTATGAGAAGCAGAAGCGGTTCATCACCGACGCGGGTCATGAGCTGAAGACCCCGCTGACCATCATCGGGGCGGACACCGACCTGGCGGAGATGGAGTGCGGGGAAAACCAGTGGCTGACCGATATCCGCCGCCAGGCCCAGCGGCTGACGGGGCTGACCAACGACCTGATCTACCTCTCCCGGATGGAGGAGGACCAGCCCAAGCTGCAGCGCGTCCCCTTCTCCCTCTCCGATGTGGCGGAGGAGCTGGCCCAGTCCTTCCAGGCGCCAGCCAGGAGCCGGCGGCAGGAGCTGGCTGTCTCCGTGCAGCCCCTGCTCACCTGCACCGGGGACGAAAAGGCGGTGCGGCAGCTGATCTCCATCCTGCTGGACAACGCGCTGAAGTATTCTCCCGCCGGGGGTCGGGTGTCCCTGCGCCTGGAGCGGCGGGGCAGGCTGCTGCAGCTGACGGTGACCAATCCCGCCGCGGTGCGGGTGGACCGGGAACAGCTGGAGCACCTGTTCGATCGCTTTTACCGGGCCGACCAGTCCCGCAGCAGCCAGACGGGCGGACACGGGCTGGGCTTGTCCATCGCAAGGAGCATCGTGGCCGCCCACCGGGGGAAGATCCGGGCGGAGAGCCGGGACGGGAACAGCCTGACCATCACGGTGAGCCTGCCGGCGTGAAGCGGGCGGGACCTTATCCATCGAGTTGAGGCCTATCTTGCGTCTCCCGCGGGCAAAGCGCTGGAACGTTTCTTTTGTTGTTTGAACGGCAGGCAAAAAGCCCGGCATTTGCCGGGCTTTTTGCCTGCCGTTGGCCTGCACGCGAAAAAGCCCGGCGTCAGCCGGGCTTTTTCGTCAGGCGGTGCATCCTTGACGCGGAAAATCAGAATGCAGGAATGGGGGGGAAAACAAATAATGAGAGGGGGATCAAATGGAAAATAAACACATCGTGCCGTGGGTCAGGGCTTCACAGGCTCGTCCTTGATCATGAGGCACAGGAGGATGCCGATCACATTGAGCACCGCCACGATGGCGTACGCACCGGCAAAGCCGCCCAGCCGCTCCAGGCCGAAGGCCAGGATGGAGAAGGTGAAGGAGCGGATGATCAGAGAGATGACGTTGATCACGCCCAGAGCACGGGAAAAATCGTGACGGTTGAACAGGTTGCCGATCATGGAGGGCAGCAGGTTGCCGATCCCGCCGATGCCGATAAAGAAGACCGACAGGTACATGGCCAGGTCGTTGGCGGGGATGCAGCAGGTCAGCACCGCCACCAGGTACCAGATCCCGTAGAGGACGGAGGCGCGCTTGGTGCCGATCTTCTGATCCAGCCAGCCGGTGACATAGCTGCCTACCAGGCCCAGCACCGCGGCCACGGTCATCATGCCGGCGGCCTTTTCCTGGGTCCAGCCGCCGGCGGTCAGCCGGGGGATGAGCTGGCTGATGAGGGCCACGGTGACCAGGATGTAGATGCCGTAGGACAGGCTGGTCAGCCAGACCTGCTTGTTGGCCAGCAGCTTTCCCAGCGTCCAGGGGGACTTGTATTCCGCGATCTCACGCAGGTTGGCCTGGACCTCCTCCGGCGTCAGCGCGCCGTTGTCTGGGGTGCAGCCGTATTCCTCCGGTGTATCCCGCACGAGCAGGGCATAGATCACCGCCACCACGATCATGATGGCGCCCACCATAAGGAAGGAGCCGTTGACGCCCCGCAGGGCCACAAAGACCGCCAGGATGGGGATAAAGACAGCGGAGGAGAGGTTGGTGCCCATGGTGGCCCAGCCCAGAGCCAGGCCCTTGCGGGTGGGGAACCAGTGGGCGATCATCACCTGAGCGGCTGTATTGCAGAAACCGTAGGCCATAAAATTGACCAGCGCGGTGGCGATGAAAAAACCGGTCACTGAGCTGACGACGCCGTAGAGCCCGTAGCTGATACCGCCCAGCAGCAGGGCGATGGCACCCACTTTCCGGCTGCCCAGCTTCTGAATGATCGCGGTCCAGAACACCACGCCCAAAATTCCGAACCAGGCGGCGGGGGTGGCGGAGGCCAGCAGCGTGTTGTAGTCCAGACCGTGCTCCCCGGCGAAATTGCCCACGATCACGTTCAGACCGTCGTTGACGGTGGCGGCGAAGAAGAAATAACAAAGGCCAGAGATGACGATCATCAGCCAGCCCTTGGCACCGAAGTCGTTTTTAGTAGAGTGATTCATCTGTAGTTCTTTCTCCCGCACCGGGTTGCCGCCCCTCAGGCGAGGGGCAGCAGCAGGTGAGATTTCCCAAAATAGATCTTGTGGATCACGCTCTGCATGAAGGGCATGCGGTATACGCCGTTCATGGCCATCTTGCTGGTCAGGTCATCCTGGTTGCGGATGAGCAGCTCCAGCCGGTGTCCCTTCTGGAACACGCAGGCTGCGGGCAGCATGTGGATATTGTACTCACAGACCTCGCCGGGCGGCACGGGGACGGGCTCCGCCCAGGGGTGGACGGGGTGGGACGGGGTGGACTTCTCCGCGTCCAGGGCCCGGAACTTGGCCCGCAGGGCCCCGGTGGACACCACGAACTGCTCCCCCTGCTCGTTCACGTCCAGCAGGTCGCAGTACCAGGTGGTGTCGGTGTTGTCCAGCTCGGCGAACAGGGTGAGGGACAGCTCGCCGACCATCTCCACGTCATGGTCCAGCACGCCGGTGCTGTACCGCAGGCAGTACACGGTGGGGTCGAGGTAGGGGGCCTGATGGCTGAGCACGTCGGGCGCGGAACCCTCGTCGGGGGCCGATTCGGGGGACAGACCGCCGCCGGGCTGGAGATAGCACTTCACGTGCTTGGCGCGCTTGGGGGGCCATTCCTCCTCGAAACGCCACTTCTCAATGCCCATGTAGTACGCCTTCACCCGGGGCTCGTCCATGATGCCGTTGTCCTTGCCCTTGAGCCAGTACTCGTGCCAGCGGACCATCTCGTCGTGATACTCGATGTAGGGCCGCACGGTGTTGATAGGCGGATAGAAGATGATCTTTTTCTGCTCCTCGGGGGTGGACACGGTGTTGTACACGTCCATGGTGCCGAACTCATACAGCCGCTGGTTCCAGGGAGTGCCCAGGTAGATGGGGATGTCGATCTGATCCACGTGCTCCTCATTGACGAAGGCGTGGGAGGTCATGCCCTTGTGGGGGTGCAGGGCCTGGAGCAGCTGGTCGAACATCAGGGGGTTCTTGCGGGGGTAGCGCAGGAAGGAGTACCACTTGGTGTTGTACTTGTAGTCGGGGAACTCCCGGGCCTCGGCCAGCAGTTTGTCCACGTCGGGGTGGCTGAGCATCAGGGGCGGCTCGGGGGTGTACTCGTAGTTGGGCTTGCCCGGAGGGGAGTCGTTGCCGTGGCCGCCGGTCTCCACCATATAGGGGGCCATGATGTCCACGGTGCCGTCGAAATATCGTGAAAAATATCCCCATCTGTTCGCGCCCCTTGAGGTGGGAAAGAACCGGGATGTCTACAAGAACCGGATCTTCATCGGCCCCCGGGGCGTGGGAGGCGCGCTGAACCAGGACAATGTCCTCACCGACAGCGGCATCGCCTGGAATACCGTGCTGGCGGCAGGCGGATATGCCTGCATCAATCTGGGGGAAGCGAAGCTGGACAACGGGCCCAGCATGGCCCACGGCAAGCACTATGACCTGACCACCGACGCCAATCTGGACCAGTTCCACCATCTGACCCAGGTCGCCAATGTCTTTGGGGTCAAAATGGGTATCGAGCTGAACCACAACGGACATTTCTCCCTGCCGGAATACTGCGGCGGCCAGCAGCCCATGAGCGCGTCCGCCATGAAAATGCCCAACGGCAATCTGGTTCGGGAGATGACCGAGGAGGACATGGAGCAGGTGGCGGAATCCTATGCCAAGGCGGCCCTGAGAGCCCGCCGGGGCGGTTTCGAGCAGATCCTCCTCCACTACGGACACGGGTGGCTGATGGGGGGCTGGATGTCCCCGCTGGTCAACCGGCGCACAGACCGCCATGGCGGGAGCGTCGAAAACCGCGCCCGTTTTCCCCGGATGGTGCTGGAGCGCATCCGCAAAGAGGTGGGCGATTCCATCCACCTGGAGCTGCGCATCAGCGGCTCCGAGCTGGTGCCCGGCGGGCTGGAAATCGAGGAGGTCACCGAGTTCATCAAGATCTATCAGGACCTGGTGGACCTGGTCCACATCTCCTGCGGGACCCGCATGGCGGCCACCACCCGGGCCGACATGCACCCGTCCCAGTTCCTGCCCCATGCCCACAACGCGGAGATGTCCAAGTATGTGAAGGAGCACGGGGTCGCCATCCCTGTGGGCGTGGTGGGGAACATCAGCGACCCGGTCCGCGCCGAGCGCCTGCTGGCTGAGGGATACGCCGACTACATCGTGATGGTGCGCAGCACCATCGCCGATCCTGAATGGGCCAGAAAAGTCCGGGAGGGACGGGAGGACGACATCCGTCCCTGCCTGCGGTGCAACCACTGCCTGGACCTTCAGGTGGGGCGCGTCGCTGTGGCCACCAATGTGCTGCAGAATTTCCAGGCCTCCAATATCAGCCTGTGCGCCGTCAATCCCCTGGTGGGGCACAATTCTTACAAATCCAAGATCCCCCTCTCCCCGCGCTCCAAGCGCGTGGTCATCGTGGGCGGAGGTCCGGCGGGCCTGAATGCGGCCATCTTTGCGGCGGACCAGGGCCACCAGGTCACCCTGTTTGAGCGGGACGCAGAGCTGGGCGGGATCATCAACTACGCCAAACATGTGCCCTTCAAGCACGATCTGGCCGCCTATCGCGACTATCTGGTCCGCCAGGTGGAGAAGAGGAGCATTGATGTGCGGCTGGGCGTGACAGCGACCCCTGAGCTGGTCCGGCTGGAGCGTCCCGACGCGGTCCTGGTGGCGGTGGGTTCTGAACCTGTTACCCCGCCGATCCCCGGTGCGGACCGTCCCCACGTGATGCAGGCGGCGCATGCCCATGACGCGCTCTCCCGGATGGGCGAGCGGGTGGTGATCATCGGCGGAGGGATCTCCGGCTGTGAGCTCTCCATCCACCTCAACCGCTCGGGCAAGCGTGCCGCGGTGGTGGAGATGGGGGAGCACCTCTGTCCGGAGGCTCAGCTGTCCGAGCGGCTGCATGTGCTGCGGTATATGGAGCAGGCCGGAGTGGAGTCCCACACACAGTTCAAATGTGTGGAGATCCTGGAAGACAGCGTGGTCTGCCAGGATGCGGATGGCGTCCGGCACGCCCTTCCCGCGGATACCGTCGTTCTGGCGGCGGGGATGCGTCCGCGCAGCGCGCAGCGGGATCTGTTTGAAGACTGCGCTTTCGATGTCATCCCCATGGGGGACTGCAAGAAAGCGGCTTTGGTGGAGACCGCGGTCAACGACGCCTACAATGCCGTCCTTGCCATCTCCGCGCTCTGACCGGCGCACTTGCCTGGGTCATTTAGACTGATGCAGGGAACGCCGCGGCGCATTTTGTCCGCAGATCAATCACGGCGGCTCCCTCCCGGCTTTTGCCCTGGATCTCCAGAGGTGGAAGGCAGTGGGGGAGCCGCCCTTTAAGGGAGGAATCAACGATGTTTTTGGGCATAGCACCTTCTGTGTGGATCATCATGAGCCTTTGTGTTGCCCTTGCTTTTCTCTATGCCTTTGTGGAACACGGCATTAAAGTGAGACGGGGGGCTGCAGCCAGCCCCCGCGCCGCCGGCGAATATGCCGCCATCGCACTGTGCTGTGGGATCGCGGTCGCTGCCACAGTGATCAGTAAGCAGCACGCCTATGTGGGAAGCCCCATGCTTGCCCTTCTGATCGGGATCGTCATCGTCAATGTCGCGCCGGAGCGTCTGCTCACCAAGTCCTTTCGGGCCGGCGCCACCTACTCCGGAAAGCACTACCTCAGTTTGGGCATCATTGCACTGGGCGCCACCCTGGCGTTCACCGATATTTTCAGCGCGGCCTATGTGCTGCCGCTGGTACTGTTCAATATCCTGCTTTCTTTCTTCATCGCGAACCTGATCGGACGCAAGGTCCTGAAGGTCAGCGGGAACACCTGCACGCTGGTGGGCGGCGGCACCTGTGTGTGCGGAGGCACTGCCATCGCCACGCTGTCCCCCATCGTGAAAGCCAGCGAGGATGAAACTGCTTACGCCATGACCGCCATCTTCCTGTTTGACCTGCTGGCCTGCCTGTCGTATCCCTACCTTGCTCTCTCGCTGGATCTGAGCCAGACCCAGTTCGGCTTCCTGGCCGGAACGGCCATCAACGACACCTCCTCTGTGGTCGCCGCCCAGGAGACCTACGCCAGCCTGCTGGGACTGGAGGACTATGCCCTGCCCGCCACCATCAAGGTGGTGCGCACCTCCATGATCATCGTCCTGGCCCTGGTTTTTTCTCTCTGGGGGGTGCGGAAAAGTGCAAAGACGGTCCAGTCTGTTTCCGTGGGGCGGATCATCTGGGCATCTCTTCCAAAGTTCATCCTCTTTTTCCTGCTGACCGTCACACTGAACACCCTGCTTTCCGGCAGCCCTGCAAGTTCCGGCGTGTTCTACCAGTCCTACTTTGCGCCCTTTTTTCCAACGGATATAAATTCTTCGTCACCATCGCGTTGGCCGGCGTGGGGTTCAAGATCAAATTCCGCGATCTGTTCACCAAGGGACTGAGGCCTATCATTTTGGGCGGCTGCACCTGGGGATGCCTGTTTTTGTCTTCGTTTTTCTATACGTGCTTTGTGGTCTGATACAAACGCCGGGGATAAGATGGCCGCGCCGCCCCGGACGGGGGACCCCCGCTGCGCCTTCCTTTGAATAATAAGAGGCGATAAAAGCAGAAACCATCTGTGGTATTTGTGTGGTCAGAAACAAAATCGAAATCAAAAAGTTTCATTTTTGCAACAAAAACAGAAAAAATCCGCCATTTTCGCAAGAAAATGGCGGATTTTTGGTCCGAGTGGCGGGATTTGAACCCACGGCCTCATGGACCCGAACCATGCGCGCTACCAACTGCGCTACACCCGGATGGAAAGGGGAGACCCGGCGGCCTGAACGCTCTGACGCAG
>CALXCT010000035.1 GCA_944386865.1 uncultured Oscillospiraceae bacterium | reverse complement strand
AGCTCTGGTGGCCCCACAATGAGACCCTCATCGCCTCCATGATGATCTACCGGGACACCGGGGACGAGCACTACCTGGACGTCTTCTGCCAGACCATGGACTACTGCAAGCAGCACTTCGCCGACCCCGAGTACGGCGAGTGGTAAGGCTTAATGCGCCGGGACGGCCTGCCCACCATGCCCAGCACTAAGGGCTCCACCTTCAAGGGTCCCTTCCACGTGCCCCGCTGTCTGATCCTGGTGGACACCATGCTCAGCCAGATCCTGGCGGGCTGACGGAACGGGGGCGCCCATGCCGCAGGATGTGTTTCAGAAGATCAGCAACGGATACTATCACCTGACCGCGGCGGAAAAGAAGGTGGCGGACTATGTGGTCCTCCACCCGGACGACACCCAGTTCATGTCCATCTCCGAGCTGGCGGAGGCCTGCGAGGTGGCCGAGGCCACCGTGTCCCGGTTCTGCCGGCGGCTGCGCTTCTCGGGGTACAGCAGCTTCAAGATCGCCCTGGCCACCTCGGTGAACAGCAAGAACGAGGAGCCGCTGCTCACCGGCCAGGTGCTGCCCGAGGACAGCACCGAGGACATGCTCCAGAAGATCTATGCCTCCCACGTCAACTCCCTGGATCAGACCATGCGCATGCTGGAGCCGGGTGCGGTGCGGCGGGCGGTGGACCTGCTCCAGCGGGCCCGGACGGTGCGCTGCATGGGGCAGGGCGGGTCCATGATCATGGCCATGGAGGCGGCCCACCTGTTCTCCACCGTCACCTCCAAGTTCTTCTACCTGCAGGACTCCCACCTCCAGGCCATCACCGCCGCGCTGCTGGGGCCGGAGGACGTGATCCTGTTCTTCTCCTATTCCGGCTCCACCCGGGACATCCTGGACACCATGTCCCTGGCCCGGGAGCGGGGGTGCCGGCTGGTGCTCATCACCCACTTCCCCAAGTCCCCCGGCGCGGCGGCGGCCGACGTGGTGCTGCAGTGCGGGGCCAGCGAGGGGCCCCTCCAGCTGGGCTCGGTGGTGGCCCGGATGGCCCAGCTGTATATCATCGATGTGCTCTACCACGAGTTCTGCCGCCGGGACCCCGCCCTCATCGAGGAGCGGCGGGCGCGGGTGGCCCGGGCCCTGGCCCGGAAGCACCTGTGAGCCCACGGCCTCCTTCCCAAAACGGCACGGCGCCGCGGATCATGATGATCCGCGGCGCCGTTTTTTGTCCTCTTATTCCGGGTCCAGCTCCAGGGTCACCGGGCAGTGGTCGCTGCCGGTGACGTCCGAGAGGATGCCGGCGGCGGCGATGCGCCCGCTCAGGCGCCGGGACACCACGAAGTAGTCGATGCGCCACCCCGCGTTGTTCTCCCGGGCGTGGAAGCGGTAGCTCCACCAGCTGTACGCCCCCGTCCGGTCGGGGTACAGGTGCCGGAAGGTGTCCACGAACCCCGCCTCCAGCAGCTGGGTGAATTTCGCCCGCTCCTCATCGGTGAAGCCGGCGTTGCCCCGGTTGGTCTTGGGGTTTTTCAGGTCGATCTCCTCATGGGCCACGTTCAGGTCGCCGCACAGCACCACCGGTTTTTTCCCGTCCAGCCCCTTGAGGTAGGCGCGCAGCTCGTCCTCCCACTCCATGCGGAAGGGCAGCCGGGCCAGCCCCTGCTGGGCGTTGGGCACATAGACGTTCACCAGGAAGAGATCCTCATACTCCAGGGTGATGGCCCGGCCCTCCCGGTCGAACTGGTCCGCCCCGATGCCGTAGGTCACCGACAGCGGCTCCCGTTTGGTAAAGACGGCGGTACCCGAATAGCCCTTCTTCTCCGCGCTGGACCAGTACTCGTGGTAGCCCGGCAGGTCCAGCTCCGCCTGGCCCCGCTCCATCTTGGTCTCCTGCAGGCAGAAGAAGTCTGCGTCCAGGGCGCGGAAGGTCTCCTCAAACCCCTTCTTCAGGCAGGCCCGCAGCCCGTTGACGTTCCAGGAGACGAATTTCACAGCAGTCCCTCCAGCGTGGCGCGCACCGCGCGGATGAACTCCAGGCTGTTCACCGCCCGGGCGGGCTGTCCGCCCTCCCACAGGCCGGCCAGGTCCTTGGTCATCACGCCCCCCTCGATGGTGGCCACGGCCGCCCGCTCCAGCTTGCCGGCAAACTCCGTCAGGCCGGGCAGGCCGTCCAGCTCGCCCCGCTTGGCCAGCGCCCCCGTCCAGGCGAAGATGGTGGCCACCGAGTTGGTGGAGGTCTCCTCCCCCTTCAGGTGGCGGTAGTAGTGCTGGGTCACCGTACCGTGGGCCGCCTCGTACTCATAGTTGCCGTCGGGGCTGACCAGCACGGAGGTCATCATGGCCAGCGAGCCGAAGGCGGTGGACACCATGTCGCTCATCACGTCGCCGTCGTAGTTCTTGCAGGCCCAGATAAAGCCGCCCTTGGACCGGATCACCCGGGCCACCGCGTCGTCGATCAGGGTGTAGAAATAGGTCAGGCCCAGCTGCTCGAACCTGGCCTTGAACTCCTTTTCATAGATGGCGGCGAAAATATCCTTGAAGGTGTGGTCATACTGTTTGGAGATGGTGTCCTTGGTGGAGAACCACAGGTCCTGCCGGCTGTCCACCGCGTACTGGAAGCAGGCCCGGGCAAAGGAGGTGATGGAGTCGTCCTTGTTGTACTGGCCCTGGAGCACGCCGGGACCGGCAAACTCGAAGATGGTGCGCCGGGTCTCCTCTCCATTCTCAGCGGTGAACACCAGCTCGGCCTTGCCCGGGCCGGTCACCCGCAGCTCGCTGGCCTTGTACACGTCGCCGTAGGCGTGGCGGGCGATGGTGATGGGCGCCTTCCAGTTCTTCACCACCGGGGAGATCCCCTTCACCATGATGGGGGCGCGGAACACCGTGCCGTCCAGGATGGCCCGGATGGTGCCGTTGGGCGACTTCCACATCTGGGACAGCTTGTACTCCTCCACCCGCTGGGCGTTGGGCGTGATGGTGGCGCACTTCACGCCCACGCCGTACTTCTTGATGGCGTTGGCGGCGTCCACCGTCACCTGGTCGCCGGTGGCCTCCCGGTTGGGCAGGCCCAGGTCGTAATACTCCGTCTTCAGCTCCACAAAGGGCAGCAGCAGCTCGTCCTTGATCTCCTGCCACAGGATGCGGGTCATCTCGTCGCCGTCCAGCTCCACCAGCGGCGTGGTCATCTTGATCTTTTCCATCTTCATGTTCCTCCCGGCCCGGCGCCCCGGGGCGCCGGATATTCGCCCTCCATTATACCCGCGCCGCCCGCCCATTGCAAGGGCGGCGTCCCCTCTCCCCGCCCCGGGCGGCAAGATTTGGGCGGGAACGGCGGAAAAAAGGTTGCCTTTTCCCACCCGCGCGCATATAATTGACACAATTGGAAGCAAAGGAGTTTTTCCCAATGGAGAAGACGATCATCCCCCAGGGGTATGCCCCCTGTCTCAACCTGTATGACACCCAGAAGGCCATCGGCCTGCTCAAGCGCCTGTTCGAGGACACGCTGGGCGGCGCGCTGCACCTGCGCCGGGTGTCCGCCCCCCTGTTCGTGGAGGCGGCCTCCGGCCTGAACGACGACCTGAACGGCATCGAGCGCCCCGTGGCCTTCGACATCCCCAGCGTGGAGGGGGAGGCCCAGGTGGTCCACTCCCTGGCCAAGTGGAAGCGGCTGGCCCTGTACCGCTACCAGTTCTCGGTGGGCGAGGGGCTGTACACCGACATGAACGCCATCCGCCGGGACGAGACGCTGGACAACCTCCACTCGGTCTATGTGGACCAGTGGGACTGGGAGAAGGTGATCGCCCCCCGGGACCGGACGGCGGAGCACCTGAAGGAGACGGTGCGCACCATCGTCCGCGCGGTGGCCGACACCCAGGCCACCCTGCGGGCCGTCTTCCCCCAGCTGACCGCCCTGCCCCTGGTGGACACCGAGGTGAGCTTCGTCACCACCCAGGAGCTGGAGGACCGCTACCCCGAGCTGACCCCCAAGCAGCGGGAGGACGCCTGGGTGAAGGAGCACCCCACCACCTTCCTCATGGGCATCGGCGGCGCGCTGAAGTCGGGCAAGCCCCACGACGGGCGGGCCCCCGACTATGACGACTGGTCGCTGAACGGGGACATCCTGTTCTGGGAGCCGGTGCTGGGCCGGGCCATCGAGATCTCCTCCATGGGCATCCGGGTCAGCCCCGAATCGCTGGACCGCCAGCTGACCATCGCCGGGTGCGACTACCGCCGCCAGCTGCCCTTCCACAAGATGCTGCTGGAGGGCAAGCTGCCCCTGACCATGGGGGGCGGCATCGGCCAGTCCCGGCTGTGCATGCTGCTGCTGGGCAAGGCCCACATCGGCGAGGTCCAGGCCAGCATCTGGGACGAGGAGACCCTCCACGCCTGCCAGGAGGCGGGCGTCATCCTGCTGTAAGGGCCTTGCCCGGCATTCCGCGCCCCGGCGCGTCCAAGCGTTTTCGCTCCGGCGAAAACCTTGTCGGAGGGGCAATTCATTTGCCCCGAGGAGTTCAAAACACGAGGGGTCCCCGGCCGGCCCCGCCGGACGGGGCGCAAGGCCCACATCGGGGAAGTCCAGGCCAGCATCTGGGACGGGGAGACCCTCCACGCCTGCCAGGAGGCGGGCGTCATCCTGCTGTAAGGGCCGGCACATAAAATCCCAATACCATCTTCTGCCGCCTCCGGCTTTGCCGGGGGCGGCATTTTTCTGTCCCATTTCCCGGGAAATTTCTCCATTCCGTTCTTGACATATCTATTTTATCGAGGTATATTTTAGTCAGAGGTACATAGATAATCTATGTATGGAAAGGAGCGGACTGCGATGAAAGGGGAAAAGAACCCGCTGGCGGGCAGCACCACCCTGCTGGTGCTGTCTCTGCTGTCCCGGAGCGACATGTACGGCTATCAGATGATCGCCGAGCTGGAGGCACGGATGGACCGGACCTTCACCATGAAGGAGGGGACCCTCTATCCCATCCTCCACGCCCTGGAGAATCAGGGCGCGCTGAAATCCTATCAGAAGGAGGCCCCCTCGGGCAAGCTGCGCAAGTATTACCACATCACCAAAAAGGGGCTATCCCTGCTGGAGGAGAAGAAGGAGGAGTGGACTGTCTTCACCCAGAAGGTGAACGCGGTCCTGGCCGAGGCCGGGCCCGCACCCGAGCCGGCGTGAGCGCCGGGGAGGCGGGCGGAAGGGACAAATCCGCCTTTTCCGCCTTTGTGGACGCGGTGTGCGCCAGGGTGCGCTTCACCCCCGCCCGCGGCAAGATCGCGGCGGAGCTGCGGGCCCACCTGGAGGACCGGGCGGCCATGCTCACCGAGCGCGGCGTGCCCCCCGGCGACGCCGCCCGCCGGGCGGTGGAGGCCATGGGCGACCCCGCCGAGATCGGCGCGGCCCTGGACCGGGAGCACTCTCCCTTCTGGGGGTGGATGGCCATCTGGACCGATATCGCGCGGTATCTGGTGCTGTTCCTGGTGGGGCTGATGGTGCTCTTTATCCTGATGGGGAAAGA
>CALXCT010000034.1 GCA_944386865.1 uncultured Oscillospiraceae bacterium | reverse complement strand
AAGAGCCAGTACTCCGGCATGTTCGGCGACTACTCCTCCTACTCCGAGGAGTACGAGGAGATCGGCGACGCGGACTACTCCCCCGAGGAGGAGTCCGGGGAGGGGACCACATGAAAAACCGTCTGGCCTGGTTCTCCGCCCCCTATGTGCTGTGGATGGCGCTGTTCACCGTCATCCCCGTGATCATGGTGGTGGTCTACGCCTTCACCGCCGTGGACCTGACCACCGGCGCCGTCCACCCCACCCTGGACAATTTCGCCCAGATGGGCACCTACGCGGTGGTCTTCGTGCGCTCCTTCGAGCTGGCCCTCATCGCCACCTTCATCTGCCTGCTCATCGGCTACCCCGTCTCCTACCTGATGGCCAAGGAGGGCCCCGGCTTCCAGCGCATCGCCATGGTGCTCATCATGCTGCCCATGTGGGTCAACTTCCTGCTGCGCACCTACGCCTGGATGACCATCCTGAGCAACAACGGCCCCCTCAACCAGCTGTTCCAGGCCCTGGGCATCATCGACCTGGGCAACCTGGTCAACGGGGGGCTCAACGGCCTGTGCGCCTGGCTCAACGGCGGGGCGGTGGAGCTGCTCAACTCCCTGCTGGGCACCGACTTCGCCCTCAGCACCGCCCGGCCCACCGACATGACCTACTTCAAGATGCTCTACACCCAGGGGGCCGTGGTGCTGGGCATGGTATACAACTACCTGCCCTTCATGATCCTGCCCATCTACTCGGTGATCATCAAGATGGACAACTCCCTGCTGGAGGCCGCCCGGGACCTGGGCGCCGGCTCCTCCCGGGTGTTCCGCAAGGTGATCCTGCCCCTGTCCCTGCCCGGGGTGCTCTCCGGGGTGACCATGGTCTTCGTCCCCTCGGTGTCCACCTTCGCCATCTCCAAGATGCTGGGGGGCGGCACCAAGCTGCTGCTGGGCGACCTGATCGAGCTGCAGTTTTTGGGCGGGGCCTACAACCCCTACCTGGGCAGCGCCATCTCCCTGGTGATGATGGTCATCGTGGTCATCTGCATGTATGTGATGAATCGCTTCGGTGAGGGCGAGGAACAGGCGGTGATGCTATGAGACTGGGCAGCCGTCCCGGCCTGCTGGGCCGGAGCTTCACCGCGCTGGTGTTCCTGTTCCTCTATCTTCCCATTTTCATCCTCATCATCTTCTCCTTCAATGAGGGCAACAGCAGCTCCGTCTGGCAGGGCTTCTCCCTGCACTGGTACAGCGAACTGTTCCAGGACCGGCTGATCATGAGCGGCGTGTACACCACCCTGCTGGTCTCCCTGCTGGCCACCGTCATCGCCACCGCGGCGGGCACCTTCGCCGCCATCGGCTTTTACAACATGCGCCGGCGCTGGCGGGAGCCCCTGATGGCGGTGAACAACATCCCCATGGTCAACGCGGACATCGTCACCGGCGTGTCCCTGTGCCTGTTCTTTGTGGCCGCCTTCGGCGCCTGGAACGGCTTCGTCTCCTGGATGGAGACCACCTACCGGCTCACCGCCCCCCGGCTGGCCCTGGGCTTCGGCACCCTGCTCATCGCCCACATCTGCTTCAACATCCCCTACGTGATCCTGTCCATCATGCCCAAGCTGCGGCAGATGGACAAGAACCTCATCGACGCAGCCCAGGACCTGGGCTGCACCTGGATGCAGGCCTTCCGGAAGGTGGTGGTGCCCGAGATCAAGCCGGGCATCATCAACGGCATGCTCATCGCCTTCACCATGAGCATCGACGACTTCGTCATCTCCTACTTCACCGCAGGCGCCAAAACGTCCACCCTGGCCATGGTGATCTACGGCATGACGAAAAAACGGGTCAGCCCCAAGATCAACGCCATCTCCACCCTGCTGTTCGTGGTGGTGCTGCTGCTGTTGGTCATCGTCAACGTGCGCCAGGCGCGGCAGGACAAGGCCGCCGCCAAAAACGGACACGCAGGCTGACGGATCTCCCGGTCCCACCGCCCCCACGGGCGTGGAGATAACAGAATGAAAGAAAAACTGGAGGAATGATCAATTGAAAAAAATCACTGCCTTGACCCTCGCCTGCATCCTGGCGATGGGCCTGTTCCTGTCCGGATGCGCCATGGACGACCCCGATAACGCAGGCACCAGCGGCAGCCCGGACAGCTCCAACAGCAGCGGCACCAGCGAGGGAAAGCGCGAACTCAATGTGTGCAGCTGGGGTGAGTATATCGACCTGAGCCTGATCGACGAATTCGAGGAGGCCACCGGCATCAAGGTCAACTACCAGACCACCGACAGCAACGAGACCATGTACAACCTGCTCAAGACCACCGGCGGCGGTTTCGACGTCATCGTCCCCTCCGACTATATGATCTCCCAGCTCATCGAGGAAGGCATGCTGGCCGAGATCAACTACGACAACATCCCCAACTTCTCCCTCATCGACGACCGGTTCAAGAACCTGTCCTACGACCCGGAGAACAAGTACACCGTGCCCTACACCTGGGGCACCCTGGGCATCATCTACAACACCGAGCGTGTCACCGAGCCGGTGACCAGCTGGGACATCATGTTCGATCCCGCCCATGCCGGCGACGTGCTGATGATCCGCAACTCCCGGGACGCCTTCGGCATCGCCCTGATGAGCCTGGGCTATTCGGTGAACACCACCGACGAGGCCCAGATCCGTGAGGCCTACCAGAAGGTGGTCGACGCCAATGAGGCCGGCGTCTATCAGGCCTTCGTGATGGACGAGATCTTCCAGAACATGGAGGGCGGCAACGCCGCCGTGGCCACCTACTATGCCGGCGACTACCTGACCATGCTGGAGAGCAACGAGAGCCTGGCCTACGCCGTGCCCGAGGAGGGCTCCAACTGGTTCGTGGACGCCATGTGCATCCTGAAGGACGCCCAGAACGTCTCCGAGGCGGAGGAGTGGATCAACTTCCTCTGCTCCACCGAGGCCTCCCTGCGCAACATGGACTACATCTGGTACGCCTCCCCCAACACCGAGGCGCTGGAGATGTACCCCGAGTGGTACGAGGAGCAGTACGGCGAGCCTCTGGACATGGAGCTGTATGAGATCATGGCCGCTCCCCAGGAGGTGCTGGACCGCTGTGAGGCCTACCTGGTCCTGCCCGCCGAGACCCGCACCTTCTACAACGATCTGTGGACCCAGCTGGGCACCTGATCCGTTTCCCGCACCCGTTCCGGGGCGAACCGGCAGCCGCCGGCTCGCCCCGGCTTCCTTCGTTTCACCCTGCCTCCCAAAGATTGTTAAAAAGTTTGACAAATCGACAATTCTATGTTAAAATAGTTCACAATTATTTTTTGCCGAGGGAGCCGAGAGCCATGAAAAAGGATCACATCTCCAACGCGGTCATCCGCCGTCTGCCCCGCTATTTCCGATATCTGAACGATCTGCACGAGGCGGGAGTCATCCGGATCTCCTCCAGCGCGCTGGGGAAGTCACTGGGCTCCACCGCCTCCCAGATCCGGCAGGACCTGTCCTGCTTCGGGGAGTTCGGCCAGCAGGGCTACGGCTACAATGTGGAGACCCTGCGCAGCGAGATCGCCGACATCCTGGGCATCAACAAGGAGCACACCGCCATCGTGCTGGGCGTAGGCAACCTGGGCCGGGCTCTGATCGAGAATTTCCACTTTGAGCGCAGCGGCTTTACCCTCACCGCCGCCTTCGACACCAGTCCCGCCATCGTGGGCACCTCGGTGCGCAACGTGCCCGTCTACCATGCGGACAGCCTGGAACAGTTCCTGGCTGAGCACCACACCGACGTGGCGGTGCTCACCGTGCCTCAGCGGGTCACCCAGCAGACCGCCCACCGCCTGGTTTCCGCCGGCGTGCAGGGTATCTGGAACTTCACCAACATCGAGCTGAGCATCTCCAATCCCGCCGTCATCGTGGAGGATGTCCATTTCGCAGACAGCCTGCTGGCTCTGAGCTACATGATCTCCGACCGGGACGCCGCCGCCAACTGAGCAGGACCAAGGAGCGCAAGTCATGATCAAACGTCTTTACCCCTTTGCCGCCGCTCTGGGGCTGACCGCTCTGGGGGCCGTGGCCGCCCTGGCCGCCGCCGCTTCCTCCGGAGATCCCCTGATCTCCCTGAGCTATCTGCAGAACACCTTCCTTCCCTCCCTCACCCAGCAGGCGGAGCAGCGGCTGGACCCACTGGACGAGACGGCCCAGGCCGCTCAGGATCTGTTGGATGAGAAGGCCCAGGGCTACCTGGCCCAGGCGGGGGGCGGGGACTCCGCCCTGTCCTACAGCGCCGGCTTTTCCGACACCTCCTGCCGCCGGGGGGATGAATATGCCCTGCCCGCCGGGTCCGGCTTCCTGCTGCGGGCAGGCTCCGCCAAGGTGACCCATGACGGCGCCGTGGTGGACGTCACCGCCGGCACCTCCGTCGCCTCGGGCGGCGCGCTGACCGCCGGGCACCGCTACCTGGTGGGCGAGGATACCGCCGCTCTGTTCTACATCTCCTCCGAGGCCGCCGTGGCCGGAGTGGAGGGCTCCTACCTCCTGACCCCCAGCACCTATGACACCATGCCCTTCCTGGATGTGGCCGAGGGCGACTGGTTCCACGCCGCGGTGACCTACGCCTACGGCAACGGCCTGTTCTCGGGCACCGCCGCCGATACCTTTTCCCCCAACATGAACATCACCCGGGGCATGGTGGTCACCGTGCTCTACCAGCTGGCCGGGCGGCCCGCCGTCTCGGACGGCTCCGCCTTCTCCGACGTGGCCGCCGACGCCTATTACGCCGCGCCGGTGTCCTGGGCCACCGCCAATGGCGTGGTGGCCGGCATGGGGGACGGCACCTTCGCCCCCAACAGCAACATCACCCGGGAGCAGCTGGCCTGCATGCTGTACAGCTTCGCCCGGAACATCGCAGGGCTGGACGTCTCCCTCCAGGGGGACCTGAGCCGATACACCGACCGGGACAGCGTATCCTCCTATGCCGCGCAGGCCCTGTCCTGGGCTGTGGGGGCTGGCGTCATCACCGGCACCGACGCCGCGCTCCTCTCCCCCCAGGGCACCGCCACCCGGGCCCAGGCGGCCGCCATGCTCTTTGTGATGGATTCCCTGTCCTGACCTTCCGATTTTTCCCGCAAGTTTCTCCGGAGGATGCACCCATTCCCTCCCGGCGCATAGGATAGTGTGAGGCCCGGCATGCGGGCACTCTATCTTAATCTTCCAGGAGGTACTTTCATGGGTTGCAATTCGAATTGGGGCGGCAACGGTTGTCTCTGGATCATCCTGCTGATCATCCTGTTCTGCTGCTGCGGCAATGGCTGCGGCAACGGCTGCGGCTGCGGCAACAACAACTGCGGCTGTGACAACGGCTGCGGCTGCTGAGCCACTTCCATAGCAAAATGAGGGGCCCGGGCTTATGCCCGGGCCCCTCCTCATGCCTGCCCCGGCGGCAGGGGCCGTCCCGTCCGGTCAAAAGAAAAGCGGAGGTAGATGCCTCCCTTCCATTCCATGAGCCTCCCCAGGCACACCAGCGGGACCAAATCCAGCTCCCGCCCCGGCCGGAAGGGGACGGCCGCCTCCCAGCCTCCCTCCGTCTCCCGGATCAGCGCGCCCCGCACGCCCCTGGCCGCCCGGCGCAGCACCTCGTCCGTCATCCGCCCGGCCAGCTCCTCTCCGGCGCGCCAGGCCCGCTCCTGGGAGAAGGAGAACGCCCGCCGCCCCTCCGCCCGGCAGAGGGGCCAGCAGCCCGCCCGCTCCAGCCGGTCCAGGGCCAGCCGCCGCTCCAGCGCCAGGTCCTTTCCCTCGGGCAGCAGGGTGCCCGCCTCCAGCTCTCCTCCGGCCCCCGCCAGGTACAGCTTGTAGAGCCCGTCCGTCCGGGCCTCCGCCCGGGCGCGCAGGCGGATATGCACCCCCTCCCGGCTCCAGCTCACACCGCCCCGCAGCCCTGTCAGCTCCAGTCGCCCCTCCATGCCCTGTCCCCCCTCCTCCGTTATTCTATGCGCCCGCCGTTGACTTTTCCCACTTTTCTCCTTACAATGGGGGCAAAGCCGCCGCGCAAGGCGGAGAGGAGGCGGAGCCTGTGGGCACCAAGCTGATGATCGTGGGGGCAGTGCTGGCCCTGTCGGGAGGCGTCGCCCTGCTCTCCCCCCGGGAAAAGCGGCGCACCGGCTGGATGGACCGGATGGGCCGCACGGGCAACACCATCGGGGCCTCCTTCTCCCTGCTGTTCGGCATCGCCTTCCTGCTGGCCGGGGCGGCCATGGCCTGGAAGGGGATGTGAGCGGTCCGCCGCCTGGCATACCGACAAAAAACGGGGCCCGCGGATGTTCGTCCGTGGGCCCCGCTGTATCCTCCTGCCGGTCAAAGCGCCGCCCGGATAGCGGCCAGCAGCTGGTCAAACTCCTCATAGGCGGGCAGCTCCGGATGGTCCGCCCGGATCTGGGGCGTGCTTCGGAACAAAAAGCCCGCCCTTCCCGCCTGGATCATACCCAGATCGTTATAGCTGTCCCCGGCGGCGATGGTCTCATAGCCGATGGACTGCAGGGCCCGCACGGTTGTCAGCTTGGACTGGGGGCAGCGCATGCGGTAGCCGGCGATGGTCCCGTCGGGGGCCACCTCCAGGGTGTTGCAGAAGATGGTGGGCCAGCCCAGCTTGCGCATCAGGGGGCTGGCGAACTGCTCGAAGGTGTCGCTGAGGATGATCACCTGGGTCAGGGCGCGCAGCTGGTCCAGGAACTCCTTCGCCCCGGGCAGCGGGTCGATCCCCCGGATGACCTGCTGGATCTCCCTCAGGCCCAGCCCGTGCTCCCGCAGCACCTCCAGCCGCCAGCGCATCAGCTTGTCGTAATCCGGCTCGTCCCGGGTGGTGCGCCTCAGCTCCGGGATGCCGCTGGCCTGGGCAAAGGCGATCCAGATCTCGGGCACCAGCACCCCCTCCAGATCCAGGCAGACAAGATTCATCGTCGTTTCCTCCCTTTCCCGGCCAGTCGGCGGCCGCTTTTGTTTCCGCCCCAGTATACCACACTCCCCCGCCCCCCGGCAATCCCCCGGAGAGAAAGGTGGGGGAAATCGGGCCGCGGGCTTGATTCTTTGGCCGGAATGGAGTATAATGGCTTGAAACTGAATGGCCGTCCCCGCGGCGTTCCAGAAATAAGGAGGTAATCTTAATGTCCAGAATCCAGACCATCGAGACCCGCGACCTGAACAAGTCCGTCGCCACCGGCGGCTGCGGCGAGTGCCAGACTTCCTGCCAGTCCGCTTGCAAAACTTCCTGCGGCGTGGTCAACCAGCAGTGTGAGAACAAGACCCAGGAGTAAGTCCTGCCGGTCCAGCGCAGCACAACAGAACACACAACGAAAAGGGGCCTGCGCATGGGTTCATGCGAGGGCCCCTTTCTCATGGAGAGTGACCTATGGTACATCAATACAAGCTCAACGGCTACAACATCGTACTGGACACCTGCAGCGGCTCGGTCCACGCGGTGGACGAGGTGGCCTACGACATCATCGCCCTGTTCCCCGACCACAGCCGGGAGGAGATCGTCTCCGCCATGCTGGACAAGTATGGCCACCTGCCCGACGTCACCCGGGAGGAGGTGGAGGCCTGCCTGGACGACGTGCAGGCCCTGAAGGACGCGGGCAAGCTCTACACCCCCGACACCTTCGAGCCCATGGCCTTCGACTTCAAGGCCCGGAACACGGTGGTCAAGGCCCTGTGCCTCCACGTGGCCCACACCTGCAACCTCAACTGCCAGTACTGCTTCGCCAGCCAGGGCAAGTACCACGGGGAGCGGGCGCTGATGCCCTTCGAGGTGGGCAGGCAGGCCATCGACTTCCTCATCGCCCACTCGGGCACCCGCACCAACCTGGAGGTGGACTTCTTCGGGGGCGAACCCCTGATGAACTGGGAGGTGGTCAAGCAGATCGTGGCCTACGCCCGGAGCCAGGAGCCTGTCCACCACAAGAACTTCCGCTTCACCCTGACCACCAACGGCGTGCTGGTGGACGACGAGGTGATCGAATTCGCCAACCGCGAGATGAGCAACGTGGTGATGAGCCTGGATGGGCGCAAAGAGGTCCACGACCGGCTGCGCAAGGACTACGCCGGGCGGGGCAGCTACGACCTGATCGTCCCCAAGTTCCAGAAGTTCGCCAAGGCCCGGGGGGACAAGAGTTACTACATCCGGGGCACCTTCACCCACAACAACACCGACTTCACCAACGACATCTTCCACATGGCCGACCTTGGCTTCACCGAGCTGTCCATGGAGCCGGTGGTGTGCGCCCCCGGCGACCCCTACGCCCTCACTGAGGAAGATATGCCCGTGCTCTTTGCGCAGTACGAGCTGCTGGCCAAGGAGATGCTGCGCCGGGAGAAGGAGGGCCGGGGCTTCACCTTCTACCACTATATGCTGGACCTGACCCACGGTCCCTGCATCTACAAGCGCATCTCGGGCTGCGGCAGCGGCACGGAGTACATGGCGGTCACCCCCTGGGGCGAGCTGTTCCCCTGCCACCAGTTCGTCAACGAGCCGGAGTACAGTCTGGGCAACGTGTGGGACGGGGTGACCAATGAGAAGGTGCGGGACGAGTTCAAGCTGTGCAACGCCTACGCCCGCCCCGACTGCAAGGACTGCTGGGCCAAGCTGTATTGCTCGGGCGGCTGTCCCGCCAACGCCTTCCACGCCACCGGCTCCATCCGGGGCGTGCACGAGCAGGGCTGCCGCCTGTTCAAAAAGCGCATCGAGTGCGCCGTGATGATGAAGGTGGCCCAAGCTCAGGGTGGCTGAGATGGACACCCCCATCTTTGACTTCGTGCAGCAGTACCGCCACTCGGGCACTCTGAGGCTCCATATGCCGGGCCACAAGGGCGTGCCCTTCCTGGGCTGCGAGCCGCTGGACATCACCGAGATCCAGGGGGCGGACTCCCTGTACGAGGCGGAAGGCATCATCGCCCGGAGCGAGGCCAACGCTGCCGCCCTGTTCGGCAGCGGCCGCACCCTCTACTCCACCGAGGGCTCCTCCCAGTGCGTGCGGGCCATGCTGCATCTGGCGGTGCTGGCCACCGGGGAGCGAGATGGGCGCCGGCCGGTGGTCCTGGCCGGGCGGAACGTCCACCGGTCCTTCATCCACGCCTGCGCCCTGCTGGACCTGGAGGCGCGCTGGCTGATGCCCGAGGCGGACCGGGGCTCTGTCTGTGCCTGCCCCATCACCCCGGAGGGGGTGGAGCGGGCCCTGGCCCAGCTGGACGCGCCCCCCTGCGCCGTCTGCCTCACCGCCCCCGACTACCTGGGGGGCAGCCCCGATCTGGCCGCCGTCGCCCGGGTCTGCCATGCCCACAGGGTCCCTCTGCTGGTGGACAACGCCCACGGGGCCTATCTGAAATTCCTTCAGCCCTCCCGCCACCCGCTGGACCTGGGGGCCGACCTGTGCTGCGACTCGGCCCACAAGACCCTCCCCGTCCTCACCGGCGGGGCCTGGCTCCATCTCTCCCCGGAGATGGACCGACGGGTGGGGCATTGGGCCAGGGACGCCATGGCCCTGTTCGGCTCCACCAGCCCCTCCTACCTCATCCTCCAGTCCCTGGACCTGTGCAACCGCTACCTGGCCAGCGGCTATCCCGAGCGGCTGGCGGAATTCCTGGTCCAGCTGGAGGAGGTGAAGTCCGGCCTGGTGTCTCACGGCTGGCGGCTGCTGCCCTCCGACCCTCTGCGGCTGGTGCTGTCGGGCGGGGAGCGGGGCTACTCCGGCGGGGAACTGGCCGAACTCCTCCGCCAGGGCGGCATCGAGTGCGAATACGCCGACCGGGACGCGGTGGTGCTGATGGCCACCCCGGAGAACGACGGGGAGATCCGCAAGCTGTTCTGGTGGGCGGGGGTGGAACTGCCCGCCCGACCGCCTCTGCCGTCCGCCCCACTGCCCTCCCTGCCGCCCCCGGTGCGGCGGCTGAGCATCCGCCAGGCGGTGCTCTCCTCCAGCCAGCTCGTCCCCCTGGACCGAGCGCTGGGCCGGGTGTGCGCCGCCCCGGCGGTGTCCTGTCCACCCGCCGTACCCATCGCTGTCAGCGGCGAGGAGATCACCCCTGAGGTCCTCGCCCTGCTGCGCGCCTGTGGCGCGGAGGCCGTCCGGGTGGTGGCGGAGACGGCTGTCTGAAGATCTCAAAAGACAGGGAGCGCTGTTCCAAAGGAACAGCGCTCCCTGTCTTTTTCAGTTTCCATCATCCAAATTTGCCAGGCTGCACCGGACCGGCTGCCCTGGCTCCAGCAGGAGCAGGGCGTAGCTCTCCGTGTCCCGGATACTGCCCGGATTGACCACCCACAGCCCGTCCGGCTCCTGATAGCAGACGGCCCGGTGGGTATGTCCGAACAGCAGCACCTCCGCCCCCGCACGGCGTGCGGCGGCCAGCGCCCGGTCCAGGCTGTGCTTCACCTGCCACTGGTGGCCGTGGCCCATGAGCACCAGGTGCCCGCCCAGGCGCAGCAGCTTCTCCTCCCGCTCCCCCGTCCAAGGGTCGCAGTTGCCCGGCACCGCCGCCAGCGGGACGTCCCGGTAGGCGTACCGCAGCTCCCCCGTGTCCCCCATCAGGTCGCCCAGGTGGAGGATCTGCCCGGGCTGCTCCCGCTCCACCGCCTCCACCATCGGGCGCAGGCTGCGGTGGGAATCGGATAAAACAAGTACCTTCATACGGTCACCTTCTAACAGCATAAATCATAGAATAGAGTGATCCAAAGGGGGGATATACCATGAAGCAAAACGGCAGTCAGCCTGACCTGAGCGGCCTGGCCAACACGCCCGAGGCCACCCGGCTGCTCCGCAACAAGCAGGCCCTGCAGCAGCTGCTCACCTCCCCGGAGAGCCGGCAGCTGCTCGCCCTGCTCCAGCGGGAGGGGGGCGAACACCTGCAGCAGGCGGCCCAGGCCGCCCTGAAGGGGGACGGCAGCCAGCTGTCCCGGCTGATGGACCGGGTGACCTCCACCCGGGAGGGCGCTCAGGCCGCCCAAAAGCTGCGCAGCAGCGTGGAACGGCAGAAGTAAAGGAGGCGGCCCCATGAGTGAGCTTGAGGATCAACTGAACCATATCCTGAACGACCCGGCCGCCATGGGGCAGATCGCCGCGCTGGCACAGTCGCTGGGGCTGGGCGGTGACGCCCGGTCCCACCAGCCGCCGCCGGAGGAGCGGCCGGACACCCCGGGCCCTGAACCGCCCCCCGGAGCGGCGGAGGCGCCGCCCCCGCTGGACCCGAAGCTGATGCAGATGGGGATGCGGCTGCTGTCCGAATACAACCGGGCGGACGACCGGGGCATGGCCCTGCTGGACGCCCTGCGCCCCTTCCTCAAGCCCGCCCGCCGGGCCAAGCTGGACCGGGCCATCCAGCTGGCCCGCCTGTCCCGGGTGGCCCGGGTGGCCCTGGGGACGCTGAAGGAGCAGGGAGGGGACGGACATGTATAACCGCTACATACCAAGCGGCACCTCCTATACCCGGGTGCTCCAGGAGGACGGTCCCACCCGCCAGGCTCCGCCCCGGCACGCTCCTCCGCCCCATCCCGGCGGCGGGCACGGCCCCGCCGGGTCCGGAGAAAACAGTCCGCTCAGCGGGCTGCTGGGCGGACTGGGCACGGGAACCGGCGGACTGCTGGGCGGGCTGGGGGACAGCGCGGGCGGGCTGCTCCGCGCTCTGGGGGGCAGCGGCGGGCTGCTCAAGTCGCTGAAGCTGGACCAGCTGGACACGGGGGACATCCTGCTGCTGCTCATCCTGCTGCTGGTGCTGCTGGAGGGGGACGATATGGAGCTGGTCATCACCCTGGGCCTGCTCCTGCTGCTGGGGCTGGGCGGGGAGGACAGTCAGCCCACCTGATGCAGCACCTGCCCGTCGGGCAGCGCAAAGGACGCCGCGGCGGGACAGGGGGACTGGAAGGCGGAGGCTGTCATGCGGTAGACCACCCGCCCCTCCGTCTCTGTCTCCGCCCGGACCAGCAGGCCGCTGGAGATGTCCACCCAGTAGCGGTCCGTGTAGCCGGACTCCTCCCGGACCACCTCCGCGTAGATGCAGGCCGAGCCGTCCTCCAGCACGGTGTAGCCCGCGTCGGTGATCTCCTCCGGGTCCAGGGCCAGCACGTCCTCATAGGTGGGGACCCGCTGAAGAAGGTCGGAGCTCTCCTCCTCCCCCGCCAGAGTGAGGTAGCGGCGGCTGCGGTCGTACCAGAGGTAGACCGACTCGTCGTCCATCAGCACGTTCTGCACCCGGCCGGAGGCCAGGCTGGTCTGGAGCCGGGTGAAGCCGCCGTCCACCCACACGCTGACGGCAGTGGTCCCCTGCTCCTCCTCCGTCTCGCCCCAGATGTCCCGGATGGTGATCTCCCGGGCATAGCTGTCCGCCCGGTCCAGGGTGGCGATCACGCTCTGCACCGTGTCCGGCGTCACCTCCACCATCTGATAGCGGTCGGTGCCGGGCACCGGCGTGGTCTGAGGCTGGCCGGACTCCCCGGTGCCGGCCTGGCTGGGCAGCACCACCTCCGGGATCTGACCGGGCAGGAGATAGCTGCCGAAGCTGGCGAAGACCGCCCCCACGATGACCAGGGCCACCAGCACCACGATGAGGGTTTGGTTTTTCCCGCCCATGGGACAGCCTCCTTCCTTGCCGGCATTTCAGTTTACATAAAGTTCAAACGGCTCACGCGCCGAAGGGCTCGGGGGGCTGGTCGCGCAGGCCGAAGTGCCACTCGATGGCGTCGGCGATGCGGCGGCAGGCGTGGCCGTCTCCGTATGGGTTGACGGCGTGGGCCATGGCCCGGTAGGCCTCCGGGTCCTCCAGCAGCCGGGAGGCCAGGGCCACGATCTGCTCCTGCTCCACCCCGGCGATCTGCACGGTGCCCGCGGCCACCGCCTCGGGCCGCTCGGTCTCCCGGCGCAGGACAAGCACCGGCTTGCCCAGGGCGGGGGCCTCCTCCTGAAGGCCGCCCGAGTCGGTCATCACCAGGTGGCACCGGGCCATGAGATTGTGCATCTCGTCCACCGCCAGCGGGGCGATCAGGTGGATGCGGGGATGTCCGTCCAGGTACTTGTGGGCCGCCTCCTGCACCACAGGAGACAGGTGCACGGGGTAAACAAGCTCCGTGTCCGGGTGGGCGTCCACCACCCGGCGCAGGGCGGTCATGATGGCCGCCATGGGCTCGCCGTAGTTCTCCCGCCGGTGGCAGGTGACCAGGATCACCTTCCGGGCGGTATAGTCCAGCTCATTGAGCAGCGGCTCCTGGAACCGGAAGCCGTCGGTCACGGTGGTGCCCAGGGCGTCGATCACCGTGTTGCCCGTGAGGAAGACCCCCTGGGTGATGTTCTCCCGGCGGAGGTTGTCCCGGTTGGCCGCGGTGGGGCAGAAGTGCAGGTCCGCGATGGCCCCCACCAGCTTGCGGTTCATCTCCTCCGGATAGGGGGACCACTTGTCATAGGTCCGAAGGCCCGCCTCCACATGGCCCACGGGGATCTGGTGGTAGAAAGCCGCCAGGGCGCCCGAGAAGGTGGTGGAGGTGTCCCCGTGGACCAGCACCAGGTCGGGACGGGCCTGCCGGAGCACCTCCTCCATCCCCGTCAGGCACTTGGCGGTGATGGTGGTCAGGGTCTGGCGGGGCTCCATGATGTCCAGGGCGAGGTGCGCCTTCCGGCCGAAAATTTCCATCACCGAGTCCAGCATCTCCCGGTGCTGGGCGGTGACGCAGCACAGGCTGCGGATGCCCGGCCGGCCGTCCAGTTCCCGGACCAGCGGACACATCTTGATGGCCTCCGGCCGGGTGCCGAAGATGGTCATGACGGTCAGTTCACTCATCGTTCTCATTCCTTCTGCGGTCCCCATGGTCGTGGGGATTGTCGTGATGACCCAGGAAGATCCGGGCGGAGATGCCGGCGGCCACACACAGGGCCACCAGGAACAGCAGGGCCTTCAGCTCGCCGCTGGTGGTGAGCACCACGGCGGACAGGCCCAGGATGGCGCTGATCACATACAGCACCGCCACCGCCTGCTTCTGGGAAAAGCCCATATCGATCAGCCGGTGGTGGATGTGGCTCCGGTCGGGCGCCATGGGGGACTGTCCCTTGGACAAGCGGCGGATGATGGCAAAGCAGGTGTCGAAGATGGGCAGGGCCAGCATCAGGAAGGGGACGGCGAAGGAGATGATGGTGGCATATTTGAACAGCCCCTGCACCGACACCACCGCCAGCACATAGCCCAGGAAGGTGGAGCCGGTGTCCCCCATGAAGATCTTGGCCGGGTTGAGGTTGTAGGGCAGAAACCCGATGCAGGCCCCCGCCAGGGCGGCCATGATGATGGCCACCTCCCCCTCGGACACCAGCAGGGCGATGACCAGCATGGTCATGGAGCTGATGGTGGACACCCCGCAGGCCAGGCCGTCCAGCCCGTCGATCAGGTTGACCGCGTTGGTGATGCCCACGATCCACAGCACCGTCACCGGGATGGACAGCACCCCCAGGTCCCAGTAGGGGTTGTCGGAGAACACGTTGGGGTTGGAAAAGCCGTGGATCACGTTGCCCTGGAGGGCGGCGATCAGGGCGGCCACGATCTGCACCACGAACTTGAGCTTGGCGGACAGGGCATAGATATCGTCCAGGATGCCCAGCACCACGATCAGGCAGGCCCCCAGCAGCATCCCCTGCAGCTCCCGGGTCAGGGGCAGAAAGACCAGGGTGCTGAGGATGAAGCCGAAGAAGATGGCCAGTCCGCCCATCCGGGGGATGGGGTGGTCGTGCATCCGCCGGGCGTCCTTGGGCACGTCCATGGCGCCCATCTTCTGGGCCAGCACCTTCACCACCGGGGTGGATACGAAGGACACCAGCAGCGCCGCCACCAGCGCGGCGGCCACCATCCCGATCACATTCAATTCAACGGAAGGCATAGGGAGACTCCTTTGCTGTCAAAGTTCATCAGGAAGCAAACGCCTCATCGTGCCACCAGGCCCACCTTTTTATAGACCTTGCGCAGGGTCTTGTTGGCCACGTAGCCCGCCCGCTGGGCGCCGTCCCGGTAGACCTGCTCCAGGTAGGCCTTGTCCGCCAGGATGCGCTGGGCCTCCTCCCGGATGGGGCGGAGCATCTCGATCACCGCGTCGCCCACGGCGGGCTTGAAGGCGCCGTAGCCCTGCCCGTCGAACTCCGTCTCGATCTCGGCAAAGCTCCTGCCGGTGCAGGCGGCGTAGATGGACATGAGGTTGGCAACGCCCGGCTTGGTCTGGGGATCGTAGCGCACACAGTGCTCGGTGTCGCTGTCGGTGATGGCCCGCTTGAACTTGCGCTGGATGTCCTCCGGCTTGTCCATCAGGAACACGCAGCCCTCGGGGATGGACTTGGACATCTTGGAGTCGGGGGCGTTCAGGCTCATGATCCGGGCGCCTGTCTTGGGGATATAGGGCTCGGGGATCTTGAAGGTCTCGCCGTAGAGGTTGTTGAACCGCTGGGCCACGTCCCGGGTCAGCTCCACGTGCTGCTTCTGGTCCTCCCCCACGGGCACGAAGTCCGGCTGGTAGAGCAGGATATCCGCCGCCATCAGGGAGGGATAGGTGAACAGGCCGCCGTTGATGTTCTCCGCGTGCTTGGCCGACTTGTCCTTGAACTGGGTCATGCGGCTGAGCTCGCCGAACATGGTGTAGCAGTTGAGCACCCAGCCCAACTCGGCGTGCTGGGGCACATGAGACTGGATGAACAGGGTGTTCTTCTCCGGGTCCAGGCCGCAGGCGATGTAGATGGCCAGCTGCTCCAGGGTGTGCCGGCGCAGCTCGGCGGGCACCTGGCGCACCGTCAGGGTGTGCAGGTCGGCCATGAAGTAGTAGCAGTCGAACTCCTCCGCCCGGGCGCCCCAGTTCTTGATGGCCCCCAGGTAGTTGCCCAGATGCAGCTCCCCGCTGGGCTGGATGCCGGAGAGCATGACTTTCTTCTCGTCCATACGAAAACACTCTTTTCCTGTATAGTGTAAGTTTTCATCTCCTCCACGCCGCGCCCCTTCCGGCCCGGCGTGCATACGGAGGTATTATAACACGGCGCGGCCTGTTCCGCAACCGGAACAGGCCGCTTTCCCTACCTCAGATCCTGCGGAAGATGTGGATGTCGAAGGCGATCTCGGTGTCCAGCGACTCCAGGGCGAACAGGGCCTCCCGCCCCGCCCGGGGGGTGCGCCAGCAGTAGGGCGTCATCCGGAACAGGGCCTGGATGTCCTCCCTCCGCTCCAGGCGGGCCGTATCGCGCACGGGGACCACGTCCACGTAGGCAAAGCCGGGGTATTCGATGCGCTGTTCCCGGTTCTCGTAGGGGGTCTCATAGAGCACCTGCTTCATCTGCCACAGGTGCCGGGGGGCGGGCACCACATAGAGAAAGCACCCTCCCGGCCGCAGCACCCGGCCGAACTCCTCCGCCGACAGGGGGGCGAACACGTCCACCACTCCGTCCAGGCTCCCGTCCGGCAGGGGCAGGTGGTACACGCTGGCCACGGCGAACTCCCCGCCGGGCACCTTCTTCGCCGCCCGGCGCAGGGCCAGCTTGGAGATGTCGATGCCCGCCAGGCGGGGGGCGCGTCCCCCCCGGCTCAGGGTCTCCCACAGGCCCTGGGTGTAGTACCCCTCCCCGCAGCCGCTGTCCAGCACGGCGGGGGCTGCCAGGTGCGCCGTCAGTTCCCCCAGCCGGCGGCACAGCTCGTCCCGCAGGGGCCGGTAGTACCCCCTGCCCAGGAACTCCGCCCGGGCGGCCACCATGTCGGCGTCATCCCCCGGCAGGCGGGAGTGCATCCGGTTGACGGGCAGCAGATGGGCGTAGCCCGCCCGGGCCAGGTCGAAGCTGTGCCCCCTGGGGCAGCGGTAGCGGCTCTCCTCCCGGACCAGGGGCGCGCCGCACACGGGGCAGCAGAACAGGCTGTTCACTCCGCCGCCCCCCGGTTGAACCAGTCGCACCAGGCCCGCACGGCGCATTTGCCGCACTCCGGCCCCCGGGCCATGCACACCGCCCGGCCGTGGAGCACCAGCCGGTGGCAGAAGTCGTTGGACTCCTCGGGGGGCAGCACCGCCCGCAGCTGCTGCTCCACCTTGGCCGGGTCCTTGGTGCCGTCGGTCAGGCCCAGGCGGCCCGAGATGCGGATGCAGTGGGTGTCGGCCACCACGCAGCCCGGCTTTTTGAAGATGTCCCCCTGGATGAGGTTGGCCGTCTTTCTGCCCACCCCGGGCAGGCGCAGCAGATCCTCCATCTCCGAGGGCACCTTCCCCCCGTACTCGTCCAGTAGCATCCGGGCGGACAGGACGATGTCCCGGGCCTTGGCCCGGAAAAAGCCGCAGGAGTGGATCAGCCCCTCCACCTCGGCCACGTCGGCCTGGGCCAGCGACTCCAGGGTGGGGAACCGTCCATACAGGTCCGGCGTCACCTTGTTCACCCGCTCGTCGGTGCACTGGGCGGACAGGCGCACCGCGAACAGCAGCTCGTAATCCTTCTCATACTGCAGGGAGCAGATCCCCTCCGGATAGCTCTCCTTCAGCCCGGCCACGATGGCCTCCACCTCCGCGGGCTGCTTCATTTCCATCACCTCATACAAAGTCGATTTGGGTCAATTGTAACATAAAACAAGGGAAATCACGAGTGTTTTTTCATAGGTGGACAGTTGTGCTTTTCCTGTGGATTCGGTATAATAGATTTGAAAAACGACCCGGACGGAGGCCCGTCCCATCAAAATGCAGAAAGGATGCGTTCCAATGGTTACAGAGACGATGGACTTTATCTCACAATTCGACCCCGAGGTGGGCTCCGCCATCCGGCAGGAGTACGACCGTCAGTGCCGGAACATCGAGCTGATCGCCTCGGAGAATATCGTCAGCCCCGCGGTGCTGGCCGCCATGGGGACCGTACTGACCAATAAATACGCCGAGGGCTACCCCGGCAAGCGCTACTACGGCGGCTGCCGGTGCGTGGACATCGTGGAGGATCTGGCCATCGAGCGGGCCTGCCGGCTGTTCGGTGCCAAGTACGCCAACGTGCAGCCCCACTCGGGCGCCCAGGCCAACTATGCGGTGTACATGGCCCTGTGCCAGCCGGGGGACACCGTGCTGGGCATGAACCTGGACCACGGCGGACACCTGACCCACGGCAGCCCGGTGAACTTCTCCGGCAAGTACTACAACATCATCCCCTACGGGGTGGATGAGAAGACGGGCCGCATCGACTACGACGAGCTGGAGCGGCTGGCCAAGGAGCACAAGCCCAAAATGATCCTGGCGGGCGCCTCCGCCTATCCCCGGGTGATCGACTTCGCCCGCTTCTCCGCCATCGCCAAGGAGGTGGGGGCCTACCTGATGGTGGACATGGCCCACATCGCCGGCCTGGTGGCCGCCGGGGTGCACCCCTCCCCCCTGCCCTACGCCGACGTGGTCACCACCACCACCCACAAGACCCTGCGCGGGCCCCGGGGCGGCATGATCCTGTGCAACGACGAGGCCATCGCCAAGAAGATCAACTCCGCCATCTTCCCCGGCTCCCAGGGCGGCCCCCTGGAGCACATCATCGCCGCCAAGGCGGTGGCCTTCGGCGAGGCCCTCAAGCCCGAGTTCAAGGCCTATCAGCAGCAGATCGTCAAAAATGCCCAGACTCTGGCCAAAGAGATGATGGCCCGCGGCTTCCAGCTGGTCTCCGGGGGCACCGACAACCACCTGATGCTGGTGGACCTGCAGAACCTGGGCGAGCTGACCGGCAAGGAGCTGGAGCACCGGCTGGATGAGGTGTGCATCACCGTCAACAAGAACAAGGTCCCCGGCGACCCCCGCAGCCCCTTCGTCACCAGCGGCATCCGGGTGGGCACCCCCGCCGTCACCTCCCGGGGCATGGTGGAGGCCGACATGGTGGAGATCGCCGAACTGATGTGGCTCACCGCCACCGAGTTTGAGTCCCGGGCCGACGAGATCCGCAGCCGCACCGCCGCCCTCACCGACAAGTACCCCATCTACCGCTGAGCAACCCCGCATTCTTTCCCTGCCCGGGGCCGAGAGAGCCATCTCGGCCCCGGGCTTTTTCCTGCCCAGGCAGGCAACTTTTCCTTTACGGGCACTCGAACATATGTTATACTCACCTTGCAAGAGGAGGGAGAGCAGCCATGACCTATCAGCCCCTGGCAGACCGCATCCGGCCCCAGAGCCTGGACGACGTGGTGGGCCAGTCCCATATCTTAGGCCCCGATGGGATGCTGCGCCGCATCGTGGACAGCGGCGAGATCCCCAACATGGTCTTTTACGGCCCCTCGGGCACCGGCAAGACCACCGTGGCCAACATCATCGCCAACCGCTCGGGCCGTGCCCTGCGCCGGCTCAACGCCACCACCGCCTCCCTGTCCGACATCCGCGCCGTCATGGACGAGGTGGGCACCATGCTGGCCCCCAACGGAGTGCTGCTCTATCTGGATGAGATCCAGTACTTCAACAAAAAGCAGCAGCAGTCCCTGCTGGAGTTCATCGAGAACGGCTCCATCACCCTCATTGCCTCCACCACCGAGAATCCCTACTTCTATGTGTTCAACGCCATCCTCTCCCGGTCCACCGTCTTTGAGTTCAAAATGCTCACCGCAGACGACGTGCTCACCGCCATCGACCGGGGCGCGGCGCTGCTCTCCGCCGAGCGGGGGGTGTCCCTGCGCTGGGAGGAGGGTGCGCGGGAGCATATCGCCGCCGGCTGCGGCGGGGACGTGCGCAAGGCCCTCAACGCCCTGGAACTGCTGGTCTCCGCTGCCCGCCCGGCCCAGGATGGGGTGGTGACCCTCACCCTGGAGGACGCCAGGGCGGTGTCCCAGCGCTCCGCCATGCGGTATGACCGGGAGGGGGACGACCATTTCGACACCGCCTCCGCCCTGATGAAATCCCTGCGGGGCTCCGATCCGGACGCGGCGCTGCACTACCTGGCCCGGCTGCTGGAGGCGGGGGATCTGATCACCGCCATCCGGCGTCTGCTCTGCTCGGCCAGCGAGGACATCGGCATGGCCTATCCCCAGGCGGCAACCATCGTGAAGGCCTGCTGTGACAGCGCCCTCCAGCTGGGCCTGCCCGAGGCCCGGCTCCCCCTGGCTCAGGCGGCCATCCTGCTGGCCACCGCCCCCAAGTCCAACAGCGTGGTGATGGCCATCGACGCAGCCATGGCCGACGTGCGCAAGGGGAACACCGGCCCCTTCCCCCGGCATCTGCAGAACGTCCACGCCGACTCCGCAGGGCAGGAGCGGGAGCAGGGCTACCTCTATCCCCACAACTTTCCGCACCACTGGGTCGCCCAGCAGTACCTCCCCGACCAGCTCAAGGATTCTAAATATTACCAGTTCGGCGACAACAAGACCGAGCAGGCCGCCCGCCGCTACTGGGAGGACATCCGGAAATAGCACCCAAGATAGAGGGGCGGCGCATCAGCGCCGCCCCTCTTGCTCCTCCACGCGGAAAACGGTCTTCTCTGCCGCAGGGAACCTTTTCCGCCCGCTTCCGTCCAATCAAATGTCAAAACTCTGAGCGAGGTGTTCTCCATGAAGCGTGCCATGGCTCTTTCTTTCGCGCTGCTGTGGATGCTGGCCCTGTCCGCCTGCGGCGCGCCCGGCGAAAGCGGCGGGCAATCCCCCGCCCCCTCCGTGGTCTCCCCGGCGGCGGATGATTGGGGCCTTATCCTCACGGCGGAGGGGGCCTCTCCCACCGGGCTGACCCTCCGCTTCACTCAGTCGGGGGGCGCGCCCTCCGGCCAGCTTCAGACGGGCAGCCCCTACTGGCTGGAGCGTCAGGACGGAGAAAACTGGCAGGCAGTTCCCGCCCTGATCTCCGAAGATGAGCTGGCCTGGGACATGATGGCTTACCTCATCGCGGCGGACGGCGTCACAGAGCTGGAGCTGGACTGGACCTGGCTCTACGGGCCGCTGCCCGGCGGCCGCTACCGGGTCGGCAAGGAAGTCATGGGCTTCCGGGACACCGGTGACTACGACACCAGCATCTACTACGCGGCATTCGAGCTGTGACGGAATACGCCCTGGAACGCGACGCGTTCCAGGGCGTGTCTCTTATGCGTCCTTTTCCTTTTCCCGGCTCAGCAGCCTGGCCAATGCCCAGCCGGCCAGCAGCGCAATGGTCGGCATGAGGAAGTAGCGGTACCGGGACTGCACCTCGATGAGCAAGTGCACGGCGAAATAGCCGCAGAAGATCTGCACCGGCAGCAGAGTGCGCGCCCGGGGGCGCCGATTCAGCAGCCGCCGGACCAGCGCCGCCAGTGCCAGGGCAAACAGCAGCAGGTAGGCCCCCTTGTCCCAGTAACAGGCCAGGTTCACCCCCTGCCCCACCGTCAGCGGCCCCGCCAGGTCTGCTGAGTGGTCCAGGTGCCCGAAGCCCCAGCTCATATACTCGTTGTCCGCCCACATCAGCTCGCATTTGTTCCACATCAGCCGGGCCAGCCGCACCGGCCCCACCAAGAGCCGCTCCCGCACCGTCTCCCGCATGGCGGCGTCCGCCTCCTCTCCCTGGAGAAGGTAGAGCTCGTTGTAGTCCTCCGCGTTCCAGGCGCCCGAAGACTCCTCGTTCAGCCCCAGCACGAACTTCCACATGGGCTGATTGTTGCTCAGCCCCCAGGGATTGGCCCCGCTCCACACCACCGCGGCGGCCAGCAGCGCCCCCGCCAGCACATAGCACACCGCCAGCAGGGCGGGCCGGGCCAGAGCCGGGAGGATACGCTCCCGGCAGGCGGTGAAGCGGCGGGCCAACCCGATCAGGCACCACAGCAGCACGGCCAGCAGCACCACGATGCCGATGGGCCGTATGGCGTTGCCCAGCGCGAACAGCAGACCCGCCAGGGCCGCCCGGGGCAGGCTGACCTGCCCGTCCTTCCCGCTCACCAGCACCCACACGCCCAGGTACAGGAGGAAGACCGACAGGTGCTGGTTGGTGAGCACCGCCGCCAAGAACAGGGGCGCGGGATAGAGGACGTACAGCACCCCCGCCGCCAGCGCTCCCCGGCCGGGCAGCAGCCGCCGGCCGATGGCATACGTCAGGGCGGCGGTCCCCCCCATGTACAGGGCGTTGAGCACCTGGAGGGCCAGGTATCCCTCCCCGAAGATCCGGATGACCAGGCTCTCATAGACGACGAAGGCGGTCTGGTAGGCCCAGTTGTAGAAGTAGCAGGTGTCCAGGCTCAGGTATTCGTGGCTGCCCGCAGCCAGCTGGCAGGCGGCGGTGTACATAGTGCTGAAGTCCTGCACCGGCTGGGCCCCCACCAGCAGGATCACCGCCAGGGCGGATAAAAACCGCACCCCGAACAGCGCCCAGGGGACATACCGCCCCTCGGGCAGCCGCCCCGCGCACACCAGGGCCGCGGTCCCTGTGATCAGCAGCGACACCGCCGACAGCCACTGTCCCCGTCCGCCGATGAACAGCAGGTTCTGCACCACGATCACGCCGCAGAAGAGCACGGCGCACAGGGTACACAGCTTGTCCAGCACTCCGCCCGTCCGCTCCATGGGCAGTCCCCCCTCCGGGGACCCGGCCATCCGCCGCCGGTCCCCATCACAGTTTTCCCCAGTATAGCACAGCACCGCCCAAACTTCCAGCGCAAACCTTCTGAAAACAGAGCGGGCGGCCGGAAACTCCGGCCACCCGCCTTCTTTTTCTCTCATCATGCCAGCTGCTCCGCCCATTGGTGCAGCAGATCCTCCGCCCGGCCGGCCTCCTCTTGCCGGAAAGACAGGTGGAGATGATACAGCACGCCGTCCTGCACCAGATAGCCGTCCAGCCCGGCGTAGCCGCTCTCCAGCGGGGTAGAGGCGATGACCTGGCACACGCCGCCGTCCTCGGTGGTGTAAAACGACTGCGCGTAGCCCTGGGCCTCGGTGGTGCGCACGCCGGTGGTGAGCTCCTCCTGCCCAGTGTGCTCGGTGAACAGGGTGGTGAACTCCTGAGCCCGGATCTCCCCTGCCCGGCGGAAGGTCTCCAGGGTGACCTGGAGCAGCGCGCCCTCCGGGCTGCCCAGCACATCCACCTCAGCGCTCTCCAGCGTGCTCTCCGGCCAGGCCGGGCACCGGAGGCCCTCGAAGCCGATGAAGTCCGCCGCCTGCTCCACGCTGTCAAACCGCCGCTGCCAATGGCCGGGGAACTGGCTGCTCAGCAGATCCCAGTCCTCATACTGAGTCCGGATCTTCTCCCCCACGCCGGTCACCTCCCCCGTCAGCTCGGAGAGGGACACCCGGTGGATATCCACGCTCAGGTCGTAGCCCGACTCGGTCAGGTCGCTCCCCGGCTCGGTACGGGAGGTGAACATCCCGGTCAGCCGGGTCCCAAAGCCCCCGGTCACCGCCGCCAGGGCGGCGCCCGCCAGCAGCAGACACAGGCAAGCCGCCGCGATCAGCCACCGGGCGGGCAGGCGGCGGCGAATGGCCGCCTGGCTCTCCGCCTCTGAGATCAGCTCATCATCGATCCAGCCAAGGCCCTCAAACAGCCTGACGCTCTGCTCCCTCACAGCGTGATCCCCTCCTTCTCCAGTTCCCTTCTCAGCCCCGCCCGCAGGCGGTACATCCGCTGGGCCAGCCTGCCCGCGCGCTCGCCCCGCTCCCGGGCCAGGTCCTTCAGCGCCTCTCCGTACCAGTAGCGGCGCACGAACAGCACCCGGTCCTCCCGGGGCAGCTGGTGCAGCCACCCGCTGAGGACCGCCCCCAGCCGCTCCGACTCCAGCTGCCCCTCTACCGTCCGGGGCGACGGGACGCACTCCTCCAGTTCGCTGAGCAGGCACTCCATGCCGCCGCCCCGCTTTTTCGCCCGGGCCCGCTGCCAGCGGTTGAGGGAGAGGTTGCGCACCACCCGCCCCAGCCAGGCCCGCAGGCAGTCCGGCCGCTGGGGCGGCATGGACCGCCAGGCCTGGTGGTAGGCGTCGCTGACGCACTCCTCCGCGTCCCGGCGCTCTCCCAGCAGGTTCATGGCGATGGCGCGGCAATAGGCCCCGTATTTCCGGTCGGTCTCGGCCACCGCCCGCTCGTCCCGCTGCCAGTACAGCTGGATGATCTGCCTGTCGTCCATACTCTCCCCCCTTGCCGGTCATTGCTCTCTATCCATAAAGACAGGATCGCGGGCGGGATATCACCCCTCCGGCGGGAATTTTACGAAAAAACGGCGCCCGGCCGGAATGGGCCGGGCGCCGTCAGGGATGCGGCTTGACGGATCCTCAGGACTCGATGCCCCGGGAGATGAGGTACTTCTTCACCATGAGGGCCACCTTGAAGGTGATGGCGTCGTCAAATTCCCGCAGGTCCAGGCCGGTGAGCTTCTTGATCTTCTCCAGCCGGTAGACCAGGGTGTTCCGGTGGACGAACAGCTTCCGGGCCGTCTCGGACACGTTGAGGTTGTTCTCAAAGAACTTGTTGATGGTGAACAGGGTCTCCTGGTCCAGCGCGTCGATGGGGTTCTTCTTAAAGACCTCCTGGAGGAACATCTCGCACAGGGTGGTGGGCAGCTGGTAGATCAGACGCCCGATGCCCAGGTTCTCATAGTTGATGATGGACTTCTCGGTGTCGAACACCTTGCCCACGTCGATGGCCACGCCGGCCTCCTTGTAGGCCCGGGCCAGGTCCCGCACATGGCCCACCACGGTCCCCACGCCGATGACCACATGGAGGTTCAGCTCCTGGGACAGGGCCTCCTCCACCTGCCGGGCGATCTTATAGACCTCCTTGCTGTCCGCGCCCTCAGGCAGCTGCTTGATGAGCACCAGGTCGCTCTCACTCACCGACAGGATAAAGTCGGACTGGCGGTCGGGGAACTGGCTCTGGAGCACATCGATGGCCGCCACGTCGGCGGTGCCGATCTGGCGGATGAGGAAGACGGCCCGGGGCGCCTCGGACACGAAGTGCAGCTCCTTGGCCCGGACGTAGATATCGCCCAGCAGGATATTGTCGCAGATGATGCTCTTGACAAAGGCGGCCTTGTCATGCTTCTCCTCATAGTAGGCCTTGGCGCCGTTGAGGGCGATCACCGCCATAGAGCAGATCAGGCCCGCCTGAGCGTCGTCCCCCTGGACGAAGGCGGCGTAGTCGAACTGGGAACCCCAGCCGGCCAGCGGCTTGAAGGTCCTGCCGTCCGCCGCCACAGCGTTGCCCTCGGCGGCGTTGATCAGCTCCACCACCCCAGGCCACTTCTCCCCGATGCACGTCAGCTCATTGCAGGCGATCACGGTGCCCTCGCTGTCGATCACGCCCACCGCCTGTTCGGTGCTCTCTCTCATCTGGAGTACGACGCTTTGAAAAACCCGGCTGGACATTTCAAACCCCTCCCGTTCATATTGGTAACACTTTATCAATATTATACCGGAAGCTCTGGCCGATTTCAATAGGAAATTCAGATTTTTTTGTGTAAAACGCCGAATTTCACCTGTGCGGGCCACCGATCTCCAATGCCTCCAGCTCCTGTGCGGTCAGTGCCCGCCACTGACCCGGCTCCAAACCGGAGTCAAGGGTCAGCGGTCCCATGGACAGCCGCCGGAGGTAGACCACCGGCTTGCCCCGGGCGGCCAGCATCCGCTTCACCTGGTGGAACTTCCCCTCCCGCAGGGTGACCAGGCACTCTCCCGGACCCAGCGCCTCCAGCCCGGCAGGCAGGCAGGCAAGGCCGTCCTCCAGCGTCAGTCCGGACGTGAAAGCCTCCACGTCCTCGGCCGTCACCGTCCCCTCCGTTCTGGCATAGTACACCTTGTCCACGTGGCGTTTGGGCGAGAGCAGGCGGTGGGCCAGCGCGCCGTCATTGGTGAGCAGCAGCAGGCCCTCGGTGTCCTTGTCCAGCCGGCCCACCGGAGCCAGGCCGATCCGGCGCAGATGGGGGGGCAGCAGGTCCAGCACGGTGGCCTGGCGGTCATCCTCCGTGGCGGACAAAAGACCCGCCGGCTTGTTCATCAGCAGGTACACAAGCCGCTCCACGCACACAGGCTGTCCGTCCACGGCGATGGCCGCGCCGGGCGGATACTTCTCCTCGGCTCGGCGGGCGGGCGCGCCGTCCACCGTCACCCGGCCCTGGCGCACCAACTCCTTTACCTCTTTCCGGCTCCACCGCCCCGTCCCGGCCAGCAGCTTGTCCAGTCGCTCCATCCCGCTCCCTCCGTTCCATGTTTTTCCCGTCTATTGTATCATACTTTCCGCCCCCGGCACATAGATATGTGCAAAGGACCGTCCGCCGCCCGCGGGCGGCGGAAAGAGGGGTGCTGTGTTTTGTTTATCTTCACCGCGAAATTCAGCCGCCGCAGGCTGATCATCTTTCTGGCCGCACTGGCCGTGCTGTGCGCCGGCGTGTGGGGCCTGTGGCAGACCCTGTTTTCGCCGGATGGCGCTGAGGGTGCCATGGCCTCCGGCGCCGCCGCAGTACACACCAACGAGGACCGGATCGCCTACCTGAACAGCTGGGGCTGGCAGGTCTCTGAGCAGCCGGTCACCACAGAGGAGGTGCTCATCCCCGAGCAGCTGGATGAGAGCTACGCCGACTATCTGGCCCTGCAGAGCCAGCAGGGCTTCGATCTGGAGCAGTACTGCGGCAAGAGGGTGAAGCGCTACACCTATGAGATCACCAACTACCCCTCCGGAGAGACCGGCGTCCAGGCCAGCCTACTGGTCTACCGGGACACCGTCATCGGCGGAGAGGTCTTTACCACCAGCCTGGACGGCTTCATGCACGGCCTGGCCATGCCCACATGACCTGCTGTCAGCTTCCGGGCCCCGCCCCGGTACAGCGGGCGGCAGGAAAGGCATCATCCTCCTCGAATCGGCATACGGCGCTCTCATCCATCTGGCCAGAGTAGCCGGCTCCCGTTTTATCCGGCCATAAACGGCAGCAAAAAAGGAACAGCATCTCTGCTGTTCCTTCTTTGTGTTGGCATTACCTATCTTCCCAGGCCGTCTCCAGCCAAGTATTGTCGGCGCAAGCGAGCTTAACTGCCGTGTTCGGAATGGGAACGGGTGGACCCTCACTGCAATCAACACCAACTGCATCTATTTTAACCGCTTTCACGGCTAAAATCAATATGAACTTTTTCCAGAAGAAAAATGGTGACCCGTACGGGAATCGAACCCATGTTTGCGGCGTGAGAGGCCGCCGTCTTAACCGCTTGACCAACGGGCCACATCTCGTCTTCTTCCTCTGGGTGCTCCCTCTTGGGTGTCTCACACCCAAGAGGGAGTGGTACACCTTCAGGGACTCGAACCCTGGACACCCTGATTAAGAGTCAGGTGCTCTACCAACTGAGCTAAAGGTGCGTGTCAGGGCCTTCCTGCACCCTCAAAACCGAACAATGACGTTTCCAGCATCCTCACAAGCCAAGCCTGCATGCCTCTCTCGAGGTCAAGCTATCGGGCGATTAGTACCAGTCAGCTGCACGCGTTGCCGCGCTTCCACCTCTGGCCTATCAACCATGTAGTCTACATGGGCCCTTAGCTCGTATAGAGCAGAGATCTTATCTTAGGGGGAGTTTCACGCTTAGATGCTTTCAGCGTTTATCTCGTCCAGACGTAGCTACCCAGCTATGCCCTTGGCAGGACAACTGGTGCACCAGAGGTCTGTCCATCCCGGTCCTCTCGTACTAAGGACAGCTCCCTTCAAATCTCTTACGCCC
>CALXCT010000033.1 GCA_944386865.1 uncultured Oscillospiraceae bacterium | reverse complement strand
CCTGCTCACCGGCCTGCCCGACGCCTACGGCCGGGGCCGCATCGTGGGAGACTACCGCCGGGTGCCTCTGTACGGCACCGACTTCCTCATCGAGGAGAAGGAAAAGGACCTGGACATGATCGACGGCCCCATGACCGACGAGCGCATCCGCCTGCGGGAGGAAGTGCGCATGCAGATCCGGGCGCTGAAAGAGATGGCCTCCATGGCCGCCAAATACGGCTGCGACATCACCCGCCCGGCGGAGAACGCCCGGGAGGCGGTGCAGAATCTGTACCTGGCTTACCTGGCGGGGGTGAAGGAGAACAACGGCGCCGCTACCTCTCTGGGCCGGGTGTCCACCTTCCTGGACATCTACATCCAGCGGGATCTGGACAACGGCGTGCTGGATGAGGAGGGCGCTCAGGAGCTGATTGACCAGTTCGTCATCAAGCTGCGGCTGGTGCGTCACCTGCGCACCCCGGAGTACAATGAGCTCTTCGGCGGCGACCCCCCCTGGGTCACCGAGTCCATCGGCGGCATGGGGGTGGACGGCCGCACCCTGGTGACCAAGAACTCCTTCCGGATGCTCCACACCCTCACCAATCTGGGCACCGCCCCCGAGCCCAACCTGACGGTGCTGTGGAGTCCCCACCTGCCCCAGGGGTTCAAGGACTACTGCGCCAAAATGAGCATCGATACCGACTCCATCCAGTACGAGAGCGACGAGCTGATGCGCCCCATGTACGGCGACGACTACTGCATCTCCTGCTGCGTGTCCGCCATGGCGGTGGGCAAGCAGATGCAGTTCTTCGGCGCCCGGGCCAACCTGGCCAAGAGCCTGCTGTACGCCATCAATGGCGGCGTGGACGAGAAGAAGGGGGGCGTCATCGTCCCCGGCATCCAGCGCGACAGGGACGAGGTGCTGGACTACCCCAAGGTGCTGGGCAACTATAAAAAGGTGCTCGCCTACGTGGCGGAGCTGTATGTGGACACCATCAACATCATCCACTACATGCACGACAAGTACGCCTACGAGAGCAGCCAGATGGCCCTTCACGATACCCTGGTGGAGCGGCTGGCCGCCTTCGGTGTGGCGGGCCTGTCCATCGCCGCCGACTCCCTGTCCGCCATCAAGTTCGCCAAGGTGCGCCCCATCCGCAACGAGGAGGGCATCGCCGTGGACTTTGAAGTGGAAGGGGACTTCCCCAAGTACGGCAACGACGACGACCGGGTGGACGACATCGCCGTGGAGCTGGTGTCCTACTTCTCCGCCGAGCTGAAAAAGCACCCCCTGTACCGCAACGCCATCCACACCCTTTCCGCCCTCACCATCACCTCCAACGTGATGTACGGCAAAAAGACCGGCGCCACCCCCGACGGCCGCAAGGCGGGGGAGCCCTTTGCCCCCGGCGCCAACCCCATGCACGGCCGGGACAAGAGCGGCGCCCTGGCCTCCCTCAACTCAGTAGCCAAGATCCCCTACCGGGCGGTGTGCCAGGACGGCGTGTCCAACACCTTCTCCATCGTGCCTGCCGCCCTGGGCAAGACTGAGGTCGAGCGGGTGGACAACCTGGTACACATCCTGGACGGCTACTTCCTCCAGGGCGCCCACCACCTCAACGTCAACGTGATGAACCGGCAGCTGCTGATGGACGCCATGGAGCACCCCGAGCAGTACCCCACCCTTACCATCCGGGTGTCCGGCTACGCGGTGAATTTCGCCCGCCTCAGCCGGGAGCAGCAGCTGGAGGTCATCAAGCGCACCTTCCACGAGAACATGTGACCGGATTGTAACCAAATCCGCCTTGACAAAAAGAGGTTACAGTTGTACCCTGAATGCAGAAAGGGTACAACTGTAACCTCGAATTGTCTGGAGGGAGAAGTATGGCGGACTTTCTGCGCACCCTGCTGGTGCTGACGGTGTTGGGATCGGTCCTCACCGGTCTGCTGCTGCTGGCCCGGCCGTTGATCAAAAGCAGGACGGTGTTTTATTACCTGTGGCTGCTGGTGCTGCTGCGGCTGTGCCTGCCGGTGGGGGTTATCGTGCCTCTGCCTGCCCGGGCGCAGGCGGAGCCGCCCCGGACGGAGATCCAGCAGCCCGTGACCCAGCCCGCCCAGCCGGAGGTCCGGCCCGCCCAGCCCCAAAGCCCATCCGGGCAGCAGGGGCAGCCGGCGGGCCAGGAGACCGGGCCTGCCTTTGACTGGCGGGGGCTGCTCACCAGTCCGGCTCTGTGGATAACCGTCTGGGGCCTGGGCGCGGCCTTCTGCCTGGGGCGGCAGGTGTGGGGCTACCGGCGCTTTGCCCGGCTGGTCCGCGGCAGCGGGGAGGCTCCGGAGTATGAGGCGCTGGCCCTGCTGGCCCGGCTGGACCCCCGGGGGAGGGTGGGGCTGACCGTCTGCCCCCATGTGTCCTCTCCCATGCTGATCGGCGTGGTGCGGCCCGTCATTGTGCTGCCCCGGGAGGTGGAGCAGGAGCGGCTGGGGGATATCCTGGCCCATGAGCTGACCCACGCCCGGCGGCACGATCTGCTCTATAAGTGGTTTGCCGTGGCGGTGACCGGCCTGCACTGGTTCAATCCCCTGATGATGGTGGTGCGCCGCCAGCTGAACCGGGCCTGTGAGCTGTCCTGCGACGCGGCGGTGGTGCATGACCTGGACGCCGTCGGGCGGCGGCATTATGGGGAGACCCTGCTGGCCATGGCCGCCAAACAGCCCCCCAAGGGCATGGGACTGCTCACCGCCACCCTGTGCGAGGAGAAGGCGCATCTGAAGGAACGGCTGGTGTCCGTGATGCGGCCGGTGAAAAAAGGTCCGGCAACCGCTGCCCTTACCCTGGCGCTGGTGCTGATCCTGACGGGGTGCGCCGCCATTTTTGGTGCGGAACCCACCCCCTCCGCCGGACCGGAGCCTGATCCGGTGGTCACGCCCGACCCCAATGCCCTGCTGGCCGACCCGGTCCTCTGCGACCTGGCCAACGGCCTGACGGCGGCCCTGCCCGCCGACCTGACGGAAGACCTGCTGGTGGAGACCCCGGAACAGAGGGAGACCTTCCTCTCCGTCTATGACAGGCGCAGCTATGAGGCGGCAGGAGGTACCGGTGGGATAGATGGTATGGGCTGGCTCTTTTCCGTGGCCCGCTATGACCAGATCGCCTTTGAGCAGAGCCTGGGGCTGGACAACAGCGGCCGGAGCTTCTTTGCCCGGGGGGACGGCTGGTATTACGCCTGTCTTTTTCCTACCGACGTGCGCTACTACTCGGAGGAGGCGGACCAGACCGAGGCTTTGGCGGCGTGGGAGGAGTTGAACCGGCGACTGCCGGAGGAGTTCCTGCCCGACTTCATTGCCCGCAACAGTCTGGAGCCCTTCGCCAGCAGCGACTATTTCACCGCTGACGGTACTCTGTTTGGCGGTGAGCACAGATATATCAATTATCACACGCCCGATTGGAGCGAATCCATCACCCTGCTGCTCTCCCAGCCTGTCCGGCAGGGAGAGGGGGGCATCTGGTGCGTGGAAGGGTATTTCAACAATCAGCTGGGGGGAAGCGCCCTGGTGATCCCCCGGGACACCGGTATGACCATGGCAGACTACTATGGCCAGCTTCAGGAGCAGGCTGACCAGGGGCAGCGGGCCGATCTGCTCACCCCGGAGGGGGCGGCCCTGGACTGGCTGTCCAGCCGGTATGACGGGGTGACCGCCGACCAGCTTGCCCCCGTGGCCGGCGAACCCGCCTGGGATTTATGGTACCGGGAACTGAGCCCCATCATGAGCGAGGCCCTGACGGTGGGTACCCTGGTGTATGCGGACGGAGCAGAGACGCAGGTGGAAAACGTGACGGGGGAGCCGCCCTATTATCCCACTTTGTATACCCGGCTGTGGGTGAAGGCGGAGGATCCCGGTACCCTCAACGGCCCGGCGGTGGTCTGTGATGCCGGAGAGGCCGGGACGGTCATCTTCCTGGAGCAGGACGGCCTGGTGGGCGTGGAACAGGGGGGAGAGATGTCCTGGTACCGGGGGGCCTACGACTATGAGGAAAGCCCCTATGAGGTGATGGCGGAACTTTGCCGGAGTATGAGTGTGGAGGAGCGGGCATGAACACTGTGGAAGAAAAGATCACCGAGGCGGAGCTGGAAGTGATGGAGGTCCTGTGGGATGCAGGGGAGCCCTGCACCCTGGGACAGATCAAGGAAGCTCTTTCGGAAAAGAACGGGGACACCACCAAGACCCTGCTGCGGCGGCTGTGCGCCAAAGGGGCGGTGGGACAGGAGAAGCGGCAGGTGTACTGGTACACCCCCCTGGTAAGCCGGGAGCAGGTGCGGGGCAGCCGCACGAAAAAACTCATCGACAGGCTGTACGCCGGGTCGGCCCGGAACATGGTAGCCGCCCTGGTGGAGGGCAACCAGCTGGACCGGGAGGACATTGCCCAGCTGCGGGCGCTGCTGGATGAGCTGAGTGAAGGGCAGTAAAGGCGCTGCCCGGACGAGAAAGGATGATCGGAGCATGAACCGAATAAAATACAGCCTGGCGGCCCTGTCCCTGATTTTGGCCCTGGCGCTGGCGGGATGTGCCGCCCCTTCCGGGCCGGAACCTGTAGATTCGCCGGTACCGGAGGTCACCCCCTCAGTTGTGCCGGAGACGGAAAAGTCCGGCCACACCTATTCTGACGAGGAGGTGGCTCAGGCCAAGGCGGCGGCGGAAGCGGAGTTTGCCAATCTGACGGGATGCACTCTGGTGAGCATGGACTATGACCCCAGCGCTCCTATGAGGCGGCGGTCCAATATCTGCCTGATGCCGGCGCAGAAGAGCTGAACAACTGGATCGTGCTGTTTGCCGCCTTTACCACCGGCGAAAACCAGGCGGTTCTGGAGCCCAACAGCACTTATGAAAACTATATGTATATCCTTCACCGGGAGGATGAGAACTCCCCCTGGGCGGTGATGGACGGAGGTTACTGACAGAAATGCAGGGGCCGGGCGCGTCAGCGCCCGGCCCCGTTTCATTATGCTGTCAGTCCAGAGAGATGACCCAGTTCAGGTCCCCGCAGGTGACTGTGTCCTGGGTGCGGACCATGCCGCCCCCCGGACCATCCCACCAGGTGTCGTGCTCATAGACCAGCTGGATGGCTCCGATCTCCACTGCTGCGATAGGTTCCTCCACCCAGTCCGGAGCGGCGGCCAGCTGGACGTTCACATGGCCGGAGGTGAAGCTGCGGAAGCCCTCTCCCGCGTCGGGATAGCGGGTTCCGGAGGCCCCGATGAAGGTAACCTGGTGATGGAACAGGGAGGCGCCTGTCAGCAGAAGACCGTCCTCGGTCTCCTCCTGGTGGGCGTACACCGACAGCTGTCGGCCGTCCTTGCTCACCAGGGCGGTCACCGTCCCCTCGGCAAAGGTCCGGCTGTCCGACTGTGCGGCCTGGGCCGCCGCCGGGGTGAGGGTGAGGCACCCGGTACGGCTCCCGCCTCCCTCCAGGTCCAGCAGCTCATAGGTCAGCTCTTTCACCG
>CALXCT010000032.1 GCA_944386865.1 uncultured Oscillospiraceae bacterium | reverse complement strand
AGGCCCGGCCGGACAGGGGGTCCCGGATGCAGCCGCCGATGCAGGTGGCCGCGCCGCCGAAGGGCTCGATCTCGGTGGGGTGGTTGTGGGTCTCGTTCTTGAACATGAGCAGCCAGTCCTGGTCCCGACCGTTGACCCGGGCGTTGACGTGGATGGAGCAGGCGTTGATCTCCTCGCTCTCGTCCAGCTCGGGCAGCAGGCCCTGCTTCTTGAGCACCTTCGCGCCGATGGTGGCCGCGTCCATCAGGGTCTGGGGCCGCTTGGCCGCCTTCTCCGGGCCGTAGACCTCCACCCGGGCGGCCAGGTACCGGCGGTAGGCCGCCAGGATCTCCGGATCGTCGATGGTCACCTCGTCGATGTGGGTGGAGAAGGTGGTGTGCCGGCAGTGGTCGGACCAGTAGGTGTCCACCACCCGCACCTCGGTGATGGTGGGGTCCCGCTTCTCCTCGTCCCGGAAGTAGGCCTGGAGGAACTTCAGGTCGGCCAGGTCCATGGCCAGGCCGTAGCCCGAGAGCATCCCCTCCAGGGCCTGCTCGTCCATGGCGGTGAAGCCCTCCACCACCGCCACGTCCGCCGGCTCGGGATAGCGCCCGGCCAGGGTCTCCGGCTTGTCCGGAGCCGCCTCCCGGCACTCCACCGGGTTGATGAGGTAATGCCGGGCCCGGTCCAGCTCGGCCTCGGTCAGCTCGCCCCCCAGCAGGTACACCCGGGCGGAGGCGGCCAGGGGCCGCTCGCCGCCGGTGAGCATCTGGATGCACTGGGCGCAGGAGTCGGCCCGCTGGTCATACTGGCCGGGCAGGGGCTCCACCGCCAGGCGGCGCTGGGGGCCGTCCACCGGGGGCAGGGTCTCCTCGTAGAAGTCGTCCACCTGGGGCTCGGAGAACACGGTGGACCGGGCGGCGCGGTACTGTTCCTCGGTGACGCCCTCGATGTCGTACCGGTTGAGCACCCGCACCCAGGCGAGGCCCCCGATGCCCAGCTGCTCCCGCAGCTCCCGGCACAGGCGCTCCCCCTCCTCCCGGTAGGCGGGCTTCTTCTCCACATAGCAGCGATAAACTTGACTCATTTCCATCGTCCTCTCTCCAGCGGATCTCGTTTCTTTATTCCTCTACCGACCAGCCAAGGCCGTAAAACGCGTTTGCCTGGGTGGGGGTCAGCCCCTCCACCACGCCCCATTGGGTGAGCACCGAGTTGTATTTGAAGCAGACGGGCGCCAGGGGGACCTGCCGGGCCAGATGCTGGTACAGCAGGGCGGCGGTCTCCGCCCGCTCCCCGCCCAGGGGGGCGGCGCGGAAGGCGGCGAGCAGAGCGTCGGTCTCGGCGCTGCTCCAGCCGCCGTAGTTCAGGCTCCCCCCCGTGCCCAGCAGGGCGGTGAGATCGAAGTCGGGGGTGAGGGCGGTCTCCGCCAGGCACAGGTCGAACTTGCCCCGCTCCAGGGCGTCCAGATAGTCCTCCCAGTCCAGCTTCTCCACCGTCACCGTCAGCCCCGCGCCGGTCCACTGCTGGGCCAGGAAATCGGCGGCGGAGGTCTTGAAGCTGTTCTCACTGTTGACGATCAGCGTCAGCTCCCCCACCGTCCCCGCCCGCTCCAGCAGGGCGCTCATCTCGTCCACCGAGTAGGACAGCGCGTCCGCCGCGTCCTGGTCATACAGGGCGCTGGCGGGGGAGACGGGCAGGGCCGACGGGGCCACCCGCCGGGCAAAGAGCACGTTGGCGATGCTGGTGCGGTCCATCCCCCGGGCCAGGGCCAGGCGCAGGGTCCCGTCCCGGCAGGGGCCGCTTTTTGTGTTGAAGATCAGGTACACCATGGTGGTGGTGTCATAGTCCCAGGCCTCGTACCCGCTGGCGTAGCCCAGGGAGCCGGTGCCCGTCAGGTCGGTGGTCACCAGCCCCGCCTCCCGGGTGTCGAAGGCGTGGATCAGGTCCTCCGTCTGGTGGATGGGGGTGAGGGGGATGCGCTCCATGGGCAGGGCGGCGCCCAGATGCCAGCCCTCCCGGGCGGTCAGGACCAGGGCCTCGTCCTCCGCGCTGCCGGTGAGCACATAGGGCCCCGTGCCATAGCAGGCCCCGTCCCGCTCCAGGTAGACGGGCACGTCCAGCAGGGCGGGCAGCGCCCCGTTGGGGGCGGAAAGGGTGACGGTGAGGGTCAGCCCCTCGTCCCCCGACGCGCCGGTGAGCCCCGCCAGCCGGGCGGCGTAGCGCTCCGACTGCCGGGCGGCGTTGAGACTGTCCGCCGCGTGCCGGGCGGTGAGGGGGGTGCCGTCGGAGAAGGTCACCCCGCTTTTCAGGGTGAAGGTCCAGCTCAGCCCGTCCTCGCTCTCCTGCCAGCTCTGGCACAGCAGGGGCTGGGGCTCGAAGGCCCCGTCCAGCTGAAAAAGCCCCTCGTACAGCAGGGGCAGCAGGGTCTGGTTGGCCCGGTTGACGCACTGGATGGGGTGCAGGGAGCTGTCCGGATAGACGGGCAGGGCGAAGGGCACCGCCGTCCCGCCCTGGCTGGGAGAGGGCTGCTCCGTCTGGACCGGGTCGCTCTCCTCCGGTCCCTCCGACCCGGGGGCGCAGGCAGCCAGGGCGGGCAGCAGCGCCAGGGCCAGCAGCAGGGAGAAAAACCGCATCTTTCCCATGCTCACCCCGCCGTCAGCTCGATGAGGGCCGCCATGCTCCCCCGGTCCGGCCCGGTGAGGCGGTGGGACCAGTATTTGTCCGGATGGCAGGCGGTGCAGTCCCCGTCGGTCTCGATGTGGGCCGGGTCCAGCCCGGCCCGGGTCAGGGCCAGGGCGTTGAGCCCCTTCAGGTCCACACGGAACTTGCCCCCGGGCAGGCCCCGGATATAAGGCCGGGCGGCGTCCCCGAAGGCGTCCAGCATGGCCCGGGGCACGTCCTCATGGGTCTCGAAGCAGCACGGGCCGATCCCCGGTCCGATGGCCGCCAGGATGCCCGAGGGGGAGCAGCCGTACTCCGAGGCCATCTTCTCCGCCGCCGCGGCGGCGATCTGCCCGGCGGTGCCCCGCCAGCCCGCGTGGACGGCGGCGATCACCCGCCGGCCGGGGTGGTAGAGCAGCACGGGGATGCAGTCGGCGGAGTAGACCGCCAGGGTCACCCCGGGCAGGTCGGTCACCAGGCCGTCGGCCTCCGGCTCCGGGTCGTGGAGCCCCCGGCCCAGGTCCTCCGGGCGGATGGGGCGCACGGCGGCGCCGTGGACCTGGTTGGTCTTGACCAGCGGGCCGTCCGAGCCTCCCATGGCGGCGCGGAAGCGGCGGTAGTTCTCCTCCACCGCCTCCCGGCGGTCCCCCCGGGTCACCCCCAGGTTCAGGGAGGCCCACACCCCCTCCGACACGCCCCCCAGCCGGGTGGAGAAGCCGTGGGCCACTCCGCCGGCGGCGGCGAAAAGGCGGGAGGTATGCAGCACCACGCCGCCGATGTTCTGTTCTGTCACCGCGGGGTCAGCTCCTTTCCGGGCGGGTCAGCGCCCTCATGGGGGACGGGGGTCAAAGGCGCGGGCATGTTCCGCGGAACATGCGGCGCTTGTGCGCCGGGCCGCGCCTTCCGGGGGGAACCAGTTCCCCCCGGATGCCCCCCTCCGCTCTCCGAGGGGACGGGGGAGAGTTTACTGTTCCTCGGAGTGGTATTCCTTGCAGGTGCACTTCTTCCACTTCAGGCCGCTGCCGCAGGGGCAGGGGTCGTTGCGGCCGATCTTGACGGCCTTCTTCACGGGCTGCTTTTTCAGGGTGCCGTCCCCGCCGGCGGACTCGCTGGTGACCTTGGCCACCCGCTCCCGCTGGACGTTGTTGTTCTGCACCCGGACCAGGAACAGCCGGCGGATGGTCTCCTCCTGGATGGCGGCGATCATCTCCTGGAACATCTCGTAGCCCTCTTTTTTATAGGCCACCACGGGGTCGGTCTGGGCGTAGGCCCGCAGGGCGATGCCCTGGCGCAGCTCGGTCATGGCGTCGATGTTGTCCATCCAGTACTCGTCCACCACCCGGAGCATGACCACCCGCTCCACCTCCCGCATCAGGGGGGAGCCGATCTCCTGCTCCTTCTGGGCATAGCGCGCCAGCGCCTTCCCGTCCAGCAGGTCGATGAGCTGCTCGGCGCTGTACTGGCCCAGCTCCTGGTCGGTCAGCTCCAGCTCGCCGGGGGCCAGGAACATGGCGCGGAAGCTCTCAGTGGCGGCGCGGAAGCCCTCGGCGTCCATGTGCTTCTGCTCGCCCATGTGGCCGTGGACGGCGTTGGAGATGACGGTGCGCATCATGGCCCGGATGGACTGCTGCAGGTCCTCCCCGTCCAGCACCTGGCGGCGCTGCTTATAGATGACCTCGCGCTGGGTGTTCATCACGTCGTCATACTGCAGCACGTTCTTGCGGGCCTGGAAGTTCTTGGACTCCACCCGCTTCTGGGCGTTCTCGATGGCGCCCGAGAGGATCTTGGCGTCGATGGGGGTGTCGTCGTCGATCTTCAGGGTCTCCATCAGGCTCTGCACCCGGTCGGTGCCGAACAGGCGCAGGATATCGTCCTCCAGGGAGAGGTAGAACCGGGTCTCGCCCGGGTCGCCCTGACGGCCGGCGCGGCCGCGCAGCTGGTTGTCGATGCGGCGGGACTCGTGCCGCTCGGTGCCCAGGATGAACAGGCCGCCCGCGGCGCGCACCTGTTCGGCCTCGCTCTGGATCTGGTCCTTGTATTTGGCCTCCGCCTCAGAGAACCTCTTCCGGGCGTCCAGGATCTCCTGGTCGTCCGTCTCGGCGAAGCCGGTGGCCTCGGCGATGAGCTCGTCGCTCAGCCCAGCCCGGCGCAGCTCCGCCTTGGCCAGGAATTCCGCGTTGCCGCCCAGCATGATGTCGGTGCCGCGGCCGGCCATGTTGGTGGCCACGGTGACCGCCCCCAGCTTGCCCGCCTGGGCCACGATCTCCGCTTCCTTCTCGTGGTTCTTGGCGTTGAGCACGTTGTGCTGGATGCCCTTGCGGGAGAGCAGCTTGCTCAAAAGCTCCGACTTCTCGATGGACACGGTGCCCACCAGCACCGGCTGGCCCTTGGCGTGGCACTCCACCACCTGGTCGATGATGGCCCGGTATTTTCCCGCCTCGTTCTTGTACACCACGTCCGGGTGGTCGATCCGGGCCAGAGGCTTGTTGGTGGGGATCTCGATGATGTCCAGCTCGTAGATGGTGCCGAACTCCTCCGCCTCGGTCATGGCGGTGCCCGTCATGCCGGAGAGCTTGTCGTACAGGCGGAAGTAGTTCTGGAAGGTGATGGTGGCCAGGGTCTTGTTCTCCCGGGCGACCTCCACGTGCTCCTTGGCCTCGATGGCCTGGTGCAGGCCCTCGGAGTAGCGCCGGCCGAACATCAGGCGGCCGGTGAACTCGTCCACGATGATGACCTCGCCGTCCTTCACCACGTAGTCGATGTCCCGCTTCATCACCCCGTGGGCCTTGATGGCCTGGTTGATGTGGTGGGCGGTGGTGGTGTTCTCCGGGTCGGACAGGTTCTCCAGGTTGAAGAAGGCCTCCGCCTTCTTGATGCCCCGGGCGGTGAGGGTGGCGGTGCGGGCCTTCTCGTCCACCACATAGTCGGCGTCCAGGTCCTCGGCCTCCTCCTCCTTGGTGTCCACGCTGGCCACCCGCAGGCACTTCAGCCCGGAGACGAACCGGTCGGTGACGCTGTACAGCTCGGTGGATTTCTCCCCCTGGCCGGAGATGATGAGGGGGGTGCGGGCCTCGTCGATGAGGATGGAGTCCACCTCGTCCACGATGGCGAAGGCGTGGCCCCGCTGGACCAGCTCCTGGGCGTAGATGGCCATGTTGTCCCGCAGGTAGTCGAAGCCGAACTCGTTGTTGGTGCCGTAGGTGATGTCGGCGGCGTAGGCGTC
>CALXCT010000031.1 GCA_944386865.1 uncultured Oscillospiraceae bacterium | reverse complement strand
CGGGTGAACAGGCTCCGGACCCGGGAGAGCAGCGACTCCACGAAGTGGAACCACAGGTTGCCCGCGATCACCACCGCCAGCAGGAACAGCAGCAGCGCGCCCAGTTCTTTCAGCGGCATGGCGGCCTCACTTGGTGGCGAAGCGGTTCAGGAAGAAGTCGGTGAAGTCGGCCAGCTCCTTCTCCTGAGAGACGTAGACGTACAGCGACTCGTCGTCCAGCCAGTCGTAGGCGTTGATGGCCAGATAGCCCTTTTTGTCGGGATAGATGACGAAGGCGTCGGTGGGATACTTGTTGCGGTAGGCCTTCAGGATCTCCCCCCGGCGGTAATAGGTGGGGTCGCCGCAGCCCGACAGGTCGGGCACCGTGGGCACCGCCACGATGGTCTGGGCCTCCTCGTTCCAGCCCACGATCAGGTTGCCGATCTTGGTCTTGCTGCCGTGGACGAAGCCGTAGTTGAACCGGGCCACGTCCTCGGTGTAGCCGAAGATCAGCCGGTAGCTGTCTCCATCGTCCACCACCTGGTTGAACAGCGCGCGCATCTTCCGGCGGTTGGCGTCGCTCTTCTCCATGTCCACCTCAGGCCCCTTGAACAGCTTTCCAAACAGTCCCATACATTCGTTCCTCCTTGATTCGGATGATATTTCAAGCCGGGTGTCAGGCGGTCCGCCGCCCCGTTGCTTGACAAAAATAAAAACAGATTAAAAATTTTGTATTTATTCAGGGGAGCAAAGTCCCGTCCGGTCCCGGCGGCGCCGGAACGGGACGGAACGGGTCAGCGCTCCCGGGAGGACCGGGCTTTCAGCAGCTCCAGCCGGTCCGCGATGGCCGCGATCTGGAAGTCCACCGTCTCCTCCGCCGCCTCGGGGACGAACATGGGCAGGCTTTCGGGGATGGCCCGGCGGAGGATGATGGCCCCCAGGCAGATGTTGGTGAACAGGGCCACGGTGTCCCTGTCGGAGGGCACGCCAAAGCACGCCAGCAGCCTGCTGAACAGCAGCTGCTGCTTGTTCCGGAAGGCGCGGTAGCTCTCCTCCGACATCCGGCGGCAGAGCAGCTGCTGCTCCTCGAGGGTCATCACCGCGATGCCGCTTTTTTCCCCGTAGCAGCAGGCGTGGAGGAAGCGCACCACGCCCTCCCGCCAGGTCAGGGAGGGGTCGTCCATCAGGGAGCGGGCAAAGGCCAGGATCCGGGGCTGCTGGCGGTAGAGGGCCTCCACGATCAGGTCCTCCCTGGTGGGGAAGAAGGAGTAGAAAAAGCTGCGGGAGATGCCCGCCGCCCGGTAGATCTGCTCCACCGTGGTGTGCTGGATGCCCTGCCGGGCCATCAGCTCCAGGGCCGTGTCCATCAGTGTGTCCCGGATCCTTGCCCGGTCCTCTGACGAATAGGAGACTCTGGGCATTCCGCCGCCCCCTTCTTGTGAAATAAAAACGAATTCGTGGAATTGTATTTATCATACCACAGGTGTCCGGCCATCGCAAGAAATAACTGCGCCGGAGCCGGGGGCTGTGCAAAGGGGTCAGAGAAACAGCAGCAGGCTCACCGCCATGACGGCCATGCCGGAGATCAGCCCGTAGAGGGACAGGTGATGCTCCCCATATTCCCGGGCGGCGGGGAGCAGTTCGTCGAAGGAGATGAACACCATCACACCGGCCACCCCGGCAAACAGGATCCCGAAGACCGCGTCGTTCATCACCGGCATGAGCACCAGCCAGCCTAAAAAGGCGCCCACCGGCTCAGCCAGGCCGGAGAGGAAGGAGTAGAGAAACGCCTTGCGGCGTGATCCGGTGGCCTGATAGATCGGGACCGAGACGGCGATCCCTTCGGGGATGTTATGGATGGCGATGGCCGCCACGACAGGGATGGCCAATCCCGGCTCCTGGAGCGCCGAGACGAAGGTGGCCAGTCCCTCGGGGAAATTGTGGACGGCGATGGCCAGCGCGGTGAGCACGCCCATGCGCATCAGCCGGTCCGGCCCCGGCTCCCGCTCTTTCTCCACCGACCTGACTTCGTGGGGATTCTCCTCCGAGGGGATCAGCTTGTCGATCACCGCGATGACCACCATGCCGCCGAAAAAGGCGGCGGCGGCCGCCCAGCTCCCGGCCCTGCCGCCCAGGTGGGCAGTGAGGGAGGTACGGGCTTCCCCCAGGATCTCGGCCAGCGAGACGTAGATCATCACCCCGGCGGAAAAGCCCAGGCTGACCGACAGGAACCGCCGGCTGGTCCGCCGGCATAAAAACGCGATGGCGCTGCCCACCCCAGTGCTCAGTCCGGCCAGCAGGGTGAGAAAAAAAGCAAACAGGATCTCCTGGTTCATGATGGACCTCCGTTGCACATTAGTTAGCCATGACTAACTTAAAACAGGATAACAGATCAGACGCTCAATGTCAACGAGAATAAGTGCCGTTTCTCCCAGTATGCCCGGATACAGGCCCAAGCCCGCTGCGGCGGGAACGGACAGAGGGAGGGAACAGCGGGCCGGACGGGGCGGGAAAAATGATCCGGGAGGCCAGACCATAAAAGGTCCGGCCTCCCGGATCCAGGCGCGGAAGGGAGAAAGCGCCGGCCTGTCCGCCGCCCGGAGAACAGGCGGCGGGCGGCCATTTTTAATGCTCGGTGCGGAAGTGGGCGATCCGCTCCTGCAGGGTGGAAACGATCTGTTCCACCTGAGGGGTGCTGTCCTTGGAGGGGGCAAAGACGATCCCGCCGTATTTCCTTGTTTCGTCAAACATTCCCTCATCCACATCGGCGAACCAGATGGGGATCACGGCGTTGTCCCGGAATCTGCTCTTGAAGGCCGAGGATTCGATCCTTGTCCAGACGCGGGCGGGATAGTTTTTGCTCAGCAGCGGTACAACGTACAGCGCTTCGCTCTGGTAGATGGGGGCCAGGTAATCCTCCACGTCCTGGGAGAGAATGTCGGCCTGCTCATTTTTGTCGTAGAACACAGCGATGTCCAGTGCATTGAGCCGGTTGGCGATCATCTTTGCCAGCCTGCGCTCCGAACCGGCGAAGGACAGGGCAAAATCGTACCTCGGCTCGGTGACGAACTGCAGGTAACCCACCGACAGGACAAAGCTGTTCCAGTTAAGGGATTTCAGATAGAACATGAATTTGGGGTCCTCAACGGAAAGGGTTTCTGTGAGCGGATTGAAATAGATGTAGTTCTGCAGGTCGGGGCTGCTGCCGAGAAATTTCTCCAGGAATCCCTTGTCCACGACCTGAGAGACGCTGGCCTTCTGGTTGGGGTGCTTGGCGATCTCATGGCGAAGGGAGATGGACCAGGTGTCGCTTTCCGACAGCCACTTGAGGATATGGACATAGGGCGCCCGGCCGGAGCGGCGGAGCTTTTTCCCTGTCACAAAGGTTTTGGCCGCGTCGAAATACAGCCTGGCAAAATCATCGATCAGGCTGTTTTCCACAGCGTTGTAGGAGGTGCAGACGACCTTCGGCTGCTCCTGCTCCTCGATCACGCCCCCTAAAATGCACGTCTTCTGGCACAGGAGCTGAGCCAGGTGGAAACTGCCGAAGGAGTGCTTGATCACTTCGGCTTTGCAATTGATCTTGATGTTTAGGTACTTTTCCCCCAGCTCGATCAGCTCGTTGACCTTCTCGTCCGGATTGGCCTCGAACCGGATGGTGGAGATGCGGTTGTTCAGGTCGGGGGAAAAGGTGACCAGCGCGTTGCCCACCTTGTTGATGCCGATAATGATGATCTTGCGGGTCTCATCCCGCTCGTCAGCCAGGATCTTCATCAGGTCCGAGATTTTGGACTGCAGTTCGTTGGGCAGGCGGTGGAAATCGTCGACGATGGCGATCCCTTTGAAATTCCCGTCCGCAATGCGCTGGATCACGGGCATGTCCTGCTCTTTTCTGGCGGAGTAGATCTTGACTTCTTCTTCAAAATGAAGCTGGTGCAGGATCTTGATGATCGCAGTGGTTTTTCCGATACCGGAAGGCCCTTCGATGACGATGCATTTTCCCGGAGTCCTGACCGCCACCAGAAGCTCGTTGTATTCATACGGTTCCACATAGGTGTATGTGGGCACCCCCGCTACCGTGAAGACCTGTTCCAGAAACAGCTTGTCCATTCTGATCCCCTCTGTCTGTATGTGGTGTTCCATCGCCCGGCGCAGGTGTGCGGAGGCAATGCGTTCCGTTCGTTCCGCGTCCCCATGTGCCGGACTGACAAAAATTGGCACTATTTTTAACATTATACCACGAACTGGCAGAGATGCAGCACCCTGCCTCTTTTAAATTTATCGTTTATCAAAAAAAATTTGTTGACTTTCATTGCTCCATGTGCTAAGGTAGCCTCAAAGGAGGAATGTCCCATGGGAGAGCTGAGACACCGGAGGACGGCCCGGCTGCTGCGGGTGCTGGTGTTTGCCGTGATGGCCGTCAATGTGGCGGCGCTGCTGCTGGTGCCCGGGCTGGCGGGGCTTTTGTATGACGGCGGGCCGGCCACCGCCACCGCCGCGTTCCTGCACCTGCTCTCCGGGACGGAAGGGGGGCTGATGGACCCCGCCGCCTACTTCCTGTTTGCGTGGGTGGGGGTGTGGGGGGCGCCCTACTCCGCTCTGCTCACCCTGTTCTACTGGGTGTGCGGGCTGAGCTGCCTGGTGATCCTGTGGCAGGCCAAGCGGGTACTGGACACCCTGCTGGCGGGCACGCCTTTCTGCCGGGCCAACGCCGAGAGCCTCACCCGGGCGGCGGCGGCCTGCTGGGTGATCTCGGCCAGCGCCGTCATCCGGGCGGTGTGCTGGTTTTGGGCGGAGAAGGATCTTTCTCCCCTGTTCACCTACAACAC
>CALXCT010000030.1 GCA_944386865.1 uncultured Oscillospiraceae bacterium | reverse complement strand
CCTTGATGAGCTTCATGGCGGCGATACGGCCCAGGCAGACGATGATCTTGGGCCGCAGCAGTGCCGTCTGCTCCCGCAGGTAGCCGATGCAGGCCTCCTGCTCAGTGTTCAGCGGGTCCCGGTTCTGGGGCGGGCGGCACTTGACGATGTTGGCGATGTAGATGTTCTTCGTCCGGTCCAGATCGATGATGGTGAGCATCTCGTCCAGCAGCTTGCCGCCCCGGCCCACGAAGGGCTCCCCCTGCAGGTCCTCGTTCTCCCCCGGGCCCTCGCCCACGAACAGCACCTCCGCGTCCCGCACGCCCACCCCGAACACCACGTTGGTGCGGGTGTCCGCCAGGGCGCACTTGCGGCAGCTTTTACAGGTCCGCTCCAGCTCGTCCCAATCCATTTCGTTGCCTCCCTCACGCCGCGCGGCGCGGCCTTCTTCTCTCCCCTTCGGGGCTGGTGTCACATCTGCTCCTTCAGCGCCCGGGCCAGCTGGTCGGGACAGGAGGTGGGCTTCCCGCCGCAGCGGATGCCCTCCAGGCGGCGCACCGCCTCCTCCACCGGCATGCCGGCCACCAGCCGGGAGATGCCCTGGAGATTGCCGTCACAGCCGCCCCGGAAGGAGACGGAGCGGATGATCCCGTCCTCCAGCTCAAACTGGATGGCCCGGGAGCACACCCCTCTGGGGGTATAGTCATAGGTCATGGGTCAGGTCCTCTTTTCCGTAAATTCGTCCGCGCCCCGGCCGGGGGCGCGTCCAATTCAGCATTATACCAGCTTTTTCGCCCTTTGCAAGCCCGCCGCCCCGCCCCGCAGGCGAAAAGCCGCCCTCCCCGCGCATGGGGGAGGGCGGCAGAAGGTCTTACCGGGCCGGACGGTTCTGCAGCTGCAGGCGGTCGGCGATCATGGCGATAAATTCGGAATTGGTGGGCTTTCCCTTGGCGTTGGAGACGGTGTAGCCGAAATATTTCTGCAGCGTCTCCAGGTCGCCCCGGTCCCAGGCCACCTCGATGGCGTGACGGATGGCCCGCTCCACCCGGCTGGCGGTGGTGGCAAAGCGCTTGGCCACCTCGGGATAGAGCACCTTGGTCACCGCGTTGATGACCTCCCGGTCCTCCACCGCGATGAGGATGCCCTCCCGCAGGTAGCGGTAGCCCTTGATATGGGCTGGCACGCCGATCTCATGGATGATCTCGGTCACCCGGCTCTCCAGCCGGGCCCGGCGGTCCCCCTCCTCCTCCGGCGCGGCGGTGAAGTCGCCCGTCATGTCCAGGATCCGCTCCGCCACCGACGAGGTCTTGCAGGGCTTGAGCATCTGATAGTCCGCCCCCGCCCGGGCGGCCACCTCGCCCATGGTGCCCTTGGCATAGCTGGACACCACCAGCACCTTGGGCCGCTTGGGCAGCTCCATCCGCTCCAGCTGGTGCAGCACCTCCACCCCGTCGGCGTGGAGCAGCAGCATATCCATCACGATCAGGTCGGGCTGCTGCTCCTTCACCATCCGCAGCAGGTCCAGAGCGTCGTCCGTCTGGCCCAACACCTGGAGCGCCGGCTCCCGGTCCAGCTCCTCCGCCAGCATCCGGCGGAAGTCCGCCCCCGCGTCAGCGATCAAGATCCGTTTCCTGTTTTCCATGTTGCCCTCGTCCTTTCCAGTTTCAAGCATTGTAAGCACCCGGCACGGGCTCCGCCGGGCCGCGCGCCCCGCCGGAGGTCTCCCCCGTTCTCCAGGATTGTGGATTACTTTCTATAATTTACCATCTGCTTACAGAAAACGCAAGTGGAAATTGGCAATTTATGGTATTTTCTTCTCCCCTGCTTTCCCTCTTTTTCGAGGCGGGTGCAGGGGCGTCCTCCGGAGCGCACCGGGAGAGGCCTGAGGCCGCAGGGCAAAGCCGTCCCGGGCACGTCCCTTGGCACCATTATAAAATCGAGGCGTTTCATTGTCAATAAATAGAAAGACTGGAAAACCGGGCAACCCCGGGCCGGGGCGGCCCCGTGCGGAGCCGCCCCGGGGGACCGGTCAGGCGGACAGGGCCGCCTGCTCCAGCATGGTCTCGGCCAGGATGCCGTAGCCCCGGGTGGGATCGTTGATGAGCACATGGGTCACAGCCCCCACGATCCTGCCGTCCTGGAGGATGGGGCTGCCGCTCATCCCCTGGACGATACCGCCGGTGGCCTCCAGCAGGCGGGGGTCGGTTACCTGGAGCATCAGCTCCCGGCTGTCCTCGCTGTCCGGGTAGACCCGGACGATCTTCACGGCGTACTCCTCCACCGTCTCACCGGACACGTTGGCCAGGATGGTGGCGTCGCCCACCTTCACCTGGCTGCGCACGGCCACCTCCATGGGCTCCAGCCCCTCCACCAGGGACAGGTCGGTGAGCGTGCCGTAGATCCCCCGGCCGGTGTTGGCCGTCAGCTCGCCCATGTCCCGGGTCACCTCAAAGGCGCCCCGGAGCTGGCCGGGGGCGCCCTGCTCCCCCTTCTGTACCCCGGAGACGCTGGCATACATGATGCCTCCCGACTCCATGGGCATGAGCAGGGTGGTATCCACGTCGGTGATCCCGTGCCCCAGGGCGCCGAAGCAGCCGGTGGCCGGGTCATACCAGGTCACCGTGCCGATGCCCGCCATGGAGTCCCGGATCCAGGCGCCCAGCTGGTAGGTGCCGTCCGCTCCCTGGCTGGCCTCGGCGGTGAGCTGGAGCTGCTTTTCGCCCCGCATGGCGCTGATGACCAGCTCGCCTCCCTCCGACTCCTGAAGCGCCTGGCGCACCTGCTCGATGGAGGAGACCTCCTCGCTGTTGATGTGGGTGATCACGTCGCCCGCCTGCAGGCCGCAGGCGCGGGCGGGACACACGCCGTCCCCCGCCTCGCCGTCCTGGGCCAGGCCCACCACCATCACGCCGTCGGCAAACAGCTTGATGCCCACCGCCCGGCCCACCGGGATCAGCGTTTTCCCCTCCCCGGTGACGGAGGCGGCGGACAGGGCGGAGGCGGGCGCCGCGGCGGCCCGGACATTGCTCCCCCACAGGGCGGTGCCCAGCAGCAGGGTGAGCACCAACGCGCCAAGCGTCCACCAGGCCGCCGCCCGGGCGGCGCTTTTCTGATGTTCCTCTTTCATCCCTTCACTCCTCTCTCCCTCATTGGGCCGCGGCCCGTCCCGGCGGGACAGCGCCCGCGCCGCGCCCGCCGCGGCGTTTTTCCGCGCGTTCGGGCAAAAAATAAGACAGACCGGTCCACGGCCTGTCTTATCTATGTGCAGCATGGCGGGAAAAACCCGGCCGCACCGCTTCCATTTTGCCAGATTCCGCTTTTCCGCTCCCTTCCAGTCCAGCGGCTGCGCGCCCTGGGGACGGATGAGGAAAACGCAAGCGGGAAATTTTCCAGATTTTTCAGCGCTGGCCCGGCCCCTTGATCTCCTGGATCCACTTTCCGGTGCAGAACCGGGCCAGGCACACCAGCCCCTTCAGGGGGTACTCCACCCGCAGGAAGAAGTAGATCCACACCGGGGTCAGGTGCCACCAGAAGCCCGCCATGGCGCCCAGCGGCAGGGAGACCAGCCACACCAGACTGCTGTCCGCCGCCAGGAGGAAGCGGGTGTCCCCGCCGCCCCGGAGGATGCCCTTGGAGGTGACATAGGCGATGGTCTGCATGGGCATCATGAAGGCGGTGCACAGCACCATGCTGTGGGCCATCTGCCAGGTCTCCGGGGCGATATTGTAAAGCCCCAGGTAGGGCCGCTCCAGCGCCAGCAGCACCGGGATGGCCGCAAGGCCGATGAGAAAGGCCAGCAGCACATAGGTGTTGCCCTCTCGCTTGGCCCGGGGGATGTCGCCCTCGCCGATGGTGTTGCCCACCACCACCGAGGAGGCCCCGGCGATGCCCGTGTTGAGCACGGTGAGCACCTGCACCGCCGAGTTGACGATGGCGTTGGCGGAGGAGATCTCCTTGCCCAGGTGGCCCATGATCACCGTGGTGAGCATCAGGCTCAGGCCCAGGATGGTGTCGCTGACCAGCACGGGGATGCTGAATTTCAGGTACTGCCGGTGCAGGCTCTGTCCGGGCAGCAGGAAGTGTTTCAGCCGGAAGGCGAAGCCCTTATCCCGCAGAATGAAGTAGCCGAAGACGAAGCAGAACTCAAAGCCCCGGGCGATCAGCGTGCCCACCGCCGCGCCCACCAGCTCCAGCCGGGGCGCGCCCAGCTTGCCGAAGATGAACACCCAGTTGAAAAACAGGTTCAGGAAAAAGGCGATGGAGGAGCCGATCAGGGGGATGCGCACGTTGCCCGTGCTGCGCATGAGGTAGGTGGCAGTGGACACCAGTCCGATGGGCAGGAAGGTGGCGGAGAGCATGCGCATATAGGTGGTGCCCGCCAGAATGACGCTCTCATCCCCGGTGAAGAAATTGAGCACCAGGTGGGGCCACAGGGCGGTGACCAGGGTAAACAGGGCGCACAGGGCCACCGTCAGCCGCAGGGCGATGGCCGCGATGACCCGCATGGAGCCCATCTCCTTCCGGCCCCAGTACTGGGAGGACATGACGATGGCCCCCGAGCCCAGGCCCATGCAGACGAACTGGAAGAAGGAGCAGAACTGGTTGCCGAAGGCCACCGCCGAGATCTGGATCTCGCCGAAGCTGCCCACCATGATGTTGTCCAGAAAGTTGATCCCGATGGTGATCATCTGCTGAAGGACCACGGGAAGCATCAACCGCACGCTCTTGACGTAAAACGCCCGGTTTTTCAGCTCAAATGCCGCCATATCCCCTTCTCGCCTCCCCGTTCTCTCTCTCGCGGGTCCGTCCGCCGTTCAGCTTCATCATAGCACCGCTTTTCAAAAAGTCAACGCCGGGCAGCCTTTCAGAACAGTCCGCTCAGCCAGAGCAGCACCCCGTAGATCACGCTGGAGCCCACGCCGTAGACCAGCACGGGGCCCGCGATGGAGAACAGCTTGGCCGACACCCCCAGCACCAGCCCCTCGCTTTTGAACTCGATGGCCGGGGAGGCCACCGCGTTGGCAAAGCCGGTAATGGGCACCAGGGTGCCCGCGCCGGCATGCTTGGCCAGCTTGTCGAACACCCCCAGGCCGGTGAGCAGCACCGCCAGGAAGATGAGGGTCAGCGACACCAGGGTGCCCGCCGTCTGCCGGTCGGCCCCCCAGAGCTGGTACAAATCGCTCAGTCCCTGGCCGGCGGCGCAGATGCCGCCTCCCACCAAAAACGCCTTGAGCAGGTCCTTGCCCAGAGGCGATTTGTCCGCCCGGCTCTGCACCAGACGGGCATAGTCCTTTTCGTTCAGATCCATAAGATCCCTCCCGTGACTGTCAGATCAAAGTTAGTGTGCCTCGTCCGCGCCCATCCATTCACGTTTTTGCGCCCGGGCCGCATATCCCCGGGCGGAGTGCATATTTTATCAACAGGATCTGATGTTGGGAGGGACCCGCATGGAACTGAACAAACGACGGCTGCTGCTCGCCTTTCTGCTGGTCTGCGCCGCGGGCGCGCTGCTCCACTTCCTCTATCAATGGCTGCCCTCGCCCCTCACCGCCCTGATCGCCCCGGTCAACGAGAGCCTGTGGGAGCACGGCAAGCTGCTGTTCTGGCCCTATCTGGCCGCCGCTCTGCTGCTCAACCGGGGCAAGCCCCGGGAGAGCCTGCGGCCGTGGCTGCTCAGCGCGGTGCTGATGGTGGCCCTGATGCTGTCGGTGGGCTACCTCTACCACATCGTGCTGGGCGGGGAGGCCATGGCCTTCGACCTGGGGCTGTACACCGTGCTGATGGCCCTGGGTTTCCTGCTGCCCCGTCTGTTCCCCGGCCCCTGGGAGGGCTTCGGGTGGGAGCTGGCCGTGTGGCTGGCCGCCGCCCTGGGGGTGTCCCTGGTGCTGTTCACCTTCTGGCCGCCCGCGGGCGTGCGGTTCCTGGACCTGTCCGGTGCCCCCACCTGGGCCACCATCCCCTGCTGAATCTGCCAAAAAAGCGGGCCCCGCCCTTCCCGGCGGGGCCCGCTGCTTATCCTTGTCAGGGGGCAGAGCCTTCCTCCGTCCCCCTCAGCTCCCTGGCGGACAGCCAGAGGATCTCCTCCGGCGGCTCCTCCTCCCCGCACAGGGCGGCCGTCCAGTCCTCCCCGTGGTAATTCCGGAAGATCAGCCCGCCGCACCGCTGTGCCGGGGGCAGGGGCACCGGGATGTCCCGCACCGGGAAGGTCAGCCCCCGTCCGGTCTGCTTGCACAGGCTCTCCCGCCGGGTCCACAGGGTGCAGAAGCCCCGCCAGGGGTCCTCCTGCGCCATGCACCAGGCCCGCTCCTCCCCGGTCAGCGTCCGGTCCAGCAGGGCCTGTCCCCGGGGGCGCACCCGCTCCACATCCACCCCCACCGACCGGCGGGACAGGGCGCACAGGACCAGCTCCCCGCTGTGGCTCAGGCTGAACTGCAGCTCCGGCCGGCCGGGAAAGAAGGGCTTGCCGTGCGCCCCCCGTTCCTCCACAGGCAGCTCCTCCAGCCCCCACGCCCGGCGGGCGGCCTCGGCCAGCAGGGGCCGGGCCAGCGCCCGCCCCGCCCCGCCCCGGGTCCCGAAGATCCAGATCATCCGCTCTCCCTCCCTTTCTCCCCCGCCGTCCGGCGGGGGAGAAATTTTCCGTATCTTATGATTGCGCTGCGCGTCCCCCCGCGGTATACTGTCAGGGACAGGCCCGCCCCGGCGGCGCCGTCCGGGGCCGCATGCCGGCCCCCACTCTTTCAGAAAGAGAGGACGCTTCCATGCTTATGAAAAAGACCGCGGCCGCGGTGCTGGCCGCCGCCCTGGCCCTCAGCCTGCTGTCCGGCTGCGGGACCCAGGCGGACGAGCCCCCGGTCCAGACCGCTTCTCCCTCCCCCTCGGCCACCGTCACCCCCGAGCCGGAGCCCACCCCCACCGAGGTGACCGCCACCCTGGCGGTGGCGGGGGACGCCATGAGCCACATGCCGGTGACCAACGATGCCTATGACGAGGCCTCCGGGGAATACGACTACAGCCACATGTTCCAGTACGCCGCCCCCTACCTCACCCAGGCGGACTACGCGGTGGCCAACCTGGAGACCACCCTGGCGGGCGGCCCCAACTACTCGGGCTACCCCAACTTCAACAGCCCCGACGCGCTGGCCTACGGGCTGAAGGAGGCAGGCATCGACCTGCTGTCCACCGCCAACAACCACACCAAGGACAAGGGGTACGACGGCATCTTCCGCACGCTGGACGTGCTGGACGAGGCGGGGCTGGCCCACGTGGGCACCTACCGCACCCAGGAGGAGCGGGATGCCAACCACGGCATCGTGGTGGCCGACGTGGGCGGCATCTCGGTGGCCTTCCTGTCCTACACCTACGGGCTCAACGGCTACACCGTCTCGGAGGACAAGGCCTTCTGCGTCAACCTCTTCAACCTGGACTACGCCACCACCATCTCCCAGCCCGACTACGACCTGCTCGCCGCCGACCTGGAGGCCGCCCAAGCGCTGGGCACCGACCTGGTGGCCGTGATGATCCACTGGGGCATCGAGTACTGGAACGACCCCAGCGTCCACCAGACCTCCCTGGCCGAATTCCTGGTGGCCAACGGGGCCGACCTGGTGCTGGGAGGACATCCCCACGTCCTCCAGCCCTACGGCTTCGTCACCGCCGAGGACGGGCAGGGGCAGTCCCGCACCGGCTTCGTGTGCTACTCGCTGGGCAACTTCATCTCCTCCCAGACCAAGGAGCGCACCGAGACCACCGCCATCCTGCGCCTGACCCTGCACAAGGACCTGCTCTCCGGCGAGACCACCGTCTCCGGCGTGGACTACGTCCCCTTCTACATGCTCAACCGGGGCAGCGGGTGCAGCGGGGACCAGTTCTACCTGCTGGACACCCACGCCGCCATGGCCGAGTATGAGGCCGGCTCCAGCGAGCTGGTCACCGACAGCGTGTATGCCGCGCTGAGCAAGTCGCTGGAGCACGCCCACGCCATCCTGGGGGAGGAGGGGGACGCCTTCCTCTCCGGGGAGGAACCGGCGGCTTCCGCGCCCGCGGCCTGAGCCCGCTCTTGACAGGGGGCACGGTCCCCGTTACAATGGAATCGATTTCATCCGCTTTTCCGAGCTTCTCCGCCTACCGGCTCCTGCCCACGGCGGAAAGCCGCGCGCGTATGCGCGCCGGGGCCGGGGAGGAAACTCCCCCGCCTTCCCCTCTTTGAGAAGGAAAAGGACAGGTCCGGCGCTGCGCCGGACCGTGCGCCCTCCCCTTGTCGAAGGGGAGGGCGTTTCCGTTCCCGCGGGAGCAGACAAGGAGGTCTATCATGAACACCTTTGAACAGGATCTGGAGCCGGCCGTCGCCTTTCACGGCCACCTGTGCGGCGGGCAGATGAGCGGCGTGCGCATGGCGCGCTACGCCCTGCGCCTGTTGGACATCGACGACCCCCGGGCGGAAAAGCGCCTGGTGTGCTACATCGAGACCGACCGCTGCATCACCGACGCCATCGGCACCGTTACCGGCTGCTCTCTGGGCCGCCGGACGCTGAAATGGATGAACTACGGCAAGATGGCCGCCACCTTCGTGGACCTGCGCACCGGACGGGCGGTACGCATCGCCTCCAACGGAAAGCACCACGCCCCCGACGGGGCCGACCTGGTGGCCTACTTCGCCCCGCTGTCCGACGAGGACCTGTTCGACGTGCAGTGGGTGGAGGTGGACATGGCCCCGGGCGACCTGCCCGGCCCGCCCTGCGCGGTGACACAGTGCAGCCGCTGCGGCGAGACGGTGCTGGACGGCAAGCACGTGATCCGCAACGGGCGGGTGCTCTGCCGCGCCTGCGCCGACGGCAGCTATTACCGCCCCGCCGCCGACTGATCCTCCATCCCGCCCCTCAGCCGCTCCAGGAGCAGGCCGGGCAGCGCGTCCCGGTTCTCCCGGGTGACCTCCACCACCTCCACGCCGGGGTGGGCGGCCACCGCCCGGAGCAGCGGGTTGTCGTCCCTGCGCAGCACCCCCAGCACCGGCTCCGGCCGGTCCAGCCGGTCCAGCACCGCCCGGACGAAGGGCTCCTCCCCGCACTCCAGAAAGCCGAGCTCATCCATCAGGGTCAGCCCGCCGGGCACCCCGCTGTCCCGCACCAGCCCGGCGGCCAGCTCGCGGAAGGCCCCGGGGTCGCACAGTTGCCTGGGCTGGCCCGGCCCGAACCGGGCCGCCAGCCGCCGCACGGAGCCGTCCGGCGTGCAGACATAGACCCGGCGCCAGCCGCCCTCCAGCTCGGAGCGGGTGAGAAAGCCGTCCACCGCTCCCGGCCAGCCCGCCGCCGCCCGCTCCACCGCGGTGGACTTCCCGATCTGCTTGTTCCCCGTGAGGAAGATATGCCTCATGTCCCATCCCCCCTGATCTGTTCCATCCTACCACCCCGCCGCCCCCCTGTCCAGCGCCGGGGCGATTTTTCGAAAGGAGCTGTGCCATGTTTCACTGGACCCAGCAGAAGATCGACTGGTATCAGCAGGCGGCGGAGCACTGCGGCTACCACCACGGGGTGGCCGGGCTGGTGCGCCGCTACCTCCCGGACGGCTCCGCCGCCGCCGACCTGGGCTGCGGCCTGGGCTACCTGAGCATGGAGCTGGCCCCCCATCTGTCCCGCCTCACCTGCGTGGACATCAGCCCCGAGGCCACCGCCTTCCTCTCCGCCCAGTGCCGCCGGCGGAGGATCGGCAACCTGTCGGTGGTGTGCGGGGACTGGACCCAGTGGCAGCCGGACGAGCCGGTGGACGCGGTGGTGCTCAGCTTCGTCAACGGGGTCATCCACCAGCTGCCCCTGCTGTTTCAGAAGTCCCGGGATCTGGTGATCTCGGTGATGGCCCTGTCCAACTCGGACAACAGCAGCTACGGTCTGGATGACCTGCTGCCCCCCAGGCCCCGGCCCCAATACCGGCTGCGGGAGTGCTGGGAGGACGTGGCCCCCGTGCTGGAGGCAAGGGGCATCCCCTATGAGCGGACGGAGTTCGCTCTGCCCTTCGGCCAGTGGCTGGCCGACCGGGACGAGGTGCGCGCCTTTTTCCGGCACTATTACTCCCTCGAGTTCCCCGAACAGAGACTGGAGGAATATCTGGCCCCCCGGAGGCAGCCCGGGGGCGGCTATTACCTGGACAACACCAAGCGGGGCTGCGTGGTGGCCATCCGGCGGAGCCGGGTGCCCCGGGAGGTCCTGGAAGGAGAGAATGACTGATGTGGCAGCTGTATGACCGGCTGATCGAGCAGATCCCCGACGGTCCCCGGGTCACCGGGGCGGAGAGCGGGCTGTGGACCCTGGTGACCACCGACCTGGGCACGGCGGGCACCGCCATGTTCCTCAAGCAGGGGGAGTGCCCCGAGACCGCGCTGACCCGGAACGCGGCGGGCATGCCCCTGCGGGAGCTGGCCCGGGCGGTGAAGTCCTGGAACTACCGGGAGGCCGCCCTGGGCATGGCGGCCATCAACGCCTGGTACAACACCCCTCAGCGCGCCGCCGCCCTGGGCTGGGACCCCGACGGGCCGGAGGAGGACGTGTTCCACCACTATCTCCCCCAGCTGAAGGGAAAGCGGGTGGCCGTCATCGGCCACTTCCCCCACCTGGAGACCGACATCGCCCCCCACTGCAGCCTGTCCATCCTGGAGCGCGACCCCCGGCCGGGGGACTACCCGGACAGCGCCTGCGAGTACCTGCTGCCCCGGCAGGACTTCGTCTTCATCACCGGCTCCGCCCTGGTGAACAAGACCATGCCCCGGCTGCTGGAGCTGAGCCGGAACGCCCGGGTGATCCTGGCCGGGCCCACGGTGCCCCTGGCCCCCTTCCTCTTTGAGCAGGCCGAGGCCCTGGCCTCCAGCGTCATCGTCCACACAGAGCAGCTGGCCGGAGGGGACCCCGGCCGGCCCACCGACCGGTTCCGCAAGACTGGCCGCTTCGTGCTGGCGGAGCGGCCCGGGCGGTAAGTCCGTCACACGCCGGAAGGCGGGCGGGAAGCGTTGCTTCCCGCCCGCCCTTTTTTGCCTTCCGCGCCCTCTCTGCCCCGTTCCGGGCCGCACCTCCCCCTCTCCCGCGGCATATCCTGCCAATAGAGACTACTGGATATTGGAGGTTTCGCCATGGCTCAGAACCCAAAGATCACATATTTCCTGGGCGCCAACTCGCCCAAGGGCTTCCACTCCCTGTACAGCCAGCTGATTGACCCGGAAAAGGCCCGGGCGGTATACATTCTGAAGGGCGGGCCCGGCTGCGGCAAGTCCACCCTCATGCGCCGGGTGGGCGCGGCGGTGGAGCAGGCGGGGATATCCGCCGAGTACATCCTCTGCTCGGGCGATCCCGCCTCGCTGGACGCGGTGGTGTTCCCCTCCCTGGGGGCCGCGGTGGTGGACGGCACGGCCCCCCACGTGGTGGAGCCCGCCTGCCCGGGGGCGGTGGAGTGCTACGTCAACCTGGGCGACTGCTACGACCGGGCGGCCCTGCGCCCCCTGCGGGGAGAGCTGAAGGGCTGCATGGCGGGCTACAAGGGCTGCTACGACCGGGCCTACCGCTGCCTGGGGGCCGCGGGGGAGGTGCGCCGGGACATGCGCTCCGGCCTGGAGACCGACCAGCTGCTGGAGCGGCTGGCCCGCCGGGCCCGGGGCATCGCCGGCCGGGAACTGAAGAAGACCGGCCGTCCCGCCGGGCATGTCACCCAGCGCTTCCTCGGGGCGGTCACCCACCAGGGGCCGCTGTGCCTGTACGCCACCGCCCAGGCCCAGTGCCAGCGGATCTACGAGCTGGCCGACTCCTACGGCACCGCCCACACCATGCTCAGCCACCTGCTCTCGGCAGCGGTGGGCGCGGGATATGACACGGTGGCCTGTCCCTCCCCCATGGCTCCCGACCGGCTGGAACACCTGCTCATCCCCGAGCTGTCCCTGGCCTTCCTCTCCTCCTCCCCCGAGCGGCCCTTCCCGGGGCACGCCTACCGCCGCCTGCGGCTGGACGCCATGGCCGACCCCGCCCTGGTGCGGCAGCAGCGCCAGCGGCTGCGCTTTGCCCGGAAGGTGTCCTCCGCCCTGGTGGACGAGGCGGTGGACTCCCTGGCCCAGGCCAAGGCCATGCACGACCGGCTGGAGGAGCTCTACAACCCCCACGTGGACTTCCGCCGGGTGGAGCGCACCGCCGCCGCCGTGGCGAAGGAGATCCTGGACCTGGCGGACTGACTCTCCCTTTACAATCCCTCCCGTCTTTCGTATAATGGACAAAAACGGGAGGTGGCAGGATGTCCAAGGTGGCTCAAAAGCAGCGAAAGCGTCGGGCGGAGATCATCGAGACCGCCATCCGTTTGATGGCGGACACCCCCTTCGACGCGCTGAGCGTCTCCGACATCTGCCGGGCGGCGGGCATCTCCATCGGCTCCTTCTACCACTACTTCAGCAAGAAGTCCGACCTGCTGGTGGGCCTTCTGACCCTGGTGGACGACGCCCTGCGGGAGGAGGTCTTCCCCCTGCTGGACCGGGAGGATGAGCGGGAGAACCTCCTGCTGCTGGCCCGGGGCTTCGCCTCCTACATCCAGGGCAACGACCTGGAGCGCTCCCGGCTCATCGCCGCCATCGAGCCCTTCGACACCGCCCTGGACGGCCGCCCCCGCCCCCTGTGGACAAAGCTCATGGAGCTGTTTGGCCGGGGGCAGGAGAAGGGACAGATCACCGCATCCCTCCCCCCGGAGGAGCTGACCCGGCTCTACCTCATCGCCCTGCGTGGGGTGTCGGTGGACTGGACCCGGCACAACGGCGGCTACGATCTCCTCCAGACCACGGACGTTCTGCTGGGCCTGTTCCTCCAGGCCCTTCGCGCCCGGCCCTAAATGCACAAGGCCCCGGAAAGCGGTATGCTTTCCGGGGCCTTTCGCTCCGTCCGCCTGTCCGGGCGGACGTTTTCTTTTTCCGCGGCGGGGTCAGACCCGACGCCAGCTGGCGCCCTGCTTGGTGTCGGTCACCTCCACGCCGCGCTGCTTCAGCTCGTCGCGAATCCGGTCGGCCTCGGCAAAGTCCTTGGCCTTCTTGGCCTGGGCCCTGCGGAGCACCAGCGCATCGATCTCCGGGTCGCCCTCTCCGGTGATCACGATGTCCCCCTGGCCGGAGGCGGAGGCCGCCTGGGCTGCCAGCTCGGCCCGCTTCGCCGCCGCCTTGCCCAGCAGGGACAGGGAGAGCACCTGGTCGAAGCTGTCCAGCAGGGCCAGCTTGGTGGCGTCGTTGGTCTTGGCCTTCAGCGCGTCGTACAGGGCGGTGACGCCCATGGAGGTGTTCAGGTCGTTGCCCACCGCCTTGCCGAACTTCTCCCGGTACTCGGCCAGCACCTGCTGGTCCGCCGCGCCGCCCGCCGGGTCCAGGGCGGCGATCTTGCCGATCAGCTTCTGATAGGCCCCGGCCGCGTTGTCCAGATTCTCCCAGGAGAACACCAGTGCCTTGCGGTAGTGGGACTGCAGGCAGAAGAAGCGGTACACCAGCGGGTCGTACCCCTTCTCCTCCAGCAGGGAGACGGTGAGGAACTCCCCCTTGGACTTGCTCATCTTGCCGTCTGCGGTGTTCAGGTGATGGACGTGCATCCAGAAATTGCACCACTTGTGGCCCAGATAGGCCTCCGACTGGGCGATCTCATTGGTGTGGTGGGGGAAGGCGTTGTCGATGCCGCCGCAGTGGATGTCCAGGTCCTCCCCCAGGTGCTTCATGGAGATGCCCGAGCACTCGATGTGCCAGCCCGGATAGCCCACCCCCCAGGGGGAGTCCCACTTCAGGGCCTGGTCCTCGAACTTGCTCTTGGTGAACCAGAGCACGAAGTCGGCCTTGCTGCGCTTGTTGCGGTCCTCCTCCACGCTGTCCCGCACGCCCACCGCCAGGTCCTCCTCCTCGTGGTCGTTGAAGACATAGTAGCGCTCCAGCTTGGAGGTGTCGAAGTAGATGTTGCCCCCCGCCTGATAGGCGTAGCCCGTGTCCAGCAGGCGGGTGATGATCTTGATATACTCGCCGATGCAGGCGGTGGCCGGCTCCACCACGTCGGGGGTCTTGATGTTCAGCTTGGCGCAGTCGGCAAAGAAGGCGTCGGTATAGAACTTGGCGATCTCCATCACCGTCTTGTGCTCCCGGCGGGCGCCTTTGAGCATCTTGTCCTCGCCGGTGTCCGCGTCGGAGGCCAGGTGGCCCACATCGGTGATGTTCATCACCCGCTTGACCGGATACCCCTCCCACCGCAGGAACTTCTCCAGCACGTCCTCCATGATGTAGGAGCGCAGGTTGCCGATGTGGGCGAAGTGGTACACCGTGGGTCCGCAGGTGTACATCTTCACGATGTCGGGGTGGTTGGGGACGAACAGCTCCTTCTTCCGGGTGGCGGAATTGTACAGATACATGATTTACGACTCCTTTTCTTCCATGGAAACGGCGGCCTGGCCGTCCAGCATTCGTTCCAGCGCCTCCAGCCGGGACTGGAGGGCCTGCAGCTCCTTCTGCACCGGGTCGGGCACGCTGACCTGGTCCACCCGCTCGGCGTAGTTGACCTTCTCCCCGGCGATGCGCACCACCCGGGCGGGCACGCCCACGGCGGTGGCGTTCTCGGGCACCTCCCGCAGCACCACCGCGTTGGCGGCGATGCGGGCGCCGTCCCCCACCTTGAAGGGGCCCAGCACCTTAGCGCCGGTGGACACCATCACATTGTTCCCCAGGGTGGGGTGGCGCTTGCCCTGATCCTTGCCCGTGCCGCCCAGGGTCACCCCGTGGTAGAGAAGGCAGTCGTCCCCCACCTCCGCCGTCTCGCCGATGACGATGCCCATGCCGTGGTCGATGACGAACCGGCGGCCGATCTTGGCGCCGGGATGGATCTCGATCCCCGTCCAGAACCGGCTCCACTGGGAGACGCACCGGGCGATGAACTTCAGGTGATGGCGGTAGAAGAAATGGGCGATGCGGTGGTAGATCAGCGCGTGCACGCCGGGATAGAGCAGGAAGATCTCCAGCTTGCTCCGGGCGGCGGGGTCGCGGGCCTGGTAGGCCCCCAGGGTCTCGGACAGTCGTTTGAACATTGCACTCATGCTCCTTCCGGGTATTGGGGCACGCCGGGGCATGAAAAAACGCCCCCGTGCCCGTCTGGCACAAGAGGCGCATCGCTGCGCGGTTCCACTCTCGCTTTTCACTCGGTCGGCCGGTAACGGGGCCGCGGTCGGAGGGCATTGCCCCTCACGCTCCCGGATGCACTTCACGCCTGCCTTGGCGGGCCAGCTTTCAGCCGGTGACTGGCCCTCTCTGTGCCGCGGGGACGGCGCTACTCTTTCCGCTCATCGCGCTTGTAATTCAGTATATTACCATCCCCGGGAGGATGTGTCAAGGGGGCGCGGGGCTCCCGCCTGCAGGGCAGATCCAATTTGCCCGCGCTCTTCGATCCCCTGCTCGGGACAGCAGCAGGAGAGCAGGCAGACCGGCCTTCCGGCCGGCGGCGCGTTTCGCTGTACGAGCGTTTTGCCCCAGGCAAAACCTCGGCACAGGGGCGATCCATTTGCCCCGAGCATTTGAATTTCCCACGGTATCCATAAAAATAACCACACCTTTCGGTGTGGTTATTTTTATGGTGCGGCCGACGGGAGTCGAACCCGTACGCCCGTTCGGACACAAGCACCTCAAGCTTGCCAGTCTACCAATTCCAGCACGGCCGCATACGCAGTCCCGGAGGACTGCCTGTATATTATACGTTTCTCCGCCCCGCTTGTCAACAGGCAGCGCGGTTTTTTCCGGGGCAGCTCCTCAGGCAGCGCTGCCCAGCTCCCCGCCGTCCTCCATCTGCGCGGCGGGCTCCTTCTCGATGAACCGGTTGAGCTGGCGCTGCCACAGGGAGATGAACAGCCCCAGGAACTTGCCCACGCCCAGGGCGGCCAGGATGGTGCCCTCCCGCACGCCGTGCAGGCCATGGAAGAAGCCCAGAGACAGGGCAAGGGCGATCACGGTCACCGTCACATCAAAGCCGATCTTGGCCCAGTGCAGGGGGATGTGGTACTTCTCGGACACCACCTGCATCACGCCCTCGCCGGGCAGGGGAGGCATATTGGGGGCGATATAGAGGAAGATGCCCAGCCCCACGCAGGCCATGCCGATCACCAGCCAGACAAGGCGCACCAGGTAGTTGCCCGGCTCCGGCAGGAACAGGGCAACCAGGAAATTGGTCAGATCCACGAACCAGCCGAACAGGAAGGAGCCCAGGATCTGCAGCAGGCGCACCGGGTGGAACTTCCGGCCCAGCAGCAGCGCCTGGATGGCGATGTAGCTGCAGAACAGGGCGGTGGTGAAGGTGCCCATGCTGATGGACGTGATGATTTCGCTGAGCACATAGGGGATGGAACTCATGGGCGACACCCCCAGATCGGACAGCACCGACAGGGACACCCCCAGCGCCATAACGAACAGCCCCGCGCAATAAACCAAGATCCTCTTACCCATCACCATCGGACTCATGTGCAACACTTCAGCAGCCTTCCTTTCCATCGTCTCATCTCGTTCTCGTTCATCTGGTTGTCAGCGGATGTAAAGAGTTGTTTGCATCTGCGGCGGTTTTGTGATATGGTAATAGTATCATGTAAAAGATATTTTCTATCTATATCATTTTTCAAAGCCGTTAAATTAAAATTTTACCACATTCTCAAATTTTGTCAAGGGCCGCACCCCTGCTCCCCGACGGAGCGGCACCATATTTTTACACGCCGGAGCTTGATCCGGGGAAGGAGGTTTCGCAATGCCCCAGGCTGCCCGCCGCTCTCTCGCCCTCACCGCCGCCGAAGGGATCCTCGCCAATCTATTGCTGGGCACCCTGTTTATCTGGTCGGTGCTGCGAAACCCGCTGCTGGAGCTCTTTCCCGCCTGGAGCGAGGGGATGCTCTCCCTGATCTTCGGCATCCACAACCTGTTCACCTGCGCCGGCATCTTCCTGGGCGGACTGATCTCCGCCCGCCTGTCCACCCGAAAGGTGTTCGCCCTGTTCGGCGTGCTGGTCTTTCTGGGGCTGGGCGGCTTTATGCTTCTGCCCACGGACCATCCGGGCGTGAGTTATGCCATGGCCTTCATCCTGTTCTGCTTTTTCGCCGCCTTCGGCATTGGGCTGGGCATCAGCGCGGTGCAGTCCACCACCATCCCCTGGTTCCCCCGCCGGGCGGGGATGATCTCAGGGGCGCTGTACATGGCTCTGGGCACCTCCTCGGTGCTGCTGGCCGCCCTGGCGGGGGTGCTGCTCCCCTCCGTGGGCGTGCAGCGGACCATGCTGGTCTTCGGGCTCATCGTGCTGGCAGTAACGGTGCTGATCCTGCTGGACCGGCGTTCCATCCTGTCTCCGCCCCTCCAGGCCGTCCAGCCAGTGGCGGAGAGCGGCGTCGAACAGCCCAGCTTCCGTCCCGCCCAGATGCTCCGCTCCCCCATGTTCTGGACTCTTCTCATCTGGAACATCAGCCTGCGCACCGCGGGCCTGGTGCTGCTGGACCACGCGGCCAGCATGGCTGTGGCCTACGGCGGCACCGCCCTGGCCGCCATGCTCATCTCCCCCGCCAACGGGCTGGGCAGCTTCAGCGTGGGCACCGCCATGGACCGGCTGGGCATCCGCAAGATCATGGCCCTGGCCGCCGGTCTGATGCTGCTGGCGGGGCTGATGCTGCTGGCGGGCGACCAGCTGAACACCTTCCCCCTCCTGCTGGCGGGACTGCTGCTGGGAGGGCTGGCCTACGGCGGCTCCAGCAGTTCCTACTCCGCCTCCGTCAAGAACCTGTTCGGGCCCAAGTATTACACCCAGAACTTCGGCATATCCAACATCGCCATGGGCTGCGCCGCCCTGATCGAGTCGCTGTCTGGCTTCCTGCTGGACCTGGGCGGAGGCAGCTACACCGGCGTGATCCTCATGGTGGCGGCGCTGACCCTCCCGGCGCTGCTGTGCGCCTGGCGGGCCCGGACCGTCATGCGGAAGGTCTGAATCCCCCCCATTTAAAAAAGGAAGGCCACTGCGGCCTTCCTTTTTTGCCGTCCGGACCGATTGTAACCGGATTATAACCCTTTGTTCCCATACCCGGGCTGTTTTTTCCCCTCCGGGCGGATAGAATGGAATCGGATCAGAGCGCCCGTGCTGATCCGACCGAGAATGGAGGGAATCTGCATGAAAAAACTGCTTCCGGCCCTGCTGGCCGCGCTGCTGCTTCTCACCGCCTGCGCCGGGACCCCCGGCGCCCAGGACACCCAGTCCCCCGATCCCCAGGACACCCAGTCCCCCGCCCCCGACGGCGACGCCTTCGTCTTCACCCGGGAGAACTTCCCCCGGCTCAACGGCTCCACCTCCGCCATCCCCCTGGGGGAGGCCATCGCCAGCGTGCTGCTGGGGGAGAGCCGGGAGGAGGTGGCCGACCTGGTGCCCTTCTCCAAAACCACCGCCTCCTACCGCGCCCTGATGGAGGGCCAGTCCGACCTGCTGCTGGCCGCCGAGCCCGCCCAGTCCATCTACGAGGAGAAGGAGCAGGCGGGCTTTGAGTGGGAGATGGAGCCCTTCGCCACCGACGCGCTGGTCTTTGTGGTCAACCAGGACAACCCGGTGGACTCGGTCACCTCCGACCAGCTGCGGCAGATCTACACCGGCGAGATCACCAACTGGAGCCAGCTGGGGGGCGACGACGTGCCCATCACCCCCTTCCAGCGCAACGCCGAGGCGGGCAGCCAGACCCTGATGCTCAAGCTGGTGATGGGGGACGTCCCCATGGCGGAGCCCCCCGCCGAGCAGATCATCCTCACCATGGAGGGTCTGGTGGACGCGGTGCGGGGCTATGACAACGACACCGGCGCCATCGGCTACACCGTCTACTACTACGCCAACGACATGAACATGGCCCAGGGGCTGAAGCTGCTGGCGGTGGACGGGGTGACCCCCAGCGCCGACACCATCCGCTCCGGGGAGTACCCCTTCCTGAACCCCTATTATGTGGTCATGGCCGCCGACCAGCCCGAGGGCTCCCCCACCCGGGTGCTCTTTGACTGGCTGCTGGGGGACGAGGGGCAGGCCCTGGTGGCCCATGAGGGCTATGTCTCCATCAAGGGGTGACCGCCATGAGACGACTGTTTGCTCTGCTGCTGGGCGTCCTGCTCCTCTGGGCGGCGGGCTGCGCTCCCGCCGCCGCGCCGGACGAGACCCCCGATGCCACCCTGGAGGAGACGCCCGGCACCGCCCCCTCCCACCCCTCGGACCCCTCTGTCCACACCGACTGGTCCCAGCTGACCCCCTACGAGCCCTTTGAGGCGGTGGGCTCCCGCCTGACCGACGGTCCCATGGACGAGCTGGTCCCCTCGGCGGACTACGGCCTGCTGGTCCCCTACGCCGGGGGCGGCGTGAGCTATCAGTATGAGTGGGATGAGAGCGGCGCCACCTGGCAGCTGGACCGCTACGGCCTGGCTACCCTGGACGGCGTCATGGTCACCGACCCGGTGTACGACGGCGTGTACCAGGTCACCGCCTACCGGGAGGACCTGGGCGAGGCCGTGCAGGCCCCCTTCTGGCAGCTGACCCGGACGGTGCAGACGGAAAACGGCCCCGAGCAGCGCTGCGCCGTGGCCGCCCTGGACGGCAGCTGGTGCACCGACTTCCGGTACGAGCACAGCGCCGAGGCCGTCATGACCTTCAACGCCTGTGAGGACGGCATCATCCTGGCGGACCTGGAGTCGGACTGCATCGTGGTGCTGGACGCCCAGGGCCGTCAGGTCTACTCCCTGCCCCGGTCCGAATCGGACAACCCGGCGGACGGCTGGTGGTCCTACTCCCTGCTCAACCAGCTGTCCGTCAGCGAGGGCATCCTCCTGCGGCAGTTCACCGATGAGGACTACCAGTACACCGGCGCGGAGTACCTCCGGCTGGACACCGGAGAGGTGCTGGACACCCCCGAGCTGCGCCGGGCCTACCCCTTCTTCTGCGGCCGGGCCCTGGCCCAGGACGCGGCCACCGACCGCTGGGGCTATCTGGACACCGACGGCAGCTGGGCCATCCAGCCGGTCTACACCGAGGCCAAGGGCTTCATCAATGACCTGGCCGTGGTGTCCAAAAACGGGGAGCGCCTGCTCATCGACCGGGAGGGGAACACCGTGGCACAGCTGGGCCTCTGGTCCCTCAATCTGCAGCGGGACGGCCCCGTCCTCTTTGTGGACGGCGTCTGCTGGGTGGACGGCGCGGGCACGGTCCATCCCCTGGAGGACGGGCCCGACTACCAGTGGTGCTGGGACGGCGTGGTCTACTACAACACGAACAGCGAGCTGGTGCTGCTCACCCCCGAGGGAGAGGTGCGTCTGCCCTATCCCGGCACGCTGGACGGCGTGAGCGGCCGCTGGGCGGTGATCTTCCAGCAGACGGAGAGCGGCGGCGTGCTGTACCGGGTGGTGGACCTGACCACCGGCCAGGCGCTGATGACCGGGCGGGAGGGCGTCTACCTCTACCTTCTGAAGAACAGCCTGGACCCGGAGTCCCCCGTGCTGGTGCTGGAGTGCGACTCCGCCGACTACGCCGTCTACACCCCCGAGAGGGAGCTGCTCTTCCGCTGTGAGGAGTGGCCCACCTATCAGAGCGGACTGCTCCAGGTGAAGGACACCCTGAACACCGGCCTGCGGGACGCCGACGGGAACTGGGTGCTGCGCCTGTCCCGGTTCGGCGTCGGGGACGACTGAGCACTGCTCACCAGCTGAAAACGGGGAGGGACCTCCGTCCCTCCCCGCCGTTTTTCCGGTCACGCCGCCAGGCCCAGTTCCTCCATGGCCTCCCGCCGGGAGTCGGCGGAAAAGCAGAACTTCCCCCGCCCGTCGTAGACCTCGATATGCCCGTTCACCCAGATCAGCTCGTACTCCATGTTCCGCCGCTCCTTTCCTTGTCACCATGGCGTTTCCTCTGTTTGCAAGAAAAGGATAACAAAAGAGAAGTCCCATAAACGGGACTTCTCTTTTCGGTTTCCGGTCAGACTTTCGTGTAGACGAACACCCCATCCCGGCACTCGGTGGTCACCTTCCGGGTGGTCTGGAGGTACTCGATGAGCGCGCCGATCATGTTCAGGGTATTGCTCTCCTTCCAGGGGCTGCCCCCGTGGAGGCCCAGGCCGGTGAACAGCGCCCGGTAGATATCCTCCCGGGTCATGGGGCGGTCCAGATAGCTCAGGATCATCTCCACCCGCTGCTCCAGGTACTCCACATTGGCCCGGCAGAGCGCCTTGATATCGGTGAACACCCCCTGGTGGGCCACCACCATGCACTCGCAGGGCACCTGCTCCAGCAGGGCCTTGCTCTTGAGGTCCTCGGCGTAGCAGAAGGTGTACAGGATGCGCGCCTTGGACAGAAGCTCCGGGGAACTGAACACGTCTCCGGCGTAGCACACCCCGTCGGGAGTGACGTAGGACACATGGGACACCGAGTGGCCCGGGGTCTGGATCACCCGGAACCGGGCGCCCGCCACCGTGACCTCCTCCTGGTCCACCCCGATCAGCTCGTCGGCGGAGAACAGGTCGTTGCGGAACACCTGCTCGATGATCCGGTAATTGATGGGGTTATACTGGGCCTTCATCCCCAGCAGGCTCTCCTGCATGGCGGCCTCCAGCTTGGGCATATAAATCCGGGCGCCGAAGGCCTGCCGCAGCTCGATGTTCCCGTGGACGTGATCCAGGTGGCCGTGGGTGTTCAGCACCGCCGCCACCCGCTCGCCGTGGGCCTGGAAGTGCTCCGCGATGCCGGTGTCGAACTCGCTGCCGCTGTCCAGCAGCACCACCTCGCCCCCGCCCAGGCGGTAGAAGGGGATGCTCGCCCTGGGCGCGTCCAGATACCAGGTGTCTCCCTTGATGTGGATCCGCTCCATGCCGTTCTCTGTCTCCTTTGGTCTCAGCCCTCCGCCGGGGCGGGGGGCGCGAATACCGCCTCGAAGGCGGCGGCGTCCATGGTCTCGTGCTCCAGCAGATAGGCCGCGATCTGCTCCAGCTGCGCCCGCTTCTCCGTGAGGATCTCCAGGCAGCGGGTGTGGGCCGCGTCGATGATGGCGCGCACCTCCCGGTCGATCTGGCCGGCCACCTCCTCGGAGTAGGGCCGGGCCTGGGCCATGGAGCGGCCGATGAAGATCTCGTCGCTGCCCGTGTCGAAGACCACGGTGCCCAGCTTGTCGCTCATGCCGTACTTGGTGACCATGGCGCGGGCGGTGGCGGTGGCCCGCTGCAGGTCGTTGGACGCGCCGGTAGACACGTCCCCCAGCACCAGCTCCTCCGCAGCCCGGCCGCCCAGGCAGGCGGCGATGCGCTCGTTGAGCTCGGTGCGGGAGAGGTAGCTCTTGTCCTCCACCGGCAGGGAGATGGTCATCCCGCCCGCCGGGCCCCGGGGCACGATGGTGATCTGGTGCACCGGGTCCTGGGTGGGCAGCTCGTGCATGACCACCGCGTGGCCCGCCTCATGATAGGCGGTGAGCTTCCGGGCGTGCTCGGTGACCACCCGGCTGCGCTTCTCCGGACCGGCCAGCACCTTCAGCATGGCCTCGTGCAGGTCGGCCATGGTGAGGTAGGGCCGGGCCTGCCGGGCGGCCAGCAGGGCCGCCTCGTTCATCAGGTTCTCCAGGTCGGCGCCGGTGAAACCGCCGGTGCCCCGGGCCACCTCCTGGAGGGACACGTCCTCCGCCAGGGGCTTGTCCTTGGCGTGGACCTTCAGGATGGCCTCCCGGCCCTTGATGTCGGGCAGGCCCACGTAGATCTGCCGGTCGAACCGGCCGGGGCGCAGCAGGGCGGGGTCCAGGATGTCCTGCCGGTTGGTGGCCGCCATGACCACCACCCCTTCGTTGCTGCCGAAGCCGTCCATCTCCACCAGCAGTTGGTTGAGGGTCTGCTCCCGCTCGTCATGGCCGCCGCCCAGACCGGTGCCCCGCTGGCGGCCCACGGCGTCGATCTCGTCGATAAAGACGATGGCGGGGGCCTCCTTCTTGGCCTGGTCGAACAGGTCCCGCACCCGGCTGGCGCCCACGCCCACATACAGCTCCACGAAGTCGGAGCCCGAGATGGACAGGAAGTGCACCCCCGCCTCCCCGGCCACCGCCTTGGCGATCAGGGTCTTGCCGGTGCCCGGAGGGCCCACCAGCAGCACGCCCTTGGGGATGCGGGCGCCCAGGGCGGTAAAGCGCTGGGGGTCCCGGAGGAACTGCACGATCTCCTGCAGCTCCTCCTTCTCCTCGTCCGCCCCGGCCACGTCGTCAAAGGTGACCTTCTTGCCCTGGTCGGACAGGGTCTTGGTGCGGGCATGGCCGAAGCGGTTGGCCGTGCGGTCCACCGACCCCATGGAGGCCGACTGGCGCAGGAACATGAAGTACCACAAAAAGCCGAAGGCCACGAAGATCAGCAGATAGGGCACATAGCCCAGCCACCAGGGGGCCACGAAGCCCGCGGGATAGTCGTAGTCCTCGATGATGCCGTCGTGCCACTGCTGGTCGATCAGCTCGTGCAGGTCGTCATAAAACACCTGGAAGCTGGCCAGGCGGAAGGTCTCGGACTGCGTCTCGTCCCCCTCCCCCCGCAGGCTGAGCAGCAGGGTGCCGTCGTCCTTGACCACGAACTGCCGCACCTTCTCCTGCTCGAACAGCTGCCGGATGTCCGCGTAGCTGCGCTCATACTCGGCGTCCATACTGTTCAGCGCGCCCATGGCGCTGAGCATCACCAGGAAGATCAGCACCACGAACACGATATCACGCACAGAGATCCTTTTCAGAGAAAACACACCCTTTCAGGCACTTGATGGGAAGCCGCGCCCGACGGGCGGTCACTCCTCCCCGCCGTACACCGAAGGCTTGAGGATGCCGATGTAGGGCAGATTGCGGTAATGCTCGTCATAGTCCAGCCCATAGCCCACCACGAAGGCGTCGGGGATGGAGAAGCCGGTGTAGTCCAGCTGCACGGGCTTGATCCGCCGCTCCGGCTTGTCCAGCAGGGTGCACAGCCGCAGGGACGCGGGCTTGCGGGCCCGGAGCAGCTCCAGCAGGTAGCTCAGGGTGTTGCCCGAGTCCAGAATATCCTCCACCACCAGCACGTGCTGGCCCGAGATGTCCTCCGACAGGTCCTTGGTGATCTGCACCTGCCCGCTGCTGCTGGTGCCGCTGCCGTAAGAGGACACCGCCATGAAGTCCACCGTGCAGGGCACGGTCAGCTCCCGCACCAGGTCGGCCATGAACACGAAGGAGCCGCGCAGCACACTGATGAGCATCAGCTCCTGCCCGGCGTAGTCCCGGTTGATCTCGGCGGCCAGCTGCTCCACCCGCTGCTTCAGCTGCTCCTCGCTGAACAGGATCTCCTTAACGTCCTTATGCATCGTCATTCTTCCTCTCATTTTGTATCTCTTTCTCCTGGGTCCGGCGCAGGAAGCGGACCTTCACCGCCGCCGCCCCCGGCGGGGCCAGCCGCCGTGCGTCCGGCCCCAGGCCGGCCGCCAGCAGCACTCCCGTCCCGTCGGCCAAGAGGGGCAGGCCGTCCCGCAGCCGCCGGGGCAGCCTGCGGTCGATCAGGATCTTCTTCAGGCTCCGCGCAGGCCGGCCGGGCAGGGCCAGCTCGTCCCCCGTCCTGCGGCCCCGGAGGACGAGGCCGCCCTTTAGCTTAGCACAGTCCAGCCAGAAAAAGCCGTCGCTTTTCACCCGCTCCCGGGGCGCCGTGTCCAGCTCGCACTCCAGCACCCAGCCGCTCCCCGCGGGAAGGCGGCAGGGGACCGTCACCGTCCGCTCCTCCACGGGAGGGGGCGGCTCATCCCGGCCCAGGCACAGGAGCTCATATTCCCGCCAGGCGGACAGCCCGCCGGGCAGGTCCGTCCGGGCGGAGGGGTTCTCCCCCCGGCACAGCTCCACCACCGCCAGCAGATGGGGGGCGGAGCACCGGTCGTCCCCCTCCCGCAGCCCGCCCAGCAGGCGGCGCACCGCCCGGGTGGCCACGCTCTCGGGAGCGGCAGCCAGGGCTCCGGCGGGCAGACGCACCACGTCTCCCTCCCGCCGGGCCTGGGCACACAGCCCGTCCGCCAGATGCTCCAGCTGCTCCTCGTCCCGGCGCAGCAGGCGGACGGTGTCCCGGCTGCGCTCCACAAAGCCGGGAGCCAGCTCCTCCAGCGCGGGCATCACCCGGTGGCGCAGACGGTTGCGCAGGCAGAAGTCCTCCCCGTTGGAGCTGTCCTCCACATGGGGGATGCCGTACAGGGCCAGGTATTCCAGCACCGTCTCGCGGGTGGTGGTGAGCAGGGGGCGGATCACCCGCCCCCGGACGGGGGCCATCCCCGCCAGCCCCCGCAGCCCCGTCCCCCGCAGCAGGTGGAGCAGCAGGGTCTCGGCGTTGTCGTCGGCGGTGTGGGCCACGGCGATCCGGTCGGCTCCCGCCCGGTGGGCGGCCTCCTCCAGGAAGGCGTAGCGCATGGACCGGGCGGTCTCCTCCAGTCCCGCCTTCCGGCGTCTTGCCTCGGCGGCCACGTCCCCCCTGCCCACGATCAGCTCCACCGGGGGCAGCGTCCGCTCCCCGCCGTCCGGACCGGTCAGCCGCGTCACGCCGCACCAACGGGCCACGAAGTCCCGCACGAAGGTCTCGTCCCGCAGGGATTCCTCCCCCCGCAGGCCGTGGTTATAGTGGGCGGCGGCCAGCCGGAAACCCAGCAGGTCCCGGAGCAGGTACAGCCGGTGGAGCAGGTAGACGGAGTCCGCCCCCCCGGACACCGCGCACAGCACGGTGCAGCCCCGGGGGAGCATCCCGTATTCCTCCGCCAGCTCGTTCAGTTCGGAAAAGGCACCCTTGGCCATGGCTCTCTCCCTCCGCGCCGGCCGGCTCAGTACTCCTCGTGCCGGCGGTCGATGCCGGAGAAGGTGGTGTACTCGGGCAGCCACTGCAGCTCCACCGTGCGGGTCTCGCCGTGGCGGTTCTTGGCGATGATGCACTCGGCCAGGTTGTGGTTCTCCGAGTCCTCGTTGTAATAGTCCTCCCGGTAGAGGAACATGACGATGTCCGCGTCCTGCTCGATGGCGCCCGACTCACGCAGGTCGGACAGCATGGGCCGCTTGTTGGACCGGGCCTCGTTGGCGCGGGAGAGCTGGCTCAGGCACAGCACGGGCACGTTGAGCTCCTTGGCCATGATCTTCAGGGCCCGGGAGATGTCGCTGACCGCCTGCTGCCGGTTCTCCCCGGCGTACTGCCGCCCGCCCGCCGACTGCATCAGCTGCAGGTAGTCGATGACCACCAGGCCCAGGTTGTCCACCCGGCGGCACTTGGCGTTCATGTCGGCCACCGTGAGGGTGGGGTTGTCGTCGATGAGGATCTGGGTCTGGTTCAGGGCGGCGGCCGCCGCGGCGATCTTCACCCAGTCGTCCTCGCTGAGGTTGCCGGTGACCAGCTTCTTGTTGTCCACGAAGGACTCGTTGGAGATCAGGCGCATGGCCAACTGCTCCCGGCTCATCTCCAGGGAGAAAAAGACCACGCTCTTGCCCGAATACTTGCCCGCGTGGAGCAGGATGTTCAGCGCCATGGAGGTCTTGCCCATGCCCGGCCGGGCGGCCAGCAGGATCAGGTCGGAGTTGTTCAGCCCCGAGATGGCCGCGTCCACGTCCCCCAGGCCGGTGGACAGGCCCGGGATGGCCGAGTCGCTGGCGGCCAGCTCCCCCAGCCGCTGGTAGACGTTCAGGATCACGCTGGAGATGTGCGCCAGCCCCTGGGCGGCGCGGCCCTGGCGCAGGGCGTAGATCTTCTGCTCCGCCGCCTCCAGCACCTCCTGGGCGGTGGAGGTGCCCTCCGCCACCATGGCGGTCATCGCTCCGGCGGTGTCCCCGATGCGGCGCAGCAGGGATTTGTCCCGCACGATGTCCACATACTCCCCCACGTTGGCCGCGGTGGGCGTGGTATCCATCAGCTGAAGGATATAATTCCCGCTCACCGCCTCGTCATACACGCCGTTCTGCCGCATCTGCTCCAGCACGGTGACCGGGTCGATGGTCATGGAGAAGTTGAACATGGAGTAGATGGTCTCGAAGATCTCCCGGTTCTGCCGCAGGTAGAAGTCCTCCCCCCGCAGCCGCTCGATCACCTCGGGCACGCAGCGCGCGTCGATGAGCATGGAGCCCAGCACCGCCTGCTCCGCCTCCACCGAGTGGGGCATCTGACGGCCCAGCAGTTCCTCTTCACTTGGCATCTTTTCCCCTCCTCCCGGCGTGTCGGCGCGCGGGGACAGCATGGGTCCCCGTTTACGCCTCGGTCACCACCACGTTCAGGGTGCCGGTGATCTCATAGCCCAGCTTGCACTTGAGCTGGTAGGTGCCGCAGCTCTTGATGGGCTCATCCAGCACGATCTTGGTCTTGGCGATGGTCAGCTGATGCTGCCCGGCCAGGGCCTCGGACACCTCCTTGGCGGTGACCGCGCCGAACAGGCGCCCGCCCTCGCCGGCCTTGGCGCTGAGCTTCACCACGATGCCCTCCAGCCGCTTGGCCACCGCCTCGGCCTCCGCCTTCTCGGCGGCCTGCTGGGCCTTGCGGGCCTTCTCCTGCTGCTTCATGGTGTTCACGTTCTCCGCGGTGGCGGGCACCGCCAGCTTCTTGGGCAGGAGGAAGTTGCGGGCGTAGCCGTCGGACACCTCCACCAGCTGGCCCTTCTTGCCCTGGCCCTTCACGTCCTGCTGTAAAATCACTTTCATGGTCTCTCGTTCCTTTCCTGAATCTGAGGTGCTCAGTCCTCGTCGCCAAAATACTGATCGATGGCCCGCAGCAGCGCCTTGGTGGCCTCGTCCACCGTCATCCCGGGCACCTGGGCGCCCGAGGTGGCGGCGTTGCGGGCCCCGGCGGACCATGTCCCCCGGGGGCCCCGGTCTTTTTCCCTCGCCGGGGCGGAGTGAATCCGCCCCAGGCTCCGCGCCCCGGGCGCGTCCCGCCTTCCGGCGGGTCCCTGGCGGCGGCAGCGCCGCCCCCGCTCAGTCCTCGTCGTCAAAATACTGGTCGATGGCCCGCAGCAGCGCCTTGGTGGCCTCGTCCACCGTCATGTCGGGCACCTGAGCGCCCGCGGTGGCGGCGTTGCCGCCGCCCCCCAGCTTCTCCAGGATCACCTGCACGTTCACGTCCCCCATGGACCGGGCGGAGACGATCACCCGCTCGCCGTCGGGGAACAGGACGAAGGAGGTGTCGATGCCCGAGATGTTCAGCAGCTCGTCCGCCGCCTGGGCCGCCGTCACACGGCCCACGGTGTGGTCCACCCGGGCGATGGCGATGTCGTTGCGGTACATCCGGGCGTTGCGGATGATGTCGTAGCGGGAGATGGTCCCCTCCAGGTCGTTCTGGAACAGCTTCTTCACCTCGGAGGTGTCCGCCCCGCAGCGGCGCAGGAAGGCTGCCGCCTCGAAGGTGCGGCCCCCGGTGCGCACCGAGAACTGCTTGGTGTCCAGCACGATGCCGGACAGCAGGGCCTCCGCCTCCGCCCGCAGCAGGTCGTTGGGCTCCACGATGTACTGGAGCAGCTCGGTGACCAGCTCGCTGGCCGAGGAGGCGTAGGGCTCGTGGAAGTTCAGCGCCGCGTTGGCGATGTAGGTGGCCGCCCGGCGGTGGTGGTCGATCACCGCCACCCGGTTGCAGCACTCCAGCAGGTCCTGGGACTCCACCTGCTCGGGCCGGTTGGTGTCCACCACCACCAGCAGGGTGCGCCCGTCGGCCATGACCATGGCCTCCTGGGCGTCCACGAAGCACTGCTCGTACTCGGGCAGCTTCCGGATCCGGGCATACATGGGGGAGGCGGGATTGGGCTCGGGCGCGGCCACGATGGCCGCAGGCACTCCCCGCTTCCGGGCCAGCACGCACACCCCCACCGACGCGCCGAAGGCGTCCAGGTCGGGGTACTTGTGGCCCATCACCAGCACCCGGCTGGAGTCGGCCACCAGCTCGCTGAGCGCGTTGGCCATCACCCGGCTTTTCACCTTGGTGCGCTTCTCCGTCTCCTTGGCCCGGCCGCCGTAGAACTCGAAGTTGAAGCGGTTTTTCACCACCGCCTGGTCGCCCCCCCGGGACAGGGCCATTTCGATGGACAGGCTGGCGTACTGGTAAAGCTCCTGGAAGCTCTCCCCCTCCTTGCCCACGCCGATGGACAGGGTGGGCTGCAGGCCGGTCTCGCTCTGGATCTTGTGCACCGTGTCCAGCAGGTCGAACTTCTTCTCCACAAACCCCGCCAGGTACCGCTCCTCAAAGACGAACAGGTACCGGTCCCGGTCGAACCGGCACAGAAGGCCGTTGGTGGGCGCCACCCACTCGGCCAGCTTGGTGTCCAGCTGGCTGCGCAGGGCGGAGCGGCTGGTCTCCGGCAGGTTCTTCATCAGCTCCTCGTAGTTGTCCAGCATCAGGATGGCCACCACCGGGCGGGACGCGTTGAGCTGCTGCCGGGCGGTGGAGTAGTCGGTGACGTCCACCCAGTAGGTGGTGGCCAGGAATCCGCCCCCGCGGCCCTCCACCCGGGCCAGGCTGCCGAAGACGCAGTAGCGCCGGGAGCCCAGCTCCACCTCGGAGGGGCACTCGTTCTTCCCCTCCATCAGCCAGCGCTCGTCGAAGCCGGGCACCGCCTCGTTCAGCCGGGTGTCGAACAGGGCCTCCTCGCTGCCCACCATCTTCAGAAAGCGGTCGTTGCTCCACACCACCTCGCCGCTCTCCGGGCGGAAGATGACCATGGGCAGGGGCGCGTTGTTCATACTGTCCCGGGCGGCGGCGTCCACGTTGCCGTTGATGCTGTCCAGATAGCGCAGCATCTCCTTGCGGCGCTTGTGGCCGCTGCTCTTGAAATAGAGGTAGAGCAGCAGGGCCACGATCCCCTCCGCCAGCCCCAGATACACGTTGAAGAAGGCGGAGACCGCGGCAAAGACGATCAGCGCCACAAAGTACAGCTGGAGCCTGGGCTGGATCAGCCGTGAGATCTTTCGGTTCAATGCGACAGCTCCTTTCAGCCGGGCGTCCCGGCACATCACGGCGGCAGGCCGGGGCGCAGTGATGCGCGCGCCGGGCCGCCGGCAGGTCCCTTTACAGTGGGTGATAGTACATTATATCAAACCCCTCTCCGGAAAACAAGTCCGGTTCCCCCTCTTTTCACCCTCCGGCGGCGGCCGTCCTGCCCCTCTTTCTTCCTGTTTTCTACCTATTTTATTCCTATTTTTCGGAACCTGTTCCCCTCCTTCCCACCAAAATACCGAAGAAATCACGGCAGGACCCCCTGGCGCTGCGGTACAAAACAGGCTACAATAGGAGGCGTAAGGGTACCCAACCTAACTTTTTCCGGAAAGCGAGGAATCAGCATATGCTGTCACAGAAAACCAAGGACCTGTTTGCCAAACTGGACATGGAGTTCCAGCCCGTGGCTCTGAAGTACTGCTACGCCCAGCCCAAGGGGGTGGAGCGGGTGGACGAGGCGCTGTCCTTCTGCCAGTTCGCCCGGAAGGCCCAGGATGAGAACCGGGCCTTCTTCATCACCCGGGAGGACGAGGACTGCGTGGGCAAGCGGATCATGGGCATGGAGCCCATGCCCGCTCTGGCCATGAGCGGGCAGGCCGGACCCGATTTCGGCGTCTACCGCACCCAGGCCGCCAACGCCCGGCTGTACCACCAGATCACCATGCTCAAGCCCAACGCCTGCAACTTCGTGATCTTCTGTCCCCTTTCCCAGTGCGACTTCGACCCCGACCTTGTCTTCTGCGTGGCCACCCCGGAGCAGGGCGACATCCTCATGCGGGCCAGCACCTACATCAACGGCGACGTGTGGGAGAGCCGCTCCACCCCCGTGATGAACTGCTCCTGGCTGTTCGCCTACCCCTATGTGAGCGGGAAGGTGAACTTCTCCGTCACCGGGATGGGCCACGGCATGAAGCGCCGGAAGGTCTATCCCGCCGGGCGGATGCTCATCTCCATCCCCTATCAGAAGCTGGATGAGATCGGCACCGCCCTGGACCAGATGGACTGGGTGCTGCTTGCCATGCGGGACGACCCGGAGAGCAAGGCGGAGCTGAAGCGCCGCATCGACAGCTGGCAGGAACTCAGCCCCGAGTTTACGCTCAAGACCACCTGAGGCATTCTGGTCCCGATCAATTTTGAGGAGGAGAACCATGAATCTGAGGAAGTATCTTGCCGCGGTCATGGCCGCGGTCATGACTCTTGCGCTTCTGACCGCCTGCTCGGGCGATCCCGCCCCCGCGGACACCACGCCCGCCGAGGGCAGCCCCTCCGCGGAGGCCTCCGCGCCCGCAGAGTCCCTCCCCGGCACCGGCACCACCTATGATCTGATCCTCACCAACCACGACTCCGACATCTCCAAGGGCGCCCTGTTCTGCAAGGACCTGACCGACATGATGTCCGCCTACGTGGCCGAGCACTCCACCGACCGTCTGGAGTTCACCCTGTTCAACGGCGGCTCCCTGTACGGCGCCACCGAGTCGCTCTCCGCCGTGATCGGCGGGTCGGCCGACATGGCCTGGATCGGCGCTCCCTTCTACTCCGGCACCTTCCCCGTCTCCGAGTTCCTCCAGCTGCCCCTGAACGGCCTGACCTCCGCGCAGCACGGCTCCAAGGTCTACACCGACATGGTGGCCGAGATCCCCGAGTGCGCCGGGGAGTACAAGGACCTGCGCCTGATCGAGGTGCAGGGCAACTGCAGCGGCCTGCTGTCCACCACCAAGGCCTACGGCAAGATCGAGTCCATCGACGACCTGAAGGGCCTGCAGTTCCGCACCGCCGGCTCCACCGCCGCCCTGTGGGTGTCCGCCGTGGGCATGGAGCCCGTCACCGTGGCCACCTCCGACACCTATGAGTACCTGGAGAAGAACATCGTCAACGGCTGCATGAACGACTGGCACAACATCGACTGCTTCCGCCTCTACGAGGTGCTGGGCTATGTGATGGACTACCCCGTGTCCGAGTCCCCCATGTTCCTGGCCATGAACCCCGACACCTACAACAACCTGCCCGAGCACGTCCAGCAGGCCATCGACCTGTACTCCGGCTCCTACGCCTCCGACATGGCCGGCTGGTACTGGGACACCTGTGTGTTCTCCGTCTCCAAGGAGATGGGCGAGCACGGCGTGGAGATCTACGAGCCCACCCAGGAGCTGTATGACTTCATGACCTCCGACTCCATCCGGGAGCAGGTCCACACCGAGTACATCGCCTATCTGGACAGCTACGGCTACGACGGCCAGGCCATCTATGACAAGTGCATGGAGATCGTGGCCCGCTACGCCGACCAGTACGCCGACGTGTTCGACACCGAGATCACCATCGAGCAGTGGGCCGGCTCCGACATCGCCGCCGAGGATCTGGCCGCCAACGCTGCCGCCCTGGGCATCACCTTAGAGTGACCAGCAAGTTCCAGCAGTTTCATCTATCCTTCTTTCTAAAAGCCGAGGGGGCATGCGATCATTCGCATGCCCCCTCGGCCTGTCTTTCCCGGTCAGCTCTGCGCCGTCTGGCCCGGATTCACCCGGATCTGCCCGGTCAGGTGCATCAGCTGCATCCGGTTTTTCACCCCCGTCTTGCGGTAGAGGTGGTAAAGGTGCTTGTCCAGGGTGGATCTGCTGATGTACAGCGCCGCCAGGATCTCCTCGTTGCTCTTGCCCGCGTCCACCAGCTCCAGGATCTCCAGCTCCCGCTTGGTCAGGTCGAACTGCCGGCTGACCGTGCGCCGCAGCTGCTCCTCCGACAGGGCGGCTGAGCGGGTCTCCCGCCGGGCCGGGCCGGCCAGCAGGGTGTACAGCTTCCACTCCAGATGGACCGAGATGGCCTCCAGC
>CALXCT010000029.1 GCA_944386865.1 uncultured Oscillospiraceae bacterium | reverse complement strand
GAGACCAACATCGGCTTCGCCCTGTACGGCACCCCCGCCGAGAGCCTGTGCTACCGCTTCGCCCGCATCGACAAGGAGCGCTTCGGCACCATCCCCGACGTCACCGACAAGGGCTATTACACCAACTCCTACCACGTGGACGTGCGGGAGGACATCGACGCCTTCGCCAAATTCGAGTTCGAGAGCCAGTTCCAGAAGATCTCCTCCGGCGGGGCCATCTCCTATGTGGAGATCCCCAACATGCGCCACAACCTGGAGGCCATGGAGGACGTGGTCCGGTTCATCTACGACAATATTCAGTACGCCGAGTTCAACACCAAGAGCGACTACTGCCAGGTGTGCGGCTACGACGGGGAGATCCTCATCAACGACGATAACGAGTGGGAGTGCCCCAACTGCGGCAACAAGGACCACAGCAAGATGAACGTCACCCGCCGCACCTGCGGCTACCTGGGCGAGAACTTCTGGAACGTGGGCAAGACCAGGGAGATCAAGGCCCGGGTGCTGCACCTGTAAGCACGCCGCGCCCGGGAGAGACCGGCGGGGCCCGCGGAGCGGGCCCCGCCTTTGACGGGAGGGATCGGGATGAATTACGCCGCCATCAAGCGCCGGGACGTGGCCAACGGGCCGGGAGTGCGGGTGTCCCTGTTCGTCTCCGGGTGTGAGCACCGCTGCCCCGGCTGCTTCAACCCCGAGGCCTGGGATTTCGCCTACGGGCGGCCCTTCACCGCCGAGGTGGAGCGCTCCATCCTGGACGACCTGGCTCCGGCGTTCGTCAAGGGCCTGTCTCTGCTGGGGGGCGAGCCCTTCGATCCCCGGAACCAGCCCGCCCTGGCCCCCTTTCTGGAGCGGGTGCGCCGGGCGTATCCGGACAAGAGCGTCTGGTGCTATACCGGCTACCTCTTTGACCGGGACCTGCGCCCCGGGGGCCGGGCGTGGACGGAGCACACCGAGGGGATGCTCCGGAACATCGACGTGCTGGTGGACGGGCCCTTCGTCCAGGGGGAGAAGGACCTGTCCCTCCGGTTCCGGGGCTCGGCCAACCAGCGCATCCTGCGCTGTGCCGCCTCGCTGGAGGCGGGAGAGCTGGTTTTCTGGCAGGGGGAGACATAGACGCCGCGGCGAAGGGGGACTTCCCAAGGGAAGTCCCCCTCCTTTTCTGCGGCGGGGCGCGCGCCGTTGTGTTTTGCAGAGAAAGCGCTTATAATGGAGAAAATGGAGCCCGCCCTCCTGGGCGGCGGAGGAGGAAGAGATCATGCTGCTGAACGTGCTGGCGGTGGGCGACGTGGTGGGCGAGGGGGGCTTGGCCTTTCTGGAGCGGCACCTGCGCCCCCTGAAGAAGCTGCATCAGATCGACTTTACCGTGGTCAACGGGGAGAACGCCTCCGGCGTGGGGCTCACCCCGAAGCAGGCCCGGGCCATCCTGGACGCGGGGGCCGACGTGATCACCCTGGGCAACCACACCTTCAACCGGGTCCAGATCGCGGAATTCCTGGACGAGTGCCCCTACCTCCTCCGCCCGGCCAACTACACCCCCCGCAACCCCGGCCGGGGCTGGGGCGTGTTCGACGGCCCCCGGGGGCTGCGCATCGGGGTGCTGAACCTCCAGGGGCGGGTGGAGATGGGGGGGCATCTGGACAACCCCTTCACCACCGCCGACAGGCTGCTGGCCGGGGGCGGGGCGGACATCGTCCTGGCCGACTTCCACGCCGAGGCCACCAGCGAGAAGGGGGCCATGGCCTGGTATCTGGACGGCCGGGTCCAGGCCCTGTGGGGCACCCACACCCATGTGCCCACGGCGGACGCCCGGGTGCTGCCCAAGGGGCTGGGCTTCGTCACCGATCTGGGGATGACCGGGCCGGCCCAGTCGGTGCTTGGGGTGAAGCCCGAGCAGTCGGTCAACCTGTTTTTGGGCGGCATCCACCAGCGCTACCAGGAGGCCCCCGGCCCCTGCAAGCTGGAGAGCGTCCGCTTCACCATCGACACCGAGGCCCGCCGCTGCACCGCGGTGGAGCGGGTGGATATCGCGGACTGAGAGGAGGCAGAGCATGGTCAGAGTGATCCACGGGGCGGACTTCCACCTGGACTCCCCCTTCGCGGGCCTGAGCCCCCAGCGGGCGGTGCGCCGCCGGCAGGAGCAGCGGGAGCTGCTGGACCGGCTGGTGGAGCTGTGCCGGGACAGCCGGGCCGACCTGGTGCTGCTCTCGGGCGACCTGCTGGACGGGGGACGGACCTTCTATGAGACCAACCAGGCCCTGGCCTCCGCCCTGGGGCGGATCGGGGTCCCGGTGTTCCTCGCCCCCGGCAACCACGACTACTACCACGGCCGCTCCCCCTACGCCCTGCTGCGCTGGCCGGAGAACGTGCACATCTTCACCGGCGGCTGGGAGCGGGTGGCGCTGCCCGAGCTGGGCTGCGTGGTGTACGGCGCGGCCTTCACCGCCCCCCGGCAGGAGACCTCCCTCCTGGACGGCTTCCGGCCGGAGCAGGACGAGGGGCTTGCCCGGCTGATGGTGCTCCACGCCGATGTGGACGCGCCCCAGAGCCGGTATGACCCCGTCACCTCCGCTCAGCTGGCGGGCAGCGGGATGGACTACGCCGCCCTGGGCCATGTCCACGCCTTCAGCGGGGTGAACCGGGCGGGAGACACCGCCTGGGCCTACCCCGGCTGCCCCGAGGGCCGGGGCTTTGACGAGCTGGGGGAGAAGGGCGTGCTGCGGGGCACGGTGGACCGGGGCGAGGTGAAGATGGAGTTCGTCCCCCTGTGCAGGCGGAGATACCTGATCCAGCCGGTGGACGTGACCGGCCGGGAGGACCTGGCCGCCGCGGTGGCGGAAGGGATGTCAGGCGTCACGGCGGAGGACATCTGCCGGGTGGTGCTCACCGGCGAGCGGGGTTTGGAGCGCCTGGACCTTGAGGCGCTGCTGCCCGCGGTGGAGGCCCGCTGCTGGCAGGGGGAGGTGCAGGACCGGACCGTCCTGCGCCGGGACCTGTGGGCCAGGCGGGGGGAGGACAGCCTCACCGGCCTGTTCCTGGGGGAGCTGGCGGCCCGGCTGGAGCGCTGTGAGGACGAACAGGAGCGGGAGCTTCTGGAGCGGGCGGCCCGCTTCGGCCTGGCCGCCCTGGAGGGAGGGGAGGACCGATGAGACTCAGGCGCATGACCGCCAGCTTCGGCAGGCTGGACCGGGCGGTGCTGGAGCTGGGAGCGGGGCTGAACGTCCTTCAGGCGCCCAACGAGGGGGGCAAGTCCACCTGGGCGGCCTTCCTGCGGGTGATGCTCTACGGGATCGACACCCGGGACCGGGACCGGAAGGACCATATCGCGGACAAGAACCGCTACCGCCCCTGGGGCGGCGGGGCCATGGAGGGCACCCTGGAGTGCGAGCACGGCGGACGGCGGATCACGCTGCGCCGCTTTACCCGGGGCAGCAGCCCCATGGGGGGCTTCGAGGCGGTGTACACCGACACCGGCGAGCCGGTGGAGGGGCTGACGGGGGAGAACTGCGGCGAGCGGCTCACCGGCGTGAGCCGGGAGGTGTTCGAGCGCTCCGCCTTCCTGCGCCAGAGCGCTCTGGCGGTGGATCAGACCCCCGAGCTGGAGCGGCGCATCGCCGCCCTGGTCACCGCCGGGGAGGAGGAGGTGTCCTATTCCCAGACGGAGGGCCGCCTGCGGGAGTGGATGCGCCGCCGGGAGTACCGGGGCAGCGGCCTGATCCCCCGGCTGGAGGCGGAGCTGAGCGAGGTGGAGGCCAATCTGGAACGGATCGAAGGGACCACCGGGCGCATCCTGGCCGCCCGGGGGGAGCTGGACCGGCTGGAGGGGGAGCGCGCCCGGCTGAAGGACGAGCTGGAGCGGCACCGGCAGGCCGCCCGGCGGGCGCTGGATGAGCAGTACACCCGGGCCGGAGAGGAGCTGGAGCGCGCCCGGCGGGAGCTGGAGGAGCTGGAGGGGCGGCAGGCCCGCTTCGGCCCGCTGCCCGAGCGGGAGCTGCTCCGGCAGGCCCAGGGGGAGCTGAGCTACCTCAAGACGGTGGACGAGGAGATCCGCCAGGGGGAGCGCGCCCTGGCCCAGGCCGACCAGGCCGCCCGGGAGGCGGCGGCCCGGGGGGAGGATCCCCTGTTCTCCGGCCTGACCGGGGAGGAGGCGGCGGCCCGGGCCGCCGAGGACGCGGCCGCCGTCCGGGCCGAGCAGGCCCGGGCACGGCGGGAGCGGAGGCGGTCCCCCCTGCTCCAGGCGGGGGGCGTGCTGCTGCTGGCCCTGGCGCTGGGGCTGGACCTGGGGCTGGGGGGCGGGCTGTCCCCCTGGTCGGGACTGGGGGTGCTGGCCTATCTGGCGCTGGCCGCCCTGTCCGTCCTGGCCCTCCGCCGGGCCAGACAGGCGGAGGGCCGGGCCAAGGCCCGGCTGGAGCGCTACGGGGTGGGAGAGCCGGAGGGCATCGCCCCTCTGGCGGAGGACTACCGCCGCCGCCGGGCCGAGGCGGACGGGGCCCGGGAGGAGGCGGCGCGGGTGCGCACCGCCCTGGCCGACCGCATGGCCCGCCGGGAGAACAGCCGGGCGGACGTGCTGAACTTCGTCCGGGGCTTCGCCCCCGAGGTGTCCGACCTGTTCGGCTGCTCCGCCGCCCTGTCCCGGGCGCTGGGGCTGGAGGAGCAGCGCAAGCTGGCCCAGACCCGGCTGGAGGGGGCCCGGCGGCTGTATGAGACCCTCCGGGACCAGGGAGGCCGGGCGCTGACCGGGCCGGAGGAGACCCCCGCTTCGCCGGAGGGCGACCCGGAGGAGACCGCCCGGCGGCTGGCCGCGGTGGAGGACGGATGGAAGCGGGCCAGCGGCGAGCTGGAGCGGGCCGCGGGGGAGCAGCAGGCCATGGGCGACCCCGCCCGGCTCCAGGCCCGACGGGAGGAGCTGAGGGGTGCGCTGGAGCAGGCCCGGTGGGAGTGCCGGGCCATCGAGACGGCGCTGGACGCACTGAAGAAGGCCAACGCCCGGCTGCAGGAGCGCTTCTCCCCCGCGCTCAACGCCCGGGCCGGGCGGTGGATGGAGCGGCTGACGGGGGGGAGGTATCAGGCGGTGACCCTGGACCGGGCCCTCCAGGCCAGCGTGGAGGAGCGGGACGGCGTGATCCCCCGGCCCCTGCTGGCCCTGTCCCAGGGCACCATGGACCAGCTCTACCTGGCGGTGCGGCTGGCCATCTGCGAGCTGGTGCTGCCCGGGGAGGAGCCCTGCCCCCTGGTGCTGGACGACGCTCTGGCCAACTTTGACGACGGGCGGCTGGCCCTGGCGCTGGACGCGCTGTGCCAGCTGGCCGGAGAGCGGCAGGTGCTGCTGTTCACCTGCCACGGCCGGGAGGCGGAGTATCTGGCCGGACGGCCGGAGGTGACCGCCGCCCACTTGCAAAGCTGAGGAAAACAGGCTATAATCATCCCCAAGGCCCCGCCCCGGACGGCGGGGAGGCAGCAGGCACGGCGCCGCCCCCGGGCGGCGGGAGCAAGGAGGAGCGTCCATGGACGAACAATGGGACAAGCGCACCGGCGGGGAACAGGAAGAGGACGAGGTGCTGGCCGCGGGCGAGAAGGCGGCCGCGGAGAAGGAGAGCGGCGGCAGCACGCTGTTTTACTGGCTCCAGGCGGTGACGGCGGTGCTCACCGTGCTGATCCTGCTGGGCACCTTCGCCGGGCGGCTGACGGTAGTGGTGGGCCAGTCCATGGACCCCACCCTGCAGAACGGGGAGCTGCTCATCCTCCAGAGCCTGGGCTGCGATCCCCGGCAGGGGGACATCGTGGTGCTCAACAAGCTGGATGCCCCGGTGTTGGAGGGGGAGGCCATCGTCAAGCGGTGCATCGCCGTGGGCGGCCAGACGGTGAAGATCGACTATGAGGCGGGCACGGTGAGCGTGGATGGCGCGGTGCTGGACGAGCCCTACATCCTGGAGCGGATGCAGGACCCCGCCCTGCGCAACTCCAACATGTGCATCACCGAGGTCACCGTCCCCGAGGGCTGCATCTTCGTCATGGGGGACAACCGCAACAACTCCACCGACAGCCGCCACATCCAGGTGGGCGTGATCGACGAGCGGTACGTGCTGGGGGTGGCCCGGCTGGCCGTGTTCCCCCTGTCCAAGCTGGGACTGCTCTGAGCGCGCGGAAGACCGGAAACAGAAGGACAAGGCCCCGCCGTCCCATGGGACGGCGGGGCCTTTCTGTATGACTTCAGGGCAGCTCCCGGTACATGGCGCCGGCGTCGGCCTTGCCCACGTTGTCGGCCACCACCAGCACCTCCAGCCGGAGCAGGCGTTCGCCGAAGCGGATCTCCAGCACGTCGCCTGCCTTCACATCGTAGGAGGCCTTCACCGGCCGGCCGTTGGCGGTGACCCGGGCGGCGTCGCAGGCCTCGTTGGCCACGGTGCGCCGCTTGATCAGCCGGGACACCTTCAGCCATTTATCCAGTCGCATGGAAGCGGTTCCTCCTTCCCGCGCCCGGCCCTCCGCCGGGCGGTGAGACAAAGGGGCGGCCCCGGCAGAAGGCCGGAGCCGCCCCGAACGCGCGAACTTACTTGGACACCGCGTCCTTCAGGGCCTTGCCGGCCTTGAACACGGGCACCTTGGAGGCGGGGATCTTGATGCTCTCCTTGGTCTTGGGGTTGCGGCCGATCCGCTCGGCGCGGGTCTTGACCTCAAACGCGCCGAAGCCCACCAGCTGGACCTTGTCGCCCTCAGCCAGAGCGGCGGTGATCACATCGATGGCGGCGTTGATGGCGGCTTCGCTGTCCTTCTTGGACAGCTCGGCCTTCTCGGCGACGGCATTGATCAGTTCGGCTTTGTTCATGATGAAATTCCTCCTACACGATTTGGCGGCTTCCCGCCGGTAATTTGATATATTTACTTAAGGCGTGTCCGCCTTTAAGTCCTGCTTGGCCTGCTCCCACAGCTTGTCCAATTCGGCCAGTTCCATATCCGTCATGGCCCGGCCTTCCCGGCCGGCCAGCTGCTCCACCCGGGCGAAGCGCCGGATGAACTTGTCGCAGGCGCGGGAGAGGGCCGCCTCCGGGTCCACCTTGAGGAAGCGGGCCACATTGACCACTGAAAACAGCAGGTCGCCCAGCTCCTCCTCCACGTTGGTCTGTCGGGCCGCGGCCTGCTTGAGCTCGTCCAGCTCCTCGTACAGCTTGTCCGCCGCGCCGGTCACGTCCGGCCAGTCGAAGCCGGCCTTGGCCGCCTTCTTCTGCACCTTCTCCGCCCGCCACAGGGCGGGCAGGCTCCGGGCCACGGCCGCCAGCGCGTCGGTGTCGCTGGCCTGGCCCTTCTCCTTCCGCTTGAGCTCCTCCCAGTTGGTGAGCACCTCGTCGGTGCCGCTCACCGCCACGGTGCCGAACACGTGGGGGTGGCGGTAGATGAGCTTTTTGCAGATGCCGTCGGCCACGTCGTCCAGGGTGAAGCGGCCGGCGTCCCGCTCGATGTCGGCGTGGAAGACCACCTGGAGCAGCACGTCCCCCAGCTCCTCCTTCAGGTGCTCGGGGCTGCCCTGGTCGATGGCCTCCACCACCTCGTAGGTCTCCTCCAGCGTGCCCCGCCGGAGGGACTCGTGGGTCTGCTCCCGATCCCAGGGGCAGCCCCCGGGGGCGCGGAGGAGACGGACGATCTCCTCCAGGTCCCGGACGCCATAGCGCTCTTTTCTCATAAAATCTACCACAAAAATCAGTCCTCTGCAAGTGTTTTCCGAAATTCTCCACCCCGAAAAGCCGGAAATCCAAAGGTTTTTCGTCAGTCCAGCCGGAGCAGCCGGGCGATTTTGTCCCCCTTGGGCATCAGAGCCAGCTCATCCCGGGTGAGGGCCCGGAGCAGGACGATGAGGGCCAGGTACACCGCTCCCCCCACACAGATGGACAGCAGGGTGCAGACGGTGTAGCTCTCGATGAGCCGGGAGGTCAGGCCGTAGCACCCCCAGACCGCCCCGCCCATGACGGCGGCGGCCAGCACCGGCTTGCCGAACAGGGAGAAGAGGCCGGGGAAGCCGGGGATGACCCGGCTGACCACGATGAGGTCCAGCACACACACCAGGCCGAAGCACAGCACGTTGCCCATGGGGGCGCCGTAGATGCCCACCTGGGGCATGACCACCAGGTTGTAGTTCACCGCGATCTTCACCACCCCGCCCAGCAGCATGATGACCACGGGGAGGTTGATGAAGCCGTAGGCCTGGAGGATGGAGTTGCACACCATCATGACGCACACGAAGATGGAGGCCACCCCGAGGGTGGACAGCAGGGCGCCGGCCAGGGCGGGGTCCAGGCTCCGGAAGAGCAGGCGGATGATGGGCTCCCCCAGCACCAGCAGGCCAACCCCCATGGGCAGGGCGGCGATGGCGCACATGCGCAGGGAGGCGGCGGCGATGCGCCGGGCGCTCTTCCGGCTGCGCCGGGCCAGGGCGGCCGAGATGGCGGGGATCACCGAGGCGGTGATGGCCACCATCAGGGAGGAGGGCAGGTTGTAGATGGTGAGGGTGCCGGCGTAGTTGCCGTAGAGGGAGCGGCTGGCCTCCTCGGCGGCCGTCAGGGCGGCGGCGCTGT
>CALXCT010000028.1 GCA_944386865.1 uncultured Oscillospiraceae bacterium | reverse complement strand
GTACAGCCTGTTCACCAACGACTCCGTGGGCCAGATGTTCGCCGGCGGCGTGTTCGCGGGCATCTTCATCGCCTTCCTGTTCTGCGTGTACATCGTGATCCGCTGCGCGTTCGACAAGACCCTGGCCCCCGCCGTCCCCAAGGAGGACCGGGCCTCCATCGGCGAGATTCTCAAGGCGTCCAAGGGCGTCATCGCCCCCATCATCCTGATCATCCTGGTGCTGGGCTCCATCTTCGGCGGTGTGGCCACCCCCACTGAGGCCGCCGCCGTGGGATGCGTGGGCGTCATCGTCATCGCCGCCATCCGCCGCTGCCTGAACTGGAAAAGCTTCGTCAACACCTGCTACCGCACCCTGGAGCTGTCCGGTATGGTGGTGTGGATCATCTTCACCAGCGCTGCCCTGTCCGCCTTCTTCCAGAAGATCGGCGCCAACAAGGCCATCACCTCCGTCATCCTGGGGCTGGAGCTCAACCGCTATGTCATCCTCATCGCCACCATGGTGCTGATGGTCATCCTGGGCATGTTCCTGGATCCCGGCGCCATCATCATGCTGACCATCCCCATCATCCAGCCCATCCTGGTGGACGGCCTGGGCTTCGACTCCTTGTGGTTCGGCGTGCTGTTCGTGGTGCTGATGCTCATCGGCTACATCTCGCCCCCCTTCGGCTTCAACCTGTTCTATCTGAAGCAGATCGCCTCGGACGACATCTCCATGGCGGATATCTACAAGGCCGCTGTGCCCTTCGTGGGCGTCATGTTCCTGGCCTGCGTCCTGTTCATTTTCTTCCCCGGCCTGATCACCTGGCTGCCCAGTATCATCTACAAGACCGGCGCCGTCTGAGCCCCGGACCGCGAACCGCTCCTCCTTTTCCGGCGGAAAAAAGAAACCGCTGGTGCATCGGGGCTCCCTTTGCACACAGCGGTTTCTCCCACCGGAAAAACTCAGCCATCCGTCTCCTTCTGAGGCGGAGCGATGTTGTACTTCTTCATTTTGCGCGAGATGGTGGCCGGGTCCACGCCCAGGGCCTTGGCCGCCCTGCGCACGCCCCCGTTCTGACTCAGGGCCTGGATGATGAGCGACTTCTCGTAGCTGCTCATGCTCTCCTCCAGAGAGGGACAGATGGTGTTCTCCGTGGAGAACCCCTCCACCCCGAGGACTTTCAGAAGGGGCTTGATGCTGGTGACGTATTCGTCGTCGGCACACACCACAAGATACTCGATCACATTGCGCAGCTGGCGGATGTTCCCCGGCCAGTCATAGCGCTGGAGCACTGTCATGTGGGCGTCCGACAGCTGGATGTACCGGTGGTGGTGCTGGCAGAAGAAGTCCAGGTAATACTGGACCAGCTGGGGGATGTCCTCCTTCCGGTCCCGCAGCGGCGGCACATGGATGGGGATGGTGGACAGCCGATAATACAGGTCCTCCCGGAACTGGTGCTCGGCGATCTTCTTCTGCAGGTCCGCGTTGGTGGAGGCGATGATGCGCACGTCCAGCTTGATGGGGGTGGTCCCGCCGATGCGCAGCACCACCCGCTGCTGCAGCACCCGCAGCAGCTTGGCCTGCAGGTCGATGGGCAGATCACCGATCTCGTCCAGCAGGATCGTGCCGCCGTTGGCCAGCTCGAACAGGCCCGCCTTCCCCTTGCTGTTGGCCCCTGTGAAGGCGCCCCGCTCATAGCCGAACAGCTCCGACTCCAGCAGGTTGGGCGGGATCGCAGTGCAGTTCACCTTGACAAAGGCCTTGTCCCGCCTGGGAGAGCGGGCGCAGATGTAATCCGCCACCCCCTCCTTGCCCACGCCGGACTCCCCGTAGATCAGCACTGTGGCGTCGGTCTCCGCCACCCGTCTGGCGATGTCGTAGGTATGCTTCAGCTCCATGCTGGAACCGATGACGGGCTCGCCCCCCTCATCCACACCGCCGGCCTCCCGCACCCGGATGGGAGGCACCACGGCATTGTCCCCCGAGTTGAACTCGGAGTATCGGGCGCGCAGGCGGTCCGGATCGTACAGCGTGACCACCGCGTAGCGCAGCTCACCGTTTTCATCCAGCACCGGACGGATGATGCAATAACCGTAGATATCCTGATTGTCCACCGTGCGGACATAGCCCATCAGGATGTGGGTGCGCTTGCTGTCCAGCACCTTGGGCGTGGCCACCTCGCTGAAAATGCCCTCCTCCACCAGCTGCATGCTGGTCTTGCCCAGCACCTGCTCCGGCTGGAGCTTGGTGTACTTGGCATAGGCGGGGTTGATGTATCGGATCACCGCGTCCCGGTCCACGACATAGATGCCGTCGTTGCTGGAGTCCACGATGGCCCGGAAGTCCAGCTCCGATTCCAGCTGGCCGGCCAGGCGGTCCAGCTCCCGGCGGATCTTGCCGATCTGGGCGTCGGTGCGCGCGTCCTTCAGGTCTGCCGAGAGCTTCTGCAGCTTTTCCGCGGTCGGATTCATCGTTTTCCACTCCCCCGTCCTATTTGTTTTCGCCCCGCGCACGCAGACCGCCCGAGGCAGGATGCGACCATTTTACCATGTTTTTTGTTGCAGTTCAACAACAGTTTTCCCCATCGGCATCCCCCGGTTGTGAAGAAAGCCCGGTCCTTCCGGCTCTTCCGCCGGCCATCAACTGAATTTTGGAGGTAGATCACCATGAGACAAGCCGTTATCGTCGCCTATGGCCGCAGCGCTTGCTGCCGCGCCCGCAAGGGCGGTTTTGCCACCACCCATCCTGTGGACTACGCCGCCGCCACCCTGAAGGGCGTTTTGGACAAGATCCCCCAGCTGGACCCCGCCC
>CALXCT010000027.1 GCA_944386865.1 uncultured Oscillospiraceae bacterium | reverse complement strand
GCATAGTACTGATACAGGTCCCGCCGGGCGCGGGAGAGGGTCTTGTCCTCCCGCCAGGGCTCCGGGATGCAGGCCATCACCGCCAGGGGCAGCTCCATCCCCGCCATCATGAGAAACTCCAGGGTGTTGTCCAGCATGGCGGAGTCCGACCCCTTGGTGTCCACCACCGGGAAGACCTTGTGCAGATCGCCCTCCAGCAGAGGGGTGTGCATGGTCTCCTCCCGGGCCAGCATGCGGTCCGCGTTGCCCCGGATGGTGTTGATCTCCCCGTTGTGGGCCATGAGCCGGTTGGGATGGGCCCGCTCCCAGGCAGGGTCGGTGTTGGTGGAGAACCGGGAGTGGACGATGGCCAGCGCCGACTCGTACTCCCCGCTTTGCAGGTCGGGGTAGAACGCCCGCAGCTGGCCCACCAGGAACATCCCCTTGTAGACCACCGTGCGGCTGGACAGGGAGACCACATAGGTGTCGTCATTGGACTGCTCGAACACCCGCCGGACCACATAGAGCCGCCGGTCGAAGTCCAGCCCCCGCGCCGTCCTCTCCGGGCGGCGGAGGAAGGCCTGCTCGATCACGGGCATCCTGTCCCGGGCCTTCCGCCCCAGAATCTCGGGACGCACGGGCACCGTCCGCCAGCCCAGGAACTCCAGCCCCTCCTTGGCGGCCACCACCTCGAACATCTTCTTGGCCTGGCCCCGGCGCAGCCCGTCCCGGGGGAAGAAGAACATGCCCACGCCGTAGTCCCGCTCGCCGGGCAGGTCGATGCCCGCCTGCCGGGCCGCCCCCGCAAAGAACCGGTGGGACACCTGCACCAGGATGCCCACGCCGTCTCCCGTCTTCCCCTCGGCGTCCTTGCCCGCCCGGTGCTCCAGCTTCTCCACGATCTTCAGCGCGTCGTCCACCGCGGCGTGGCTGGGCCTGCCCTTGATGTCCACCACCGCGCCGATGCCGCAGGCGTCGTGCTCAAAACAGGGCCGGTACAGCCCTGAGCTTTCCTGTCTGTTCATCTGCCTCTCCCCTTTCCGGCGCGGCCCAGCTGTCCGCGCTCCCTTCCGCACCCCGGCGGACAAAAAGAGGGACGAGGGCATTCCACTCCCATGGAGCGGGAACGCCTTCGTCCCTTTACAGTACGAAAGTATAGCCCTCCCGGCAGGCAATGTCAAGGCGTTTTTGCCCATCCGCCTCCGTTTTATTTCATTTGTCAAGATCCTTCCCCCCTCGTGTCCCTGTTTTATGCAAGTTTTCACATTGCATCTTTCATTTCTTCTGTTCCACACCGCGCCATGCAGCCGCCTTTCCGGCAGGCCCCGGGGCTTGGAAGGCTGCGGGGCGCGGAAAGATCTGCCCCGTCTCCCATTCCCCGTGCCCCCGCAGTTTTCCCGCCTTAGCTTGCGCCCGTCTCTCCTTCCCTATGCTTCCCTCCCTTCCCCATTTTCCCCGTCTCCGCCTTGCGCTGATATTTTATTGCGCTAAATTGCTAAATTAAATGAAGTGGAGATTTTTCCTTCATTCAAATTCGGGTTGACACAGGCACGCATACCATGTATAATGACGGAATGTAAGACCATACTTTCATCTGGAAGATACTGTTCTGCGATGTCCGCCGCCGGCAGGCGCCGGTGCGGAAATCCGATCTAAATTGGAGGGAACTTCCTTGATCAAGCTGTCCCACGTTCACAAGTGGTTTGGAAAGCACGAGGTGCTCAAGGACATCAATCTGGAGGTGCAGGAGGGCGAGAAGCTGGTCATCATCGGCCCGTCCGGCTCCGGCAAGTCCACCACCGTGCGCTGCATGAACGGGCTGGAGATCCCCACCTCCGGCCAGGTGTTCATCGACGGGCAGGAGCTGACCGCCAAGAACAAGGTCCACCTGGTGCGGCAGACCACCTCCATGGTGTTCCAGCAGTTCAACCTCTACCCCCACATGACCGTGCTGGGCAACCTGACTCTGGCCCCGGTGAAGCTGCACGGCAAGACCAAAAAGGAGGCAGAGGAGCTGGCCTACCACTATCTGGACGTGGTGGGCCTGCGGGAGAAGGCCCATGTCTACCCCTCCACCCTCTCCGGCGGGCAGCAGCAGCGGGTGGCCATCGCCCGGGCCCTGTGCGCCCAGACCCGGATCATCCTCTTTGACGAGCCCACCTCCGCCCTGGACCCCGAGACGGTGCAGGAGGTGCTGGACGTGATGATCCGGCTGGCCAGCGAGAAGAACATCACCATGGTCATCGTCACCCACGAGATGGGCTTTGCCCGCCAGGTGGCCGACCGGGTCATCTTCATGGACGACGGCCGCATCATCGAGGAGGGCTCCCCCGCGCACTTCTTTGAAAATCCCACCGAGGAGCGCACCCGGCTCTTCCTGAGCAAGATCCTGCGCTGACCCTTCCCCGCTTGCATCGCCCCCAGGGCGGTCCAAGAGGCCGCGGCGGCCCCGCCAGGCCCCCGGCCGATACATCAACCCCAATGGAGGTAATCAAAATGAAGAAGAAGCTTCTGTCCCTTCTGCTGGCCGGCATGATGGCCCTGGCACTGACCGCCTGCGGCGGCACCGACGAGCCGCAGCAGACCGCCGCCGATCCCAATGCGTCCGCCCCCGTACAGACCGGTGAGCTGGCCGCCGACGTGCAGGCCATCGTGGAGCGCGGCACCCTGCGGGTGGGCGTGAAGTCCGACGTGCCCGGCTTCGGCTATCAGGACGTGCTGACCGAGGAGTACTCCGGCCTGGAGATCGACCTGGCCTACAAGATCGCCGAGACCCTGGGCATCGACAAGGTGGAGTTCACCGCCGTCACCGCCGCCACCCGCGGCCAGCTGCTGGACTCCGGCGATATCGACATGGTCATCGCCACCTTCACCATCAACGACGAGCGCAAGGAGAGCTGGAACTTCACCACCCCCTACTACACCGACGCCGTCTCCCTGCTGGTGAAGAACGACAGCGGCATTGAAGGCTTTGACGACCTGGCAGGCAAGGTGATCGGCGTGTCCACCGGCTCCACCTCCATGGAGGCCCTCATCGCCGCCGCCGCCGAGAACGGCGTGGAGCTGACCAAGAGCGGCAACTTCTCCGAGTTCGCCACCTATCCCGAGATCAAGACCGCCCTGGACGCCGGCCGTGTGGACGC
>CALXCT010000026.1 GCA_944386865.1 uncultured Oscillospiraceae bacterium | reverse complement strand
AAAGAAGGTCTGAATCCGTTTTTTCCGGGGACATGTGCCTCGGAAAAAACACTTCTCAGCCCGCAAGCGTACGCGCTTTGTGCGTGCGACGCAGCGGGCTGCATCCCCTCGAAAAAATGCTTGCATTGTTGAGAAGCGTGTCGAGGGTTCTCGACACGCTGAAACGCCCTCCGGGAGATCCCCGGAGGGCGCTGCTGTTTGGGGCGGGCGGCCGCGCGGGCCGTCAGCGCCGGTATTCAAATTCCAGGTTGTAGAGGGAGACGGTGTCCCCGTCCTTGATGCCCAGCTCCTCCAGCCGCTCAAACAGGCCGGACTCCCGGAGCATCCGGTCAAACCAGTTGCGGGACTCGTAGTCGTCGAAGTTGACGTTGGAGATCAGCCGCTGCAGCCAGGGGCCCTCCACCGTCCACACGTCGTCGTACTGCTGGATGTCCAGCGCGCCGGAGGTGTCCACCTCCGGGGGACGCTCCACATAGGTGGGCTCGTAGATGGTGACGGGGGGCAGCTGGGCCAGCTCGGCCGCCGCTTTCTGCACCAGCGCGCGCACCCCCTGGTGGGAGGCCGCCGAGATCTCCAGCAGCTCCAGCCCCAGGCCCTCCACATGCTCCCGCAGCCGCGCCAGCAGGGAGGGGTCCTCCATGATGTCCACCTTGTTGGCCGCCACGAGCATCTTCCGGGCGGCCAGTTCGGGGGAGTAGCGGGCCAGCTCGGCGTTGATGGCCTCGAAGTCGGCCACCGGGTCGCGCCCCTCGCTGCCCGACACGTCCACCACGTGGATCAGCAGGCGGCAGCGGTCGATGTGGCGCAGGAAGTCGTGCCCCAGGCCGGCGCCCTCCGCCGCCCCCTCGATGATGCCCGGGATGTCCGCCATCACGAAGGACACCCCCTCCTCCACATAGACCACCCCCAGGTTGGGGAACAGGGTGGTGAAGTGGTAGTTGGCGATCTTGGGCTGGGCCTTGGACACCACGCTGAGCAGGGTGGACTTGCCCACGTTGGGGAAGCCCACCAGGCCCACGTCGGCCAGCAGCTTCAGCTCCAGGATCACGTCCCGGCTCTGGCCGGGCAGGCCCGACTTGGCGAACCGGGGCACCTGGCGGGTGGGGGTGGCGAAGTGCTTGTTGCCCCAGCCCCCCTTGCCCCCCCGGCAGAGGATGAAGGGCTCGCTGCCCGACATGTCCTGGATGATCTCCCGGGTCTGGGCGTCCCGGACCACGGTGCCCCGGGGCACCTTCAGCACCAGGTCCGCCCCGTCCCGGCCGGTGCACCGCTTGCCCGCGCCGTTCATGCCGTTCTCCGCCACGTACTTGCGCTTGTACCGGAAGTCCATCAGGGTGGACAGGTGGTCGTCCACCTGCAGCACGATGTTGCCCCCCCGGCCGCCGTCGCCCCCGTCGGGGCCGCCCGCAGCCACGTATTTCTCCCGGTGGAAGGACACCGCGCCGTTGCCCCCGTCCCCGGAGCGGACGGTGATGCGGGCGGTGTCGATGAATTGGTTGGCCATTGGCTCTGCCTCCTGTTCCCCGCCGCCGGTCGGGGCGGCGCTACGAAAGAAGCCGCAAACGATGTCGTTTGCGGCTTCTTCTCACAGTGTGATTACTGCTCGATCTCCACGATGGAGACCTGCTTGCGGTCCTTGCCCAGGCGCTCGAACTTCACCCGGCCGGACTTCATGGCAAACAGGGTGTCGTCGCTGCCCTTGCCCACGTTCACACCGGGGTGGATGTGGGTGCCGCGCTGCCGCACCAGAATGTTGCCCGCCAGCACGAACTGGCCGTCGGCACGCTTCACACCCAGCCGCTTGGCCTCGGAGTCGCGGCCGTTGCGGGTGGAGCCCACGCCCTTTTTATGGGCGAAAAACTGCAGACCGATCTTCAGCATAACAAACCATCCTTTCTGTAAGATGATAGGCGGTCAGGGGGCGTCCTGCTCCATGACCATCAGATGTTCGGGGTATTCCTCATGCAGCTGGGTGAAATACACCATCATGGCCGCCAGAATGGTCTGGCTGGCGCTTTCGGCGGCGTCCCCCAGACTGCCGGGGAGCTTGAGCGAGACGGACGCGTCCCGCTGCTTCACCTTCACCGCGGCCCCCAGGCCCAGCACGTCATTCACGGCGCACTCGGTCAGGCGCACGGCGCTGGTCACCGCGGCACAGAGGATGTCCTCCCCCGCCGCGCCCAGGCCCGCGTGGCCCTTCACGGTGAAGCCCACGATGCGCTCACCCTCGGTGAGGAAGGTCACGGTGGTCATCTCAGGCCTCGGCCTCGGCGCCCTCGGCCTTCTTGGCGGTCTTGTGGATCTTCTCGATCTTGACCTTGGTGTAGGGCTGACGGTGGCCCTGACGGTTGCGGTAGCCCTTCTTGGCGTTGTACTTGAAGATGGTGATCTTCTTGCCCTTGCCGTTCTTCACCACGGTGGCGTCCACGCTGGCGCCCTTGACCAGGGGAGAGCCGAACTTGGCCTTCTTGTCCCCGTCCAGCACGGCCAGGACCTGGTCGAACACCACGGCCTCGCCGGCCTCGGCGTTCAGCTTCTCGATGAAGATCTCGTCGCCCTCGGCCACCTTGTACTGCTTGCCGCCGGTCACAATGATTGCGTTCATGAGTTTCAACTCCTTTATTACGGGCTCGCTGTCGGGGGAGGAGGTTTCCCTCGCTTGCCGGCCGCGCCGGACGCCCCGAAGAAGCGCCTCTCGCCTGCCATCCCATTCAAAGCGGCTCTGACAGTATACCAATCCAAAGGGTAAAAGTCAAGCCCTTTTTCCCCGCCGCCCCCGGGGATTTTCCGCCGGAGCCTTTGACAGGGGCGGCGGGGGACGGTATAATATCAGCAGCCGCGCCGCATTTGCGGCGTGCAGGTCTGCATGGACTTGCGGCTATGGTATCATGGTGCGGAACAATCGTTGGCGGATATGCCGGAGAGGAAGATGGACATGCTCAAGGGAAAGACCGTCCTGCTGGGGGTCACCGGGGGGATCGCCGCCTACAAGGCCGCGGCCCTGGCCTCCGCCCTGGTCAAGCAGCACTGCGCGGTGGAGGTGGTGATGACCGACCACGCCACCAGATTCATTGCCCCCCTCACCTTTGAACAGCTGACCGGGCGGCGGTGCATGGTGGACACCTTCGACCGCAATTTCTCCCACCAGGTGGAGCACATCGCCCTGGCTGAGCGCACCGACCTGGTGCTCATCGCCCCGGCCACCGCCAACGTGTGCGCCAAGCTGGCCCACGGCCTGGCCGATGACATGCTCACCACCACCGTGCTGGCCTGCCGCTGCCCCAAGCTCATCGCCCCGGCCATGAACACCAACATGTACGAAAACCCGGTGACCCAGGACAACCTGGACATCCTCCGCCGCTACGGCTGGGAGGTGATCCAGCCCGCCAGCGGGCGGCTGGCCTGCGGCAGCGTGGGCGCGGGCAAGCTGCCCGAGCCGGAGCAGCTGCTCCAGCACATCCTCCGCGCTATCGCCCTGCCCCACGACCTGGAGGGGAAGCGGGTGCTGGTCACCGCCGGGCCCACCCGGGAGGCGCTGGACCCGGTGCGCTTCCTCAGCAACCACTCCACCGGCAGGATGGGCTACGCCATCGCCCGGGCGGCCATGCTCCGGGGCGCCCGGGTCACCCTGGTCACCGGCCCCACCGCCATCGACCCGCCCCCCTTCGTGGAGGTGGTGAACGTGACCTCCGCCCGGGAGGTGTTTGAGGCGGTGTCCCAGCGGAGCGGGGAGTCCGACCTCATCTTCAAGGCGGCCGCCGTGGCCGACTACACCCCCGCCCAATACAGCGGCGACAAGATCAAGAAGAAGGAGGGGGACCTGTCCCTCCCCCTGGAGCGGACGGTGGACATCCTGGCCTGGCTGGGGGAGCACCGCCGCCCCGGCCAGGTGATCTGCGGCTTCTCCATGGAGACCCGGGACCTGCTGGAGAACAGCCGGGCCAAGCTGGAGAAGAAGAAGGTGGACATGATCTGCGCCAACAGCCTCACCCAGCCGGGGGCGGGCTTCGGGGTGGACACCAACGTGCTCACCCTCATCACCGCCCGGGGCTGCGACCCGCTGCCCCTGATGAGCAAGGACGAGGCCGCCGCCGCCATCCTGGACCGGGCGCTGGAGCTGGCCGGCCAGGGCTGAGCGGGGAGAGGGAAACCGTTAAAAAAATAACGGGAAAACCGGGAAAATCCGGCCTGGCTTTGGCTTTTTTGAACAAAAACAGGCGGTTGGTTTCTCAAGGAATCTTCACTTGCGCCAAGGGGGAACCTGTTGATTTTTCCCAGAGCGGAGATTATAATGATGAATGTGTATGACAAGTTCCCACAGGGAATATGGAAAAAACAATGGAGGCGTTTTACAATGCGAGAGATCTATGTTGTCAACTGCTGCCGCACCGCCGTCGGCTCCTTCGGCGGGTCCCTGAAGGACATCCCCGCCGCTGATCTGGGCGCCATCGTGGTCAAGGAGGCCGTCCGCCGCGCCGGCGTGAAGCCCGAGGCCGTGGACGAGGTCATGTTCGGCTGCTGCATCACCGCCGGCGCCGGCCAGAACGTGGCCCGCCAGGTGGGCGTCAAGGCCGGCCTGCCCCTGAGCGTGCCCGGCTACTCCCTGAACATGGTGTGCGGCTCCGGCATGAAGACCGTCATCGAGGCCGCCCGCGCCATCGGCAGCGGCGACGCCGAGATCGTGGTCGCCGGCGGTGTGGAGAACATGTCCGCCGCCCCCTACGCCATGCCCAACGCCCGCTGGGGCGCCCGGATGTTCGACTCCAAGATGATCGACACCATGGTGTACGACGGCCTGTGGGACGCCTTCAATAACTACCACATGGGCACCACCGCCGAGAACATCTGCGACGTGTGGGGCATCACCCGCCAGGATCTGGACGAGTTCGCCCTGGCCTCCCAGACCAAGGCTGCCGCCGCTCTGGCCTCCAACCGCTTCGCCGACGAGATCGTGCCCGTCATGGTCAAGAAGAAGAAGGAAGTGGTGGAGTTCAAGGTGGACGAGTTCCCCCGCGTGGGCACCACCGCCGAGGGCCTGGCCAAGCTGCGCACCGCCTTCCCCGTCTCCAAGGACACCGCCTTCCAGGCCAACGGCGGCACCGTGGAGGACACCTTCGACGCCAAGTGCTGCAAGGACAAGCAGGCTGACTTCAACACCCCCCGCGTCACCGCCGGCAACGCCTCCGGCGTGAACGACGGCGCCGCCGCCATCGTGCTGGCCTCCAAGGAGGCCGTGGAGAAGTACGGCCTGAAGCCCATGGCCAAGCTGCTCAGCTGGGGCCAGGGCGGCGTGGATCCCAAGATCATGGGCACCGGCCCCATCCCCGCCAGCCGCCAGGCTCTGGCCAAGGCCAACCTGACCGTGGACGACATGGACCTGATCGAGGCCAACGAGGCCTTCGCCGCCCAGTCCATCGCTGTGGCCCGTGAGCTGGGCTTCGACATGAGCAAGGTGAACGTCAACGGCGGCGCCATCGCCATCGGCCACCCCGTGGGCTGCTCCGGCGCCCGCATCATCGTCACCCTGCTGCACGAGATGCTCAAGCGCCCCGACGCCAAGAAGGGTCTGGCCACCCTGTGCATCGGCGGCGGCCAGGGCGTTGCCGCTGTCTTCGAGAAGTGCTGAGCCCTTCCTGAACGCTGACCAAGAGGGTCCGCCTGTGCGGACCCTCTTGCTTTTTGACCGGGAATCGGATATCATGATGCTGCATGCACAGCATGACTTGAAGAAGCTGGAGGATGAGCCAATGGCAAAGATCATCTCACTGGAAGAAGCGGCCCGGCTGGTCAAGGACGGTTCCACCGTCATGATCGGCGGCTTCATGGGCTGCGGCAACCCCCACACCCTGGTGGACAAGCTGCTGGAGCGGGGGGTGAAGGACCTGACCATCATTGCCGCCGACGCGGGCAAGACGGGCTACGGCCTGGGCAAACTGGTGGATGACCACCGGGCGAAGAAGCTGATCGTCTCCCACGTGGGCCTCAATCCCAACGTGGCCAAGCAGATGAACGAGGGGACCC
>CALXCT010000025.1 GCA_944386865.1 uncultured Oscillospiraceae bacterium | reverse complement strand
CGTCGGCCTCCGCCTCCATGGGCGCGGAGCGCCTGATGGGGGGTCTTTCATGCATAGGCCCGTCCTCCCGTCCTGTGAAAATCCTGATAACCCGTTCAGTATAGCATAAAACCCCGCGGGAAAAAAGGGTGAACTGCGAAAAAGAAGGGCCCTGGCCGCGGAAAATGCACCCCGGTCCCGAGCGGAACGCCGCCCCGCCGTCCCCGGTCCCCGGGGGAGGGGCCGGCGGCGGGGGAGGGGGCGCGCCGCCTCCCGGGCAAGGCCGCCCTCCGGCGGAGGCGGCATCCTCTCTCCCGGGGCGGGGCGCGCCGGGGAGCGGGCAAAAAAGGGGACCGCCGGGGGCGGCGCGCCCCGGCGGTCCCGGTCTGCTGTTGGGTCGGTCCCGGTCAGTCCCGGGTGAGGTAGAAGGGCTTCATCAGGCTGGGCTGCTCGGTGGAGTCCTTGGTGTGGGGGCGCTGGGGCGGCTCTCCCCGTCGGCCGCCCCGGCCGCCGGGACGCTTCTCCCGGCGCTTCCCGGCGCTTTTTTCAGCGCCCTTTTGGGCAGATGGTTCCGTCTGGGCCTTCCGGCCGCTCCCCCGCTTTTTCTTCCCGCCGCCCGGTTCGGCGGGCGCGGCCTGCTCCGCCCGGCCGGCGGCCTGCCCGGTCTGGGCGGGTTTGCCGCTCCGCTTCTTCCTGCGGCGCTTCTGTTCCCCGCCGGTCTCCTCCGTCCGGGCCGCGGTGCTCCCCCGGCGGGGGGCCAGCAGCCGGGCGGTGGCGTCCATGATCCGGTCCCCCGCCAGAGGGTCGGGCTTCTCAAAGTCCACCACCGGCATGGCGTCCCCCGTGTCCAGCTGCACCCCGGGGCGCACCCCCCGGCTCCGGGCCGGACGGGCCCCTTCGGCGGCGGGAGTCGCGGCGGGGGCGGGCTGCTCCCCCTGGCCGCTTTTGCGGCCCCGGCGGGACTTCTTTCCGCCCTCCGGGGCGGGCTGCTCCTCCCCGGCGGGCCGGGCAGCCTGCTCCTCCTCCCGGGCCTTGCGGCGCTGGGCCGCCTTCTCCCGGGCGGCGGCCCGGGCCTCCGCATCCTCCTCGTTTATGATCCGGCCGTTCTTGTCCCGCTTGGGGGCCTCCAGCACCACCATGGGCCAGGGGTGCTCCTCCATCACGGGCACGGAGAAGCCGATGAGCTTCTCGATGTCCTTGAGCAGGGGCTTCTCGGCAAAGTCGCACAGGGCGATGGCCACGCCGCCGTGCCCCGCCCGGCCGGTGCGGCCGATGCGGTGGACGTAGGTCTCGGGCACCTCGGGCAGGTTGTAGTTGAACACGTGGCTGAGCTCCTCGATGTCCAGCCCCCGGGCGGCGATGTCGGTGGCCACCAGCACCGCCACCTTGCCCTGCTTGAAGTCGTTCAGGGCCTGCTGCCGGGCGGTCTGGCTCTTGTTGCCGTGGATGGCCGCGGCGGACACCCCCAGCTTCTCCAGGTCCCGGGCCACCTTGTTGGCTCCATGCTTGGTGCGGGTGAACACCAGGGCGTTTTTCACCTGCTGCCCCTCCAGCAGCCAGGCCAGCAGCCGGGTCTTGTTCCCCTTGTCCACAAAGCACACCGACTGGCGGATCAGCTTCACCGGGGAGGAGATGGGGTCCACCGCCACCCGGGCCGGGTCGTGGAGCAGGGAGTTGACCAGCTCGGTGATCTCGGGGGGCATGGTGGCTGAGAAGAACAGGGTCTGCTTCCGCTCGGGCAGCCACTTGAGGATCCTGCGCACGTCGTGGATGAAGCCCATGTCCAGCATCCGGTCGGCCTCATCCAGCACGAAGATCTCCAGCCGGGACAGGTCGATGAACTTCTGCTGGTACAGGTCGCTCAGCCGTCCGGGGGTGGCCACCAGAATGTCCATCCCCCGCTTCAGCTCGGCCACCTGGGGGGCCTGGCCCACGCCGCCGAAGATCACCGTGCTGCGCAGGGGCAGGTTCTTGCCGTAGAGCCGGAAGTTCTCCTGGATCTGGAGGGCCAGCTCCCGGGTGGGGGTGAGGATCAGGGCGCGGATGGGGTGGCCCTGGGCGGGGCGCTGGCTCAGCCGCTGGAGGATGGGGGCGGCGAAGGCGCAGGTCTTGCCCGTGCCCGTCTGGGCGCAGCCCAGCACGTCCCGGCCCGCCAGCGCGGGGGGGATGGCCTTCTCCTGGATGGGGGAGGGGCGCTCGTAGCCCATGTCGGCCAGCGCCCGGTCAATGGGATCGATCAGTCCCAGCTGTTCAAATGTCACGTCGGATCTTCCTTTCTGTCGCGGGCCGGGCCCGCAGGCCCCGGTCCCGGCCTCCCGCGGGCGCGGCGGCGTGCCGCGCGCCTTCTGTACCTCCGGGGGGCTGGAGGGAATTTTCGCCGGTCAGAAATTCCGGGCGGGCCCCTGAGGGATCACGTCCTTCAGGGCGGGCAGCGCCCCCACCCGGCGGATGACCTCCCGGGCGGTGTCCTCGATGCGCTGGTTGCCCGCGCAGTCCACCGTCAGGTCGGCGGCGGCCTCATAGAGGGGGCAGCGGGCGCGGTACAGCCCGGCGATGGTCTGCCCGCCCTCCAGGGCGATGCCCCGCTTGCTGATGTCCCCCAGCCGGACCAGCAGCTCGTCCAGGGGCACCTTGAGGTAGACCACCGGGCCCAGCTTCTTCAGGTGCTCGATGCTCTCCCGGCGGTAGATCACGCTGCCCCCGGGGGCGATGACGCTGCGCCGGCAGTCCACCGAGCACACCGCCGCGCGCTCCATATCCAGAAAGGCCTCGTTCCCGTGCCGGTCGATCAGCTCCTGGAGCAGGGCCCCCTCCCGGTGCTGGATCACCAGGTCGATGTCCACAAAGGCCATGCCCAGCATCTTGGCCAGCACCACGCCCACCGTGCTCTTGCCCGAGCCGGGCATCCCGATCAGGGTGATATTATCCATCCCCACCGCTCCTTCTCTCTCAAGGTCAACACTTTAGTATACCATGCTTTCCGGCGGCGGGCAAGGGAGGATTTCCCTCCCGGCTCCTGCTGTGAGATAGTATACCCCGCTTTCCTGGGAAAAAACGGCGAACGGCCGCCGGGACGGAACAAGTCTCCTTCTCTCCCCCCGGCCGCCGGGCCGTCTCTCCCCAGGTGCAAGCGCCCCCGGACCGGAGAGATCCCCCGGCAGCAGGCTGCCGGGGGATCTTGTTTCTGTCAGGACCGGCCCGCCGTCAGCCACAGGGCGAGGGCCAGCTGGGCGATGAGGATGGCGGGCATCCCGAACTTGAAATACCAGTGCTTCGTCTTGTGCCGAAACAGCTGCATCCCCAAAATGGCCCCGGGGCTGCCCCCCAGCAGGGCGGTGAGGAACAGCGTCCGCTCAGGCACCCGCCGGCCATCCCGCCGGGCCCGCCGCTTGTCCCAGCCCATCAGGGCGAAGGCCGCCAGGTTCACCCCCAGCAGCCACAGGGCCAGCAGGTCAGCGGGGCGGATCATCCGTTGTTGTCCGGGTCCCCGTCTTCCCCGGTCTTGGGGCCGGAGTCAGCCCAGCCGGACCCATCCGGGCCGGGGCCGTCCTCTCCGGAGCCGCTCTGCGTCTCCCCGCCCAGGGGGATAGCGGGCGCGTCGTCCTCAGGCAGGACGGGGGGCTGCACCGGCTGGCTGACGATGTGGATGTTCCGGGCGGGGGGCTCGATGCCGTCGGTCACCCCCCGGCGCTGCTCGGGCTGGGCGCCGTAGTTGTCCGCCTCGGCGGGGTCCTTCCCCTCCAGGATACACATCATCTCCTGGCCGGTGATGGTCTCCTTCTGCAGCAGGTAGCCCGCCACCGCGTCCAGCATCTCCCGGTTGTCCTGCAGGATCTTGGTGGCCTCGGTGTGGCAGGTCTCGATGATCTCCCGGACCTCCTTGTCGATGAGGGCGGCGGTGTCCTGGGCGCAGTTGAGGCCGTAGCCCCCGTCCAGGTACTGGTTCTGGATGGTGGCAAGGCCCATCATGCCGAACTTCTCGCTCATGCCGAACATGGTGACCAGCTTCCGGGCCAGGTCGGTGGCCCGCTCGATGTCGTTGGCGGCGCCGGAGGTCTGGGTCTGGAACACCACCTCCTCGGCGCAGCGGCCGGCCAGCAGGGTGCGGATCTCGGTGAGGATGTCCTCCTTGGACATGAGGAACTTCTCCTCCTCGGGCAGCTGCATGGTGTAGCCCAGGGCGCCCTGGGTGTGGGGCACGATGGTGATCTTGCTCACCGGCTGGGCGTTCTTCTGCCGGGCGGCCACCAGGGCGTGGCCCACCTCGTGATAGGCGATGAGCTTCTTCTCCTGCTCGGTGAGCACGGTGCCCTTCTTCTCGGTGCCCGCGATGACCACCTCGAAGGAGACCAGCAGGTCGTTCTGGTTCACCGCCCGGCGGCCGTGGCGCACCGCCCGCAGGGCGGCCTCGTTGACCAGGTTGGCCAGGTCGGCGCCCACGCAGCCGGCGGTGGCCTGGGCGATCTTGTTCAGGTTCACGTCCTCCGCCAGGCGGATGTTGCGGGTGTGCACCTGGAGGGTGGCCAGGCGGCCGGCCAGGTTGGGCCGGTCCACCGTGATGCGCCGGTCGAACCGGCCGGGGCGCAGCAGGGCCTTGTCCAGCACCTCGGGCCGGTTGGTGGCCGCCAGGACGATGACCCCCTTGGTGGGGTCGAAGCCGTCCAGCTCGGCCAGCAGCTGGTTCAGGGTCTGCTCCCGCTCGTCGTTGCCCCCCATGCGGTTGTCACGGCTTTTGCCGATGGTGTCGATCTCGTCGATGAAGATGATGCAGGGGGCCATCTTGCTGGCCTCCTTGAACAGGTCGCGCACGCGGCTGGCGCCCACGCCCACGAACATCTCCACAAAGTCGGAGCCCGAGATGGAGAAGAAGGGCACCCCCGCCTCGCCCGCCACGGCCTTGGCCAGCAGGGTCTTGCCGGTGCCCGGCGAGCCCACCAGCAGCGCGCCCTTGGGAAGCTTGGCGCCGATCTCGGTGTATTTGCCGGGGTTATGCAGGATGTCGATGATCTCCTGGAGGGACTCCTTGGCCTCGTCCTGTCCGGCCACGTCGGCGAAGGTGACCCCCGTCTTTTTCTCCACATAGACCTTGGCGTTGGCCTTGCCCACGCCGCCCAGGCCGCCCATGCCGCCCATCTTGCCGCTCATGCCCCGGAACAGCAGCATCATCAGGCCCACCATCAGGGCCATGGGCACCACATAGCTCAAAAGCAGGGTCATCAGGTAGGAGGCCTGCTCCACCGGGGGCGCCTCCTCCGCCACCCCGTTGGCCCGCAGGGCGGGCAGCAGCTCCGGGTCCTCCACCGGCAGGGGGGTGGTGACGAAGGTGGCCGACTGGGCCGTCTTCTCCGCCAGGAAGGGGAACAGCCCCCCCTCCGGCTGGGTCTGGCCGCTGACCCGGTCGGTGATGACGTATTCCCCCGTCTCCTCGTCCAGCTCGATGGCGTACTCGTCCTTGAGGTAGACGGTGTACTCGGTGCTCTCCATCTCCACCGCCTGGACATAGCCCGACTCCACCCACTCAAAGAAGGTGCTGTACCCCACCTGGGCCACATTGGAGTGGCGCAGGGAGGAGGCCAGGGAGTTGAAGGCCAGGGTCAGGATGAACGCCCAGAACAGGACGGTGACGATGCCCATGATATTTTTATTGCCGCCGTTTTTCTTCGGTTCCAATGAGATTCCTCCAGTCCAAGAAAAGGAAAGCTGCCGCGGCAGCTGTGCTCGGTTCCATTCCGCCGGAGGCGAAACGCCCCCATGTTGGTTCCTTATCATACCACAGGATGGCCCGAAACACAAGGAATCACAGGGGTTTGACCTGTAAATTTTCTGTGACGAAGCATTCTCCGTCAAAATCGGGGGGCGCGGGGGCGGAAAGTTTGTGGAAGTTTTCCTTGTGTCCGGGCCGCAGCGGCGGTATAATATTGTGTCTGTTTTTTACAACATGTACGCGGTCCCCGGCGGAGACGCGGGATGGGCAGGTCCCGCCTCCGGGCGGATTTGCCGTATGTCAAAGGAGATAAACTATGCAGAACGAAAAATTGCGCAATGTCGCCATCATCGCCCACGTCGACCACGGCAAGACCACCCTGGTGGACGAGATGCTCAAGCAGGGCGGCGTCTACCGCGACAACCAGGCCATCGTGGAGCGGGTGATGGACTCCAACGACCTGGAGCGGGAGCGGGGCATCACCATCCTGGCCAAGAACACCGCCGTGCAGTACGGCGACGTGAAGATCAACATCGTGGACACCC